>JAZDPN010000003.1:0-4882 GCA_043797545.1 Patescibacteria group bacterium | reverse complement strand
TTTCGTTTCTTCGACGATCGCGCTCGACTCTTTCATATAGACGAAGCCGCGCGAGATGATGTCCGGTGCGCCGACGAGTTTGCCCGACTGCGCGTACGCACGGAAAACAATCACGACGATTCCGTTTTCACTCATGATTTGTCGCTCGCGCAGCACACTCGTTCCGATGTCGCCGACGCCGAGTCCGTCGATTAAAATATTATTCACGCGAACTTTCGATTTCGATTTGCGCACGATGTTGTTCGGCGCGAGTTCGAGAATGTCGCCATTGTCGAGCAGCAAAACATTACCTTCCTCCATGCCGATTTTTTCCGCGATGTCGCGGTGCGCGTGTCGCATGTGTAATTCTCCGTGCACTGGCACGAGGAATTTTGGTTTGAGCAGCGAGTGCATCAATTTCAAATCTTCCTGACTCGCATGGCCCGAGGTGTGCACATCGAGATTTTTATTCGTGATCACTTTCGCGCCGAGCCGCAGCAAATTATTCGTCACAGCGACGACTGCTCGTTCATTTCCAATAATTGGAGTTGAACTGAAAATCACAGTGTCACCTTCTTTGATTTGAATCGTTTGATGTTCGCCCAAAGCAATTCGCGTCAGAGCCGAAAGCTCTTCACCTTGACTGCCTGTGCACAAAATTAAAATTTTGTTCGGCGTGAGCTCATTAATTTTCACGCCTTTTTTGAGAGGCCGAATTAGTCCTTGGGGTGCTTTGAGATAGCCGAGTTGTTCGGCCATTTCCATATTCGCGATCATCGAGCGGCCGCTCGCGAAAACTTTGCGGTTGGCGCGATTCGCGGCGTTGACGATGTGTTGAATTCGTCCGATGAGACTCGAAAAAGTTGCGAGAATTACGCGGCCTTTCGCTTCCAAAATCGTCTTCGCGATATTTTCGTTCACGATTTTTTCCGAAATTGTGTAGCCGGGCTTCTCCGCATTCGTCGAGTCGGCGAAAGCGAGCAGTACACCACGACGGCCGATTTCGGCGATTTTGCCGAAGTCACATTTCAGTCCGTCCGAGGGCGTGAAGTCGAATTTGAAATCACCGGTGTGCACGATCGTGCCGACCGGGGTATTCAGACAAATGCCGACGCCGTCGGGGATTGAGTGATTCACGCGAAAAAATTCCGCCTCGAAATGTCGACCGAGTTTGATTTTCTCGATCGCCGGATTTTTGATTTCGATAAATTTCGTTTTGTTTGTGAGGCCGTACTCGTCCAATCTTTTTTTCACGAGGCCAAGCGTGAGCGGTGTCCCGATCAG
The DNA here is from genome assembly GCA_043797545.1 of Patescibacteria group bacterium. GTDB lineage: Bacteria > Patescibacteriota > Gracilibacteria > JAHISY01 > JAHISY01 > JAHISY01. Next base: position 3,619 of record JAZDPN010000003.1, on the reverse strand, counting down.
CGGTGGGAAATCGAGTTTCGGCAAAATGTGTTGCAGCGCGCCGATGTGATCGAGATGTCCGTGCGTGAGGAGAATTCCACGAATTCGGCTTTTTTTATCTTCCAAAAAGCTGACATCGGGGATCACATAATCGACTCCGAACATGTCCATCTCGGGAAACTGCAAACCGCAGTCGATGATCACGATATCCTCTTTGTAAAAAATCGCGGACATATTGCGGCCGACTTCTTCCTGACCGCCGAGCGGAACGACGCGCACTTTTTCGTCAAAAGTTTCCGCGCCATGATTCTGTGTCGGATTCTTCTGAAAATGCGAAGGTTTTTTCTTGTGAAACTTTTTGGAGTGTTTGGGCTGTTTGCTTTGAGGATGATTTTGAGTTTGTGAGTGGGGTGGGTTGCTGGGCGCTGGTTTCGTCTCACCACCTATATTTTTATTTAACCAGTTTTCGAGTTTGTCGTTCATAAATTTTATTAATTTTAAATTCGGCTCAGTTTAGCTTTTTAACTAAATAAAAGCAAATCAATTTTTACAAAAACTTTAATATCGCTTTGGTAAGCGAGATTATTAGATTTAAAAATCAGCCGAAAAGACCACTTTTCTGAATTTTTATACCAGCTTCTTCAGCCAGCTTCTCGAAAAGCTCTTTCTCTTTGCGCGATAATTTTTTCGGAATCTCGACCAAAATTTTCACGATGTGGTCGCCGCGATTTTCTGAATTCAGTTTCGGCGCGCCGTAATTTTTGATTTTGAAATTCGTGTGCGACTGCGTGCCCGCTGGGATTTTCAACTTCACATTCCCGTGCACGGTTTTGACGGCGATTTCATTGCCGAGCGCCGCCTCGACGAAATTAATTTTTTGCGTCGAAAAAATATCCGCGCCGCGCCGTTCAAATTCACGACTCGGTTCGACTGCAACTTGCAAAAAAAGATCGCCGGCCGGTCCGCCTTTCGCCCCGGCCTCGCCCTGTCCCGCGAGTCGAATCACTGCGCCATTTTCCACGCCCGCCGGGATTTTCACTTTCAATTTTTCCGCTTTACGTGAGCGACCTGTGCCATGACAAATATGGCATTTTTTTTCAAAAACTTTACCTTCGCCTCCGCAATCTGGGCAGACCGCCGCATGTTGCATCGCGCCAAAAACGGTTTGGCGAGTGGTTATGACCTCACCTGTGCCGCGACAAGTTTTGCATTCCGAGATTTTCGCACCAGGCTCTCCGCCCGAACCGCCACAATTTTCGCATTTCGCGAGCCGCTCAATTTGAAATTCGGCAGTTGTTCCAAAAATTGCGTCCTCGAATTTAACTTTTAGTCGGATCTCGAGATTCGCGCCACGTGCTGGGCCGCGCGATTTTCTGCCGCCCGCGCCGCCGCCAAAAAAAGTTTCAAAAATATCACCGAAACCGCCACCTTCAAAATTGAAGCCGCCGCCGGAAAAATCAAAACCGCCAGCATTGAATCCGCCCCCTCCGCCGCCGAAATTTTGTCCCGCTGCGCCAAAACGATCATAATTTTCGCGTTTCTGTTTGTCTCCGAGTACTTCGTAGGCCTCCGAAATTTCTTTAAATTTCGCCTCGGCTTCTTTTTTGTCTCCGGCCGCTTGGTCAGGATGATATTTGCGCGCGAGTCGACGAAAAGATTTTTTGACTTCGTCTGCACTGGCGTTTTTTTCGATTCCGAGAATCTTGTAATAATCTTTGGCCATACAAATTCCAAACTGGCGAATTTTAGCACGTGGTTTGCCGAATTTCGTCGAACTTCGTAAAATCCTCTAAATGCAAAAGATTCTGACTTTAGCGGATGGCTCGACGATCGCGGGCGAAAGTTTTGGTGCCGATTCATCGGCAGCGGGCGAGGTCGTTTTCGCGACCGGGATGGTCGGTTATCCCGAGAGTTTTACCGATCCGAGTTTCGCTGGCCAAATTTTGGTTTTGACTTATCCGCTCGTCGGGAATTATGGCGTCCCGCCGAAATTCAAAAAAAATGGCGTCGAGCAAAATTTCGAATCCGAAAAATTACAAATCGCGGGTTTGATTGTCTCGGAATATTCCGAAAAATATTCGCACCACGCAGCGAAAGAAAGTTTGTCCGACTGGTTAAAAAGAGAAAAAATTCCAGCAATTACGGGGGTGGATACGCGCGCTCTGACCCAAAAATTGCGCGAAAAGGGCGCGATTCTCGGTGAGATTTCCGACAAAAAAAAGACGGACAAAAATTTTTACGATCCGAACAAAGAACATCTCGTCGCGAAAGTTTCGCCGACGAAACCGCAATTTTTTAAAAACGGAAAAAAGACGGTCGCGATTCTCGATTGCGGAATGAAGCTGAATATTCTCCGCAATTTTCTCGCGCGCGGCGTTTCGGTTTGGCATCTCCCGCATGACGCCGATTTGTCGCAATACGAATTCGACGGACTTTTCATTTCGAATGGTCCGGGCGATCCGGTTTTTGCGAAAGAGGCGATCGAGTCGGTTCGTCGCGAACTGAAAAACGATCGACCGATTTTCGGAATTTGTCTCGGCAATCAATTGCTCGCGCTCGCCGCCGGGATGTCGACCGAAAAATTGCCGTACGGCCATCGCTCGCAAAATCAGCCGGTGCGCGATTTGCGCTCGAAAAAATGTTTCGTGACTTCGCAAAATCACGGTTTCACCGTTGCGAAAAAAATGAAAAACGGTTTCGAGATCGCGTTCGAAAATATCAACGACGGTTCGGTCGAAGGTTTGCGGCACAAAACAAAGCCGTTTTTTTCAGTCCAATTTCACCCGGAGGCGACGCCAGGTCCGACCGACGCGGAATATTTGTTCGACGAGTTCGTCGCGAAATTGTAATTTTTCGAAATGCAAAAGCTGTCCGATCTCGTCGGCAAAACCCCGCTTTTCGAAATTGAAAAAAATATTTTCGCGAAACTCGAATTCCGCAATCCGAGCGGCTCGGTGAAAGATCGCGCCGCGCTCGCGATGATTCGCGCCGCCGAAAAATCGGGCGAATTGAAGAAGGGCGGGCTGATCGTCGAGGCGACTTCGGGCAACACCGGGATCGCGCTCGCGACGCTCGCTGCCGCGGAAAACTACAAAATCAAAATTTGTCTCCCGGAAAATTTCTCCGTCGAACGGCAAAAAATTCTCGCCGGACTCGGCGCGCAGTTGATTCTCACTCCGGCGGCGGAGGGGATGGCGGGCGCGATCGCGCGCGCCGAGGAAATTGCCGAAAAAGAAAAGGGGTGGCTGCCGCGGCAATTCGAAAATCCGGCGAATCCGGACGCGCATGCTGCGACGACCGGCCCGGAAATTCTCCGCGAACTTCCCGACGTTCAAATTTTTGTCGCGGGGGTCGGGACGGGCGGGACGATTTCGGGCGTCGGCCGATTTCTCAAATCGCAAAATCCCAAAATTCGAATCGTCGCGATCGAGCCCGCCGAGTCGCCGGTTCTTTCCGGCGGAGAAAAAAATCCGCACAAAATTCAGGGCATCGGCGCGGGTTTTGTCCCGCAAAATTTCGATCCAAAAGTCGTCGACGAGATAATTCAAATTTCTTCCGCCGACGCAATTCAAACTTCCCGCGCGCTCGCGCAAAAAGGCTGGCTCGTTGGGATTTCGTCCGGCGCTAATTTCGCCGCGGC
>JAZDPN010000069.1:0-2149 GCA_043797545.1 Patescibacteria group bacterium | reverse complement strand
GACGATTTCCGAGATTTTCGAACCTGCATTTTTTTCGAGCGCGGCGTCGATGTCGACAAACTTGAAGTCCAAAAATTTAGCCAAAACTTTGCCGACCGCGGTTTTGCCGCTGCCGCGCATCCCGATGAGGACGAGATTTTTTTCGAGTTTCATTTTTTATATTGTATTCCGAGTCGTTCCCAAATTTTCCAAAAATTCGGAAAACTTTTTGTGACGCAATCCGGTTTGTCGATCTTGATTCCCACGATTTTCAATCCAGCCAAAAAGAAACTCATCGCGATGCGGTGATCGTCGAAAGTTTCGATCGTCGCAGGTTTTCCATTCGTCGCGAGATTCGCGTCGCCATAAACAAAAAATTCATTTGAATCTTTGTTATCCCAAGCGAGACCTGGTTGAATTTTATTCAAATTTTTTACAATCGCCTCAACTCGATCACATTCTTTTTTTCTTAAGTTTTCGACCCTGACGAAGTCAACTTGTTTTCCAGAAAACGCGGCGAATACGGCGAGTGTCGGGATGGCGTCAGGCATTAGGTTCCCGTCGACAGAATTATATTTGCCTTCGAAATTATTCTCGATTATTTTTTTTGCTTCGGCATCGGGCTGAAACCACAAATCTACCGAGGGGATATTTCCAAAATCTAATTTTCCGCCGAGCAATTTTTCTGCTGCCCAAAAATAAGTTGCCGAGCTTGCATCCGGCTCGACGACGAAATTTTTCGCGCAATATTTTTTTGGCTCGACAAGAAAACCTGTTGTCGGGAGATAGGGGTCGGGCAAGATTTCGTAATCTACGCCGAATTCATTTTGAATAATCTGAGTAAGAGAAATATATCCGGCTGATTGTAGTTGTCCAAATGCACCTCTTTTTTCGGCGATAATTTCGATCTCTAATTTTTTTTCCGCGAGCGGCGCGATCATCAAAATCGCGGACAAAAATTGACTCGAAATGTCCGCGCGGATTTTGATTTTTCCGCCGGGGATTTTTCCGCTCGAAATAATTCGTAGCGGGGGGCAACCAGCTTTGCCCAAATATTCAATTTTCGCGCCGAGCTGAATCAGTGCATCGACGAGATCTCTGATCGGGCGCTCACGCATATGCGCGTCTCCGTCGATGATCGTTTCGCCATTCATCAAAATCGCCGCCGCGGTCAGGAAGCGCGTCGCCGTTCCAGCATTTCCCAAAAATATTTTTTCTTTCGATTCCGCCAATTTTCCATTTTTTCCGTGGACAACAAAAGTCGTGCCATCTTTTTTTTCTTCGATTTCAATCCCGAGCTGTCGGAGTCCCGCCGCCATGTATTTCGTGTCGTCCGATTTCAGCGCGCCGCGGATTTCCGAAACTCCGTCGGCGAGCGCCGCGAGCAAAAGCGCGCGATTCGTGATTGATTTCGAGCCAGGCAAAATTACCTTGCCAGAGAGTCTGCCGGTCGGGGGAATAATTTCAAGCACGATTTTATTTTAGCGAATTTGCTAAAATTGCGGTCGATGTTTGGGAAAATCACTTCCCGGTTCGCCTTGGTCGCTCTCGCTTTGACCTCTTCGCTGGCTTTTGCTTTTGCTGATGAGCAGGGTTTGCCGACTAGCTTAATTCCAGACAGGGAATATGAAAGTGTTTGCCACATCACGATCGACGGCAAAGATGCTTCTTTGGCCGATTTATTTTTACAGGGTCGTTTTGAGACTTACTATTTTGCCTGCTACGGTCAATATTTGATTGAGCTGATAATCTACCTCGGTGGCGGCATCTCAATTCTTTTCGTGATAATCGGTGGCTACAAATACATAGTTGGTTCCGTTTCGGACAATAAAGAGGCTGGCAAAAAAACGATTGCTTATGCCTTGGCTGGTTTCGCGGTTTCCGTCTTGGCTTGGGCAGTCGTTAATTTCGTGCAAGTTTGGCTGACGAGCGGATAAAAGGATTAAGAAATAAGGAATAAGGACTAAGAATTTAGGATTAGTTAAAATTCTTGCGTGGATATCCGCGCGCCACTTCCCGAAATTCTCGCGACGACGAGTCGTCATTTGAAGGCGCTCGCCGAGATCGGGCTGACGCGCGTCGAGGATTTGCTGAATTATTTTCCGCGGAAGTATCTTGATTTTTCCGCGCCGAAGAAATTAGCCGAGCTGGTCCCGAATGAAGTCGCGAC
>JAZDPN010000054.1:0-5949 GCA_043797545.1 Patescibacteria group bacterium | reverse complement strand
CACTTCCATCTGGCCTTCGCTCGGTTTGATCACGATCTGTGGATCGAGCAGACCAGTCGGCCGGACGATCATCTCGGCAATATTTTTGCCGGATTTTTTCAGCTCGTGCTCGGCCGGCGTCGCCGAAATGTAAATCGTCGGCCCCATCCGTTTTTCGAATTCTGCGAAATTGAGCGGCCGATTGTCGAGCGCGGACGGCAGACGAAAACCGTGTTCGATCAAAGTTTGCTTCCGCGAAAGATTGCCGGCGTACATTCCCCCGATCTGCGGAACGGTCACGTGCGACTCGTCGATGAAGAGCAAATAATCTTTCGGAAAATAATCGAGCAAAGTCGAAGGCGGCTGTCCCGGTTCTTTGCCCGACAAATAGCGGGTGTAATTTTCGATGCCCGAGACGTAACCGACTTCGAGCATCATCTCGATATCGTATTCCGTTTTCGTTTTTAATCTTTCCGCTTCGAGATTTTTGCCGAGCTGTTTGAGCTCCGCCAAGCGTTGATTCAAATCGAGTTTGATTTGCGCGACCGCCGACTGAATTTTTTCGGGGGTCGTCACATCGTGCTTCGCGGGAAAAATGTTGACCACCTCCATTTCCGCGAGAATCTCGCCCGTGAAATGATCGGCGCGCGTGATGCGTTCGATCTCGTCGCCGAAAAAATCGAGGCGAATGATTTCCATGTCTGCATCGGGCGGATAAATCTCGACGATATCGCCGAGCACGTTGAACTGCCCGCGTTTGAAGTCGAACTGCGCGCGGGTGAATTGCAGATCGACCAATTTGCGCAACAAAGTGTCGCGTTCAATTTTTTGGCCGAGTTTGATTTCGAATTGGAGCGCGCGATAAGCCTCGACATCGCCGAGTCCGTAAATGCAGGAAACCGACGCGACGATAATCACATCTTTGCGCGTCAGCAAAGACTGGGTCGCCGCGTGACGAAATTTCGCAATCTCTTCATTGATCGAGGCGTCTTTTTCGATGTAAGTATCCGTCGCCGGCATGTACGCCTCGGGCTGATAGTAATCGTAATAACTCACAAAATAGTGGACGGCGTTGTCGGGAAAAAATTCGCGAAACTCGGAACAAAGCTGCGCGGTCAGAGTTTTGTTTTGAGAAATCACGAGCGCGGGTTTTTGCAAATTTTGAATTACATTCGCGATCGTGAAAGTTTTGCCCGAGCCAGTCACGCCAAGCAGAGTCTGATCGCGCGCGCCCTTTTTCAAATTTGCGGAAAGCTGGTCAATGACCTGCGGTTGATCACCCGCTGGGCCAAATTTCGAGACGAGTTTAAATTTATTCATTGGCAAAAATTAGTTTCTAAATTGTCTTTGTCTTTTTCCCAGTTTGCGACATTCGTCAGGATGTAATCCTGAATACGATTAAGTTCGTTTTCGTCACGAATAACGCGATCGTAATAGCGCGACTGCCAAGTGAAATCGAGGTCATGCATTGTTGCATATTTTTTCACCCCAGCCTTAAATCCGCGAATTATGGATGCAAGGTTTTTAGATTGTGGTCCAAATTTATTCTGCGCGCATGTAGAGACGCAAAATTTTGCGTCTCTACGCCCCTTACCAGAATTCTCCCCACAACCCCACTTGTCGATAATCACAATCCCGTGCAGATGATTCGGCATCACTACAGATTTATCCAGCCGGACAAATGGAAAATGCTCTGGTATTTGCTGCCAAAAATTTTCCGCAATTTCGCCCAGCGGCGACAAAATTATTTTTTTATCCCGAATTACGCCGAAAAATTTTTTTTTATCTCTCGTGCAAATCGTCACGAAATAATAAGAATCCTGGGAATAATCCCAGCTCCGCAGCCGCGCCGACGCCACACGATATTTTTTTTGAAATAATTTTTCCACACAAAAAAGATTCTCTTGATTTTAGCATGCTGGGAGAATTTTTCTGAGAATTAAACTCGCTCGACATACTCGAGCGTCTCCGTGTTGATCCGGATTTTTTCGCCTTCGTTGATGAAAAGCGGAACTTGAACCGTGATGCCGCAATCCAAAGTCGCGGGTTTCCCGCCACCGCTTGCCGTATCCCCTTTCACCCCCGGCATGGTTTCTTTCACTGTGAATTCCATCTTGACCGGCAAATTTACATTCAACGGATTGCCGTCGAAATACATTAGGTCATATTCCTCGCCGTCTTGGAGAAACTGACCTGCTTCACCAACCGCCTCTTCGGAAAGTGAAAATTGCTCGAAATCTTCGGAGTTCATGAAATTGAAACCAGCCGTGTCTTTGTACAGGAACTGGGCCTTCTTCATCAGAATCTCGGCTGGCTGGATCTTGTCCGCGCCTTGAAAAGTCTTGGGAATGACCTTCCCGTTTTTCAGGTTTTTTAGCTTGACTGCCATCACACCGCCCTGTCTTCCGGTCTTGCTAAATTGGTTCCAGACTACGCGAAATGGTTCGCCGTCGAGCGAAACATTTGTACCGATCTTGAGATCTGTGATTTCGTACATTTTAGAGGGTTAAAACTTGTCTTCGCCGCTAAGTGATCATTTGGGACGAAAGCGGGATTTGGGGGATTTTAGCATACAAGAAAGCGTGTTTTTCGGTTTTTCGTCAATATTTTTTTATGGCTTTGACAAGCCTTATTAAAAAAATACCATTCTTTTGGCCTAACTATTTTTGACAAAAGACCAATTGGATTTTAAATTTTAAAGCAGTTTGAACTAATTTTGTATTCATTTTTTTGGCTTCTGAAACTTATTTATTCACTTTTCCTAACTTAACCCCCCTCAAAAATGGATAATTCTGTTCTGAGCAATCTCGTGGACAATATCCGCGGATCTTTTTCTGATCTCTGGATGGGCATCCTCGACGTGCTGCCCAATGTCATTGAAGGTATCGTAATTCTAATTGTCGGCTGGATTGTCGCAAAGATCGTTTCACGACTGGTCGCAAAAATCGTAGAGGTTATCCGGCTCGAACGCATCGTCGCAACTGTCGGCGTCAAGAATTTTTTCCAGAATGCTGGTGTCAAGCTTAGTGTGGCTGGGGTTTTTGAAGAGGTCGTAAAGTGGTTTATTTTAATCGTTTTCTTCATTTCGGCTGCAAACGCTTTTGGTTTGCCTCAAGTCAACGGGTTCCTGCAAGATGTTTTGAATTACATCCCGAATGTCATCATCGCGAGCGTAATCACGATCCTCGGTATCTTGATCGCGAATTTCATCGCCGATCTCACACACGGCACGACCCGGGCTTTTCAGAGTGGTTCGGCTAGATTGGTCGCGACTATCACGCGCTACGCCGTAATTATTTTTACGGTTTTTGCGGCACTGCTGCAGCTCGGTATCGGTAGAAGCTTGCTTGATTCGTTTTTCAATAATCTCGGTTTGGCTTTGGCTGGCGCTTTTGGTTTGGCCTTCGGCCTAGGCGGGAAAGAAGCTGCTGCCGAAATGATCAAGAAAATCCGCAAGGATGTGGTCACTGATAAAAAATAATTTCTCTTCGCACTCAGTAAAAAAGTCCCGAGCAAAGTCGAGGGACTTTTTTATTTTATTTATTGCAAATACTTCCGGCCTTTCAGCTCGTCGGGAAAATGCTGCTGCTGTGCTGCGCTCGGATCGGAATGAAAATATTTGTAATCTTTCCCGTAATTTAAATTTTTCATCAGCTCGGTCGGCGCGTTGCGCAAATGCAACGGCACGGGCAGATTGCCGAATTTTTGAATGTCGGCGCGAATTTGGCTGAGCGCGAGATAAACGGAATTATTTTTTTTCGCTCGTGCGCAGTACGCGACCGCTTGGCCGAGTGCGGTGTCCGCTTCCGGCAGGCCGAGAAAATCGACCGTGTCTTTCGCGGCAAGTGCGATTTGCAGCGCGACCGGATCGGCGAGTCCGACATCTTCCGACGCGAAACGCACGACGCGACGCGCGATGTACAGCGGATCTTCCCCGCCTTCCAGCATACGAACCAACCAGTAAAGTGCGGCGTCAGCATCGCCGTCGCGCATCGATTTATGCAGCGCGGAAATCAGATTGTAATGTTCCTCCCCTTTTTTGTCGTAAAACAAAACTAAATTTTGGACTAATTTTTCGATTAATTTGAGATCAATTTTTTGCGCCTCGGCGGAAAAAGCGGCGCGTTCGAGAATATTGAAAAGAATGCGCGCGTCGCCATTTGCCAGTTCAGCGATTCGTTCGAGTGCGGCTAGCTCAATTTCAAGCTTCAATTTGCCTAAACCTTGCGCAGAATCGGACAAGGCTTTTTGCGCGAGAATTTTTAGGTCGGAGACTTGGAGTGAATTGAGCACATAAACTTGCGAGCGCGAGAGAATCGCGGAGTTGAGTTCGAAACTCGGATTCTCCGTCGTCGCGCCGATCAAAGTAATCACGCCTTTTTCGAGATACGGGAGCAGTTGATCTTGCTGCGCGCGATTGAGCCGGTGAATTTCGTCGATGAAAAGAATGGTTTTTTGTTTGCTCAGTTTTCGTCGTTCGAGAATTTGCTGAATCGTTTTGCGGAACTCGGCAGTCGCGAAACCGATCGCGGACATCGGCTGAAAATGCGAATTGGTTTTGGCCGAAATAATTTTCGCGAGTGTCGTTTTCCCGCTTCCGGGCGGCCCCCAGAAAACGAGCGAGCTGAGCGCGTCGGCTTCGATCTGTTTGCGCAGCGGTGAATTCGCGCCGACAATTTTTTCTTGTCCGACGAAATCCGCGAAATCGCGCGGGCGCATCCGATCGGCAAGCGGAGCGGAACTTTCCAATTCTGCGCGGAAATTTTGCTCGAAAAGATCGTCGCCGGACTGGGCTTTTTTGGCCATTGTGGGAATTTTAACCCTTATAGAATGTTAGTAGTTGTCTTATTTTTTGCTCTAACTCAAATAAGGCTGTTAAACGATGTCTGCTTCTTTGTAAATATTCTTTCCTTAGGGCATCGATCTCTCTGAGGGTAATTTCAAGATAACGAATTTTTAATTCTTGTAGAGCACTTGGATCAAAATTATATCCTCGACTTTGAAAAAAACTTCTGAAAATTTTGTCTATGTCTTCCAGCTTATCGTAAAAATTATCCCATAATAATGCCGTTTGGGAATTATCTAGATTATTTTTTACGCCCTGAAGTTCTGCCGATGCACTCTCGGAAAAAACAGTGAGTGATATTCGGGATGTAGAGAAAATTTTTTTAAGAAACGTTCTTGTTTTTTCAACCGGCCAATAAGCGTCTTGTCTGATTTCTGCTTCTGTTAGATATCTTTTATGTTGGGTTGGTCGAAAAATTTTAACCATCAGTTTTAGTCCAGTTGCAGCCTCCAAAGCCAAGCGCACCTCTTTTGTTAGCTCCTGGGGAAAAGAGCAGTGGCAAATTAAAATCGAAATTTGTTCGGAAGAGTTCATTTTTAGCGGTAAATTTTAGCAAAAGTTTTGCTAAAATCCACGCGTGAAAAAATACGTCGAACCGACTTTCGACTTTCTGAAATCGCCCGAAAGGGCGGGTGAAAAGTTTTTGGCGGACAATCGCGTCGCGCTGAAACTCAGCGAAGCGCAACATTTTCAAAAAGCGATCGGCCGGCCGCTCACGCTGACCGAATTAGTCATTTTGGGAATTCAAGGTAGCGAACATTGCAGTTATCGCTCGACGCGGAATTACTTGAAGAAACTCCCGACGAACGGCAAAAATGTGATTCTCGGACCGGGCGAAGATGCTGGCATTGTCGAAATTGCCAGAGAAAAATCGGGTAAAAAATGGGGGCTGGTGATCGGCCACGAATCGCACAATCACCCGAGCCAAATCGTGCCTTTCGAAGGTGCGGCGACCGGCGTCGGTGGAATCGTCCGCGATATCATTTGCATGGGCGCGCGCGTGATCGGCTGTCTCGATGTTTTGCGTTTTGGGGAAATCGAGAAACCGCTGAATCGCTGGCTCGCGCGCGAAGTCGTCGCTGGCATCGCGGGATATGGCAATCCCCTCGGTGTGCCAAATCTCG
>JAZDPN010000049.1:0-13170 GCA_043797545.1 Patescibacteria group bacterium | reverse complement strand
TTGCCCCGAAAAAGAAAACTGCGGGCGTCGTATAACGGCTATTATGCCAGCCTTCCAAGCTGGAGACGGCGGTTCGACTCCGCTCGCCCGCTCCACTCGACTCCTCAGAGATTCAAATAATTTACAACTTACTAAAAAATTAAAAGTGACATTCGCGAATGTCGTCTACTAAAAAATTATGAATCGACTCCACGAAATTCTCGTCCAGCCGCTTGACACCGAAAAAAGTTTCGGCGGCCAGAAAGTTGGCAAGTTCACTTTTCTAGTCAAGAACGATGCTTCGAAAACTGAGATCGCTGATGCAGTCGAAAAGTATTATGGCATCAAGGTGCAGAGCGTCCAGACTACCAAAGTCCAACCCAAGATTCGCCAGGCTGGTCGTGGTCGCCTGATCTCCAAGCGCAGTCTGGGCAAGAAGGCGATCGTCACCACAGTCGGTGCGAAAGCCATCGACATTAACAAAATTAAAGCTTAATGCCTATCAAGATTTACAAGACGAATGATGCTGGTCGCCGCGAAATGAGTGTGGTTGATCGTTCTTTGCTGTCCAAGAAACCGAATGAAAAACGACTGATTCGCAAATTGAACAAACAGGCTGGACGCAACAATGCCGGTTGCATCACTTGCCGCCATCGCGGTGGCGGTGAAAAGCGCAACTACCGTTTGATCGATTTTGACCAAACCAAAAAACTAGGCATCCCGGGCCGGATTAAATTTCTCGAATACGATCCCAATCGTTCCGCTTGGATTGCTTTGGTCGTCTATGTCGATGGTGACAAGAGATATCATCTCGCGGCGCATGGTTCGAAAATCGGGGACAAGATTTTGACGGCCGAGAAGACCAAGATTAAGAACGGCAATCGCTGCCAAATTCAATATATTCCGGCAGGTTTTGAGATTTTCAATCTTGAGCTCAAACCGGGTAAAGGCGGTCAGCTCGCCCGTTCGGCTGGTTCCCGTGCCAAAGTAGTCGCGACTGAAGGCGCGCTCGCCCAAGTCCAGCTTCCCTCTTCTGAGATTCGACTAGTTCCCAAGACTTGTTTCGCGACCATTGGCGTCGCGGCCAACATCGATCATTCCAATCAAAGACTAGGTAAGGCTGGTCGTGTTCGTCGGATGGGTCGCCGCCCGCAGGTTCGCGGTAAAGTCATGAACCCGGTTGATCACCCGCACGGTGGTGGTGAGGCGCGCAACTCAATCGGTCTCAAAGCGCCGAAGACGCCTTGGGGCGCGCTCGCCCTCGGAGTCAAGACCCGCCGACCCAAAAAGTATTCCAACAAGTTAATTCTTAAGCGGCGTAAACCGGGACGCTTCCTCACGCGCCGCAAATAATCCAATTCAATGACCCGCTCTGCCAAAAAAGGACCGTTCGTTGACCCCAAGCTTCTGAAGAAGATTCAGGATCTCCCGGCTGATGCCAAGAAAAAGCCAGTTAAAACTTGGTCGCGTGCTTGTGTTGTCCCGCCGGAGTTTGTCGGTTTTACTTTTGCCGTCCACAACGGCAAGCAGCATTTACCTGTTTTTATTACCGAGCAGATGGTCGGTCATCGCTTGGGTGAATTCGCGCCGACTCGGACTTGGCGCAAACATGGCGGTAAAAAAGCTAAAGAATCAGCTGCGCCCACCGCCCCGGCTCCTAAAAAATAATTTTAAATGAAAGCCTATCTTAGACAGACTCGAATTGCCCCCCAAAAAGTGAATGTGGTCGCTTCTCTGGTTCGTGGTAAAAAAGTTGGTGAGGCACTCACGATTCTCAAATTCACGCCCAAGCGTAGCGCTCCGGTCCTGGCCAAATTAATCGCCTCGGCTGCTGCGAATGCCGAAAACAATTTCAAACAAGATCGCGAGAAGCTTTTCATTTCCAAATTGATCGTCAATGAAGGCATGACTCTCAAGCGCGGCAATCCAGTCTCACGCGGTCGCTGGCATCCAATCTTGAAACGCAGTTCCCGAGTCTCAGTCGAGCTCTCCCCGATCGTCGAAGCTAAGGCTGAGCCGAAAAAAGCTGGCAGTAAAGTTGAAAAAGTTAATAAAGCTGAGAAGGTTGAGAAAGCACCAAAAGTTAAAAAAGTCGTGAAAAATCTTAAATCTTAAATTTCTTATGGGTCAGAAAGTTAATCCAAAATCGTTTCGGCTCGGCACGATCAAATCGTGGAGCTCGCGCTGGTTCTCCAAAAAGAACTATGTCGCGCTGCTGCACCGCGATATCAATTTGCGTAGAGCGATTAAGGAGCGCCTGAAAGATTCGGGAGTCGGCGAAATCGAGATTGAGCGTAGTTCCGGCAGTGTCAAGGTCAATGTTCACACTTCCAAGCCGGGCATGGTGATCGGACGAGCAGGAGTTGCCTTGGAAGAATTGAAAAGAGATATCGCCCAGCAATTTGGCGATAAGATCGAGATTAATATTATCGAAGTCGCCAAGCCGGATGCGGTCGCTCAGTTGATCGCCGAATCAGTCGCCGGACAAATCGAGCGCCGGATGCCTTATCGCCGTGTCGCGAAGCAGGCCGTCAAAAAAGGTATGGATTCTGGTCTGAAAGGCATCAAGATTCGAGTCGCTGGACGTTTGAATGGCGCCGACATTTCCCGCGACGAAACCTTCAAAGAAGGCAATATCCCGCTGCACACGATTCGCGCAGATGTCGATTACGGCGAGGTCCCGGCCAAGACTACTTACGGACAGATCGGAGTCAAGGTTTGGGTTTACCGTGGCGAAGTTTTCCTCAATGATGCTGGTGCGGCGCAACGCGAAGAGGATCAAAACTGGCTGGCTGAGTCGCGCAAAGATCGTTCAAGCTCCAAAGAAAAGGGTCGTCTCGAAGAGGAACTGGAAGCCGAGGCTAAAAAATAATTCAAAATGCTTTTCCCTAAAAAGACTAAATATCGCAAATGGCACCGCAACCGCGGCTCGCTCAAAGGCGTCGCGACTCGCGGTAGTCGGGTTGCTTTCGGATCGTTCGGTCTCAAGGTTATCGAGCGCGGCGAGATTACTTCGCGTCAGATCGAGGCCGCCCGCCGCACGATCACCCGCTTTCTCAAGCGCGGCGGCAAGCTTTGGATTCGCGTTTTTCCGCACAAGCCGATTACGCGTAAAGCAGCTGAGGTCCCGATGGGTTCTGGTAAAGGTTCAGTCGAGTATTATGTCGCCTCACTCAAGGCTGGGACAGTCGTGTTTGAGCTTGAAGGCGTACCAGCAGATCAGGCCAAAGAGGCCTTCACTCTCGCGAGTCACAAATTTCCTGTCAAGACAAGATTCATAACTGCTCATCAAAATTAAAATGTTGAATTATTCTGAAATCGCGCAGCTCTCTGATCGCGACCTTAGCGATGAGGTCGAAAATACGCGTGGCGCGCTATTCCGCCAAAAAATGGGCTTGAGAACCAAACACCTCAAGGATTCGCACCTCATCAAGATCCTCAAGAAATATCTTGCCCAGCTTTTGACAGAATCAACTCGCCGCGCCAAGTCTGGCCAAAAGATTGAGAAGACAAATGCCGCGATCGAGAAAAAGAAAAAAGATTTTGCGGCCGAGCTTGTCCAGCAGCAGACAGTCAAGAAAGAAAAAGCGTCTGGCAAAAAGATTGAAAAATCCGATGATGCCGAGATTGAAAAAAAATCTTCCTCAGACGTCAAAGTTAAAAAAGTCGCTAAAAAAGGTCTTTTCAAGAAATCCGCTCAATAATTTTATTTAAATGCGAAACAAGACTGGTGTCGTCATTTCCGACAAAAACGCGCAAACGATTGTCGTTCGAGTTGATCGCGAAGTGCGTCATCCGATTTACAAAAAGAATTACCGCGTCTCGAGAAAGTTCCACGCCCATGACGAGAAAAACGAGGCGCAGATCGGAGATGTGGTCGAGATTGTCGAGAGCCGTCCCCTCTCCAAACTGAAATCCTGGAAGCTGGTCAAAGTTATCTCCAAAAACGCCAAAGTGATTGACCGGCCAGCTGCGGTCGAGAGCGAATCAGAAAAGGAGCTGAAAGAGTCCGTTGCCAAGGAAAAAGTCCAAAAACCCCAAAATAATCCTGCAATTGCCAAATGATCCAAAATGAAACTTTTCTCGTAGTGGCTGACAATACCGGTGCCAAACTCGTCCAATGTTTCAAAGTCCTGGGCGGCAGTCATCGGCGTTATGCGCACATCGGCGACGTAATTGTCGTTTCAGTCAAAGAAGCTACGCCGAAAGCAATCGCCAAAAAGAAAAGTATTCAAAAAGCGGTCATCGTTCGGACGAAAAACGCGATTCGCCGCAAGGATGGCAGCGCTCTGCGCTTCGATGACAATGCGGTCGTGATTATCGACGAAAAAGGCGAGCCGAAAGGTACCCGCGTTTTCGGACCGATTGCGCGCGAACTGCGTGAAAAAGGCTACCAGAAAATTATTTCCCAAGCTCCCGAAGTTTTATAAAAAATTATGAAAATCATCTCTTCCGATAACGTCCTCGTGATTGCCGGCAAAGACAAAGGCAAAACCGGCAAAGTGATGCGTGTCGACCGCAAGGCTGGCAAAGTCGTGGTCGAAAAAGTCAATATTGTCACGAAGCACATCAAAAAGCGCCCTGATGGCACGCCTGGTCAGATCGTCAAATTCGAAAAGCCGATCGACGTTTCGAATGTCAAAATCATTTGCCCGAATTGCAAGAAGCCCGCTCGCATCGGCTACAAGATTCTCGAAAATGGCAAAAAAGCCCGTTTTTGTAAGAAGTGCAGCGAAGGCATCCTTAATCCAAAAATCTCTAAAAAATGAGTTCCCTCGACCTTTCCAAAACCGTTAAAACTGCGATTTTGCCGGCTCTCGGCAAAAAACTTGGCATCAAAAATTGGCATGCCATTCCGCGTATCGAAAAAGTCAAAGTCGCGATCGGGGTCGGTCGGATCGCGCGTAAGGGCGGCTCGAGTAATTCGATGGATGAGGCGGTTATCGAAAAGATTTCAAAGAATCTCGCGACTATTACCAACCAGAAACCCTGCATTCATCTTTCCAAAAAAGCGATTTCCAATTTCAAACTGCGCGAAGGCATGCCAATCGGACTTTCGGTTACTTTGCGCGGTGCGCGTGCGTTCGATTTCATTAATAAATTGGTCAATGTCGCGCTCCCCCGCGTGCGTGATTTTCGCGGAATACCCGCCAAGAGTTTCGACGGTCAAGGCAATTATTCCCTCGGCCTCAAAGATTTCACAGTTTTCCCCGAGGTCCGGCCTGAGGATGCTGAGTTCGTGCACGGTCTCGAGATCACAGTCTGCACCTCGACCCGATCAGATTCGGCTGCCAAAGAGTTATTAACAGCGCTTGGTTTTCCTTTTCAAAAATAATTTTCCCTAATGGCTAAAACCTCCTCCATCGTCAAAGCCGCCCGCTTCAAGCGCAAGATCGCGAGTGCGCTGGCGGCTGGTGCCAAACCGAAAAAAGCAACCCGAGCGATTAATCGCTGCCGCATTTGTGGCCGCAATCGTGGTTATCTCCGTAAGTTTGAAATGTGTCGCATTTGCTTCCGCGAGCTGGCCTCACGCGGAGAGATTATCGGAGTCAAAAAAGCCAGCTGGTAAATTTAATTAATAAATCATAATTCATAAATTACAAAAGATTAAAAATTATGAATTAATACTTACAACTTATGATCACTGATCCAATTGCCGATATGCTCACCCGCATCCGCAACGCGCAGAACGCGCGCAAGGAGCTCGTGCGTATTCCGTTTTCCAAGCAAAAGCTCGCGATTCTCAAAGTACTTGAGGCTAATGGTTTTGTTGGCAAGATTACCGAAAACACTTCCGAGAAATTCCCAATTCTCGAGGTCGAGCTCAAGTCAGGAGCTGGCTTCCAGTTCCACCGTGTTTCGAAGCCTGGTCGCCGTGTCTATATCAAGTCGGGCGAAATCAAACCAGTTTTGTCCGGTCTGGGCATTGCCGTTATTTCGACTTCGTCCGGACTGCTAACCAGCAAAGAAGCGCGCCAAAAAAAGCTGGGCGGTGAGATTATTTGTGAAATCTATTAATTCCCCAATCCAAAATGAGTCGCATCGGCAAAAATCCCGTTCCAATTCCATCCGGCGTAGTAGTCGAGATTACCGGTAATTCCGCCAAGATCAAAGGTCCCAAGGGCGAGCTTTCCCAAAAATTCAACTCTTTGGTCACAATCAAGAAAGAGGGCGAAACGGTTGTCATAGCACCGAAGAATGATTCGAAAGAAGCGCGTGCGCTCTGGGGTCTGACTCGGACTTTGTTAGCCAACATGATTGTCGGTGTGACGACTGGCTTTTCCAAAAAGCTGATTATTACCGGAGTGGGTTACAAAGTCGCGCTCAAAGGCAAAGATCTCGAGTTGCAGCTCGGTTTTAGTCACCCTGTCTCGGTCAAAGCTCCGGCTGGCATTACTTTTGAAATCGATCCCAAGAAAAATACGATTGTCATTTCGGGTATTGATAAGCAAATGGTTGGTGAGGTTGCGGCCAATATTCGCAAATGGCGCAAGCCCGAGCCTTATAAGGGCAAAGGTATTGCCTATGAGGGCGAATACATCCCTCGCAAAGCCGGTAAATCTGCTGCCAAATAATCGAATGCGCAGCATTCGTTCCCGCAGAAGCGGGGATCTAAATCTAAAATTACAATGAAAACTGCTAAAAAATTACTCGACCGCCAAGCTCGCAAACGCCGTATTCGTGCGCACATCATCGGCACGCCTGCGCGACCGCGTCTCGCGGTTTTCAAATCGATAAGCGCGATTTATGCCCAAGTCATCGACGATACCGTCGGCAAGACTCTAGCTGCCGCCAGTTCGCTCAAGATTAAAAAAGGCACCAAGGCGGAAAAAGCGGCTGAGGTTGGTAAGCTAGTTGCCGAGGCGGCCAAAGCCGCCAAGGTGGAAAAAGTTGTTTTTGACCGGGGCGGTTTCCTTTATTCCGGTCGGGTCAAAATCCTAGCCGAGGCGGCTCGTGCGGCCGGTCTCAAATTTTAATTTTTCTCCAAAATGAATTCTGCCCAAGCTGACAAACGCAAACGCCGTCCGCGCGCTCCGCGCGAAGAGAAAGAATTTGAGGAGTATATGCTCCAACTTGATCGTGTGACGCGTGTCGTGAAAGGTGGTCGCAGAATGCGTTTTCGTGCGACTGTGATTATCGGTGATCGTGCTGGCCGGGTCGGGATTGGTCTCGGGAAGGGCGGCGATGTTCAGATTGCGGCGCGGAAAGCGGCCAATGATGCCAAGAAAAATTTAATTGAAGTTCCAATCGTCAACGACACGATTCCGCATGCCGTCAAGCTGAAATACAAGGCTGCCCAGATTTTGATTCTCCCGGCCGCACCGGGAACCGGTTTGATCGCTGGTTCGGCAGTTCGCAAAATGCTTGAGCTAGCCGGGGTTAAGAATGTTCTCTCCAAAAGCTTTGGGACTAATAATCGGGTTGTCTTGGGCCAAGCGATGTTGCGTGTTTTGAGTGAATTGCGATTGACTGAGGCGGCGAAAAAATTTCTGTCCGGAATGAAATCTCAAAAAGAAGCTGATAAAAAGAAGAGACAGGCTGCTCAAAAAGGTTCTGAAAAAGTCGGACGTAAGCGCGGCGGCAAAAAGCCTGAAATCAAAAAAGAAGAGAGTGAATTGAAAACAGCTGCCCAGAAAGTCGAAAAGGAAAAAGGTCGTCTCGAGGAAGAATTGGCTGCGAAAAATTAAAAGAAGATCGTTTTGATCGCGGAAATTGCGACCAAAATTAAGAAGACTTTTTTGAGCCAGGTCGGTTTTGTTTTGAAAGTCAGTTTCGCACCGAGCAGTCCGCCCAAAATTCCACCGGCAATGACCGGAATTTCAAAACCGGTGAATTGTGCGCCGAAAAAAAGGTAGCCGAAAATTACCGTGCCATTGCCGACAACTTCGATCAGCCGTGTGTTCACGACGGCGCGATGCATGCCGAAATCGAGTGCGAGCGTCAAAATCAAAATCACGACCGCGCTCGGTGCGCCGCCGAGTCCGGCGTAAATTCCCGCGGCGAAACCGAGGAGCGGGAGTATTTTTGCGAATAATTTGCGGTGGTGGATTTTTTGGATTTTCCAATCTTTCACCAAAAAAATTCCGCCGACGAGTAAAACAAATGGGACAATTTTCGTCAAAAATTCCGTGTCGATCGAAGTTGCGATTTTCGCGGCGAGTAAATAGCCGACGACATTTCCCGACAAAAATTTCCCGATCGCCGACCAATTAAATTCGTCGCGGTGATTTCGCAAAAAATAGGCGCTGCCCGTCGTGACTGCCGAAAATGCGAAAATTCGCGAGAGCAATAAAGTTTGCAAACCGTTCAATCCGAGCAAAAGAAAACTTGGCACGACGAAAAGAAAACTGCCCCCGACCGGGACGGCGATCAATCCGCCGATGAAAGCGACCGCGAAGAACGCGAAAAAAATAAAATCAAAAATCATAAAAATGTCTTCACAATTCCGATGATTGCGACGACCAATAAAACCGATCCGAGCCAGTGATAAAACTTTTGGCTGTGCAAAATACGATCGTGGAAGCGCAAGCCGATGAGATGACCGATTAGCACGGCTGGCAAAGTGAAAACGAAAAGTCCGGTCTGCAGATCGACTCCGGCAAGCGCGAGCGCGCTCAATTTTATGCTGCCGACCAAAGTCCAAAATGCGAGCATCGAATTACGAAAAAGATTTTTGGGAATTTTTTTCAACGCCACGGCGACGATTGGCGGACCACCCGAGAGCGAAAAACCAGTGACGTAGCCGCCCAAAATTAGTGAAAAAATGTCGACGATTTTCGAGCCTTTTTTGATTTTCAAATTAAAAATATAACTCGTCGCGTAAAGCAAAGTCACTAAATAAATTCCGATCACCAAAACGCGATCCGGAAATTTGATCAGCCCGTAAAGTCCGGCAAAAAAAGGCAAAATCGTGATCAAAAAAATTTGCCCCAAAGTTTTCCAATCGATGCGCCAAAAATTGCGACCCGCCTCGAAACCGCAAAAAATTATTGCCTGCGCGGCGACGACCGGAATGATCACGAGCGGCTGTGGGACGACGAGCAGCGCGATCGGCAGCATCAGCGCATTCGCGCCGAAACCAAAACCGGTTCGGGTGAACCCGCTCCAGACAAAACAGCCGAATAAAAACGCGAGAGTGGCCGGTTCAAAATTCATTTTTTGAGTTCGCCTTTGCGGACGACGATCTCCCCGCCGACGATCACATCGACTGCTTTGCCAGTGACTTTGCGCCCGTGAAACGGCGTGTTGCGACCTTTCGACGCGAATTTACTTTTGTCGATCGTCCACTCGAGATTCGGATCGATAATTGTCAAATCTGCGATCGCGCCCTCCTCGATCCGCCCGCGATTTGTGCGGATAATTTTCGCAGGATTCACGGTCAATTTCGCGAAAAATTCCGCGAGTGGCATTTTATTTTTCTTCACCAATTCCGTGAAAGTCAGCGCGAAAAGCGTCTCGAGTCCGGTGATTCCGACCGCGGCTTCTGCGAACGGGACGAATTTTTCAACGAGGAGATGCGGCGCGTGATCGGAAATCAGCGCATCGAGCGTCCCATCGAGAATTCCCGCGATCAATTTTTGCCGGTCGGCTTCTGTGCGCAGCGGCGGGTCGACTTTTGCTTCGGTGTTGTAGTCGAGACAAGCTTCGTCATTCAAAGTGAGATGATGAGCGGTCGTGTCCGCGGTGATCGGCAATCCCATTTTTTTCGCGGCGCGAATCAAATCGACCGAGCGTCCGGTCGAAACATGCGTGAAATGATACGGCGTCGGACATTCGCGGAGCAGCTCGATCGTTCGCGCGATGACGAGACTTTCCGTCGCGGCGGGTGATCCGGGCAATCCGAGCTGCGTCGCCACCCAGCCTTCATTCATCACTGCGTCATCTTTGATGTCCGCATCTTCCGGGTGCGTCAAAATCGGCATGCCGAAAGTTTTGCAATATTCGAGCGCGAGTCGTCGCAGTCCCATTCCCGATTTTTCGGCGCAGTCGTCGATGATCATCGACGCGCCCGCTTCGCGCATTTCCCAAATTTCCGCGAGCTCCGCGCCTTCCATTTTTTTCGTCAAACTTCCCGCGGTGAGGACATTCACGATCCCCGCTTCCCGACCTTTTTCGAGGACGAATTTCACCGCGGTTTGATTGTCGATCGTCGGAGCGGTATTCGGCATCCCGAGGATCGTGGTGAATCCGCCGAGCGCCGCCGCGCGACTCGCGGTCTCGATCGTTTCTTTGTCTTCCCGACCCGGCTCGCGGAGGTGGACATGCATGTCGATCAATCCGGCGGTGACCAATTTGCCTTTCGCGTCGATGACTGTGTCCGCACCCGGGCGCGCGAGATTCTGTTTGATTTTTGCAATCTTGCCATCGCGAATGAAAATGTCCGCGAGGCGCACTGGATTGCGCCGGTTCTCCGGGTTCACCACTTTACCGTTCTTGATCAAAATTGTTTTCATCGCCACGGATTAATTTTCTTTTTCGGATTCGTCGCAAGTAGCCACTCGACCGCCATCCGCATCGGCAAACCATTCGCGACCATTTGTTGGACGAGACAATTCGGCGATTCGAGCACCGTCGTCAAAAGATCGAATTCGCGAATGACCGGACCGGCGTGGAGAATCACAGCGTCTTTTTTCGCGAGCGCGACGCGTCGCGGATTAAGACAATAATTTTTCGAATATTCCCGCCCGGTCGCGACGAATTTCCCGGCGGCGCGTTCGGTTTGTAGTCGGATCGTATGAATCGCGTCGCAGCCCGGCAGCGCGTCTTCGATTTTGTAAAAAACTTTGACGCCCCAATTTTCGATGCCTTTTGGGATGAGCGTCGCCGGTGCGGCGAGTCGAATTTCCCAACCTAGTTTTCGATAAAGTCGAACTTGGCTGCCGAAAACGCGCGAGTGCAGCGCGTCGCCGACGAAAAGATAAGTCAATTTTTTGTTCCCGAATCTTTCGCGAAGCGTCATAAATTCGAGCAGCGCTTGCGTCGGATGCTCGTGCCAACCGTCGCCGGCATTCACGAGCGGCGCACCGATCAAGTTTGCGAGCTGAAATTGCGCGCCCGAATGTTCATCGCGCATGATCAAAATATCGGCATTCAAAGCGTCGAGTGTTCGCGCGGAGTCGCCGAGTGTTTCGCCCTTTTTGCCGCTCGAGACCGAGCCTGTGAGATTGATCACGTCCGCGCCGAGATGTTTGCCGGCGAGTTCGAAGCTCGATCGCGTGCGCGTCGAGTTCTCGTTGAAAAAATTAATAATCGTTTTGCCTTTGAGTAGATCGCATTTTTTGTCGCCTTTTTCGACAAATTCTTTGAAAATCTTGGCTAATTTAAAAAGCAGCTCGATGTCGGCCAAGGTGAGATTTTCGGTGGAAATGAGATCTAAAACGGAAAGATTTTGCGCGTCGCGCGCCTTTTTCAAGTTCGAGAGCAGGTTCGCACTCGTCATCTTCCGACCGAGTGTAAAGCAAAAATTCGGTTCGCGCAAATTAATCTTTGTCATTCCCGACTTGATCGGGAATCTAAATCATCATTAAAAATATCTTTTACCTTTGGATTCCCGCGTTCGCCCCAAAGGGGCCACTTCGTGGCGGGAATGACAAAGCGGATTTTGAGATTAATGTTTAAATCCTCGCACCCCCGAGAAAACCATCGCGACATTCGCGCGATCGGCGGCGATGATCGAGTCCGCGTCGCGGATTGACCCGCCTGGTTGGATGATCGCCGCGATTCCCGCTTTCGCCGCGGCTTGGACCGAATCGTCAAACGGGAAAAACGCGTCGCTCGCGAGCACTGCACCGGAAACGCGAGTTCCCGCTTTCGCGATCGCGATCTCGACTGCGTCGACGCGCGCGGTTTGTCCCGCGCCGATCCCGACCGCGACCTCATTTTTTGCAATGACAATTGCGTTCGATTTCGCGTGTTTGCAAACTTTCGCCGCGAAAATTAAATCCGCAATTTGCTGTTTCGTTGGCGGTTTTTTCGTCGCAATTTTCAAATCTTTTTCGACGACAATTTTGACGTCGCGTTTTTGGACGAGCACTCCCCCGCCGATTTTTTTGAAATCCAATTCGTCCGGATCATTCGCGAAATCGCCGATCGCGAGCAGCCGGAGATTTTTCTTTTTTTGCAAAAGCGCGAGCGCATCTTTCGCGAAACTCGGCGCGATGATGACCTCCATGAAAAGCGGCTGAATGATCTCGGCGCATTTTTTGTCGACCGGTCGATTCAGCGCGATGATCCCGCCGAACGGTGATTTTTTGTCGGCGTTCAAAGCTTTTTCGAGCGCGCCGGAAATATCCGCATCACTCGCGACACCGCAGGGATTCGCGTGTTTGATGATCGCCGCGGTCGGTCGCGCGAAGTCGAACGGAATGCGAATCGCAAAATCCGCGTCCATCAAATTATTGAAACTCAATTCTTTTCCGCCGAGCACTTCCGCGTTCGCGATGGTCGCTTTCCGATTACCGATTTCGTGAAAAAGTTGCGCGGATTGGTGCGGATTTTCTCCGTAGCGAAGCTGTTTTTGAAATTCAAAAACCGGCATTTCGCCTTCCGCTTCGAGGAAATTCGCGATCAGCGCGTCGTATTTTTGCGTCGCCGCGAACGCGTCCGCCGCGAGTTTTTGACGATCAGATTTAGTCAAACCATTTTTCAATTTCGCCAAAATTTCGGAATATTGATTCGGATTCGAGACGACCGCGACTGACTCGAAATTTTTCGCTGCGGCGCGAATCAGCGAAACTCCGCCGATATCGATATTTTCGATCGCGTCTGCAAATTTCACATTTTTTTGCGCGATCGTTTTTTCGAAAGGATAAAGATTCACGCAAACTAAATCGATTTTCGGAATTTTAAATTTTGCCAACTCCGCAGAATCACTTTTCGAATCGCGCGCGAGAATTCCGCCGAAAATTTTCGGATGCAAAGTTTTGACGCGTCCGCCTAGAATTTCCGGAAATTCAGTAATATCCTCGACGCGCGTTGCCGTGATCTTATTTTTCCGCAAAAAATCAAAAGTCCCGCCCGTCGACAAAATCTCGAATTTGAGTTTTTTCAGCCCGGCCGCGAACTCGGCGAGCCCAGTTTTGTCGGAAACGGAAATCAGCGCGGTTTTTTGCACCGGCCGAGATTTTAGCAGAAAAAAAGTGGTTGGGGCGGGGTCGAGGGTTGAATCTCGACCGCCGCCCCTGGTTTCAG
>JAZDPN010000045.1:0-6852 GCA_043797545.1 Patescibacteria group bacterium | reverse complement strand
CCACCTGCCATGACCATCTGCGCGCCAGCCAGAAAAATGAAAAGGATTGCAAAAGCGCCCGCCAGGGTTTGCAGATAACTGAAAATTACTCGGGCATTGATCTGGAAATAGTAAGCAATGTTTTGGAAAAGACTGATTCTCTCTACGGGGATACCGAGCGCGCTGACCGAAAAAAGGCTTTGGCCGGGAGCGCCGCCTCCCCCCTCGAAAAAAGCGGTGACCATCGTGTCAATCGCAAAGATGATGACGAGCGCAAAAACACTCCAGTATAGATTTTTTTTGCCTTTATCGATTCCCTCTTTTTTCATCGAGACGATTATCTGCAGGGCTGAAACAATTAGATAAAGTATCGCGATGCTGCCGGCAATGTATTTGAAATAATCTTTTATATTATAAAGAGCCGCGTTGATGACGCCGATTCCGCCTGAGGAAAAATTCAGGCCCTTGGCGGCAACTCCTGTATTGTAGGCTGTCCCGCCAAAACCGGTGATTGTTTCGAAGCCGCTGCCGAGTAGAGCCGTCGAGTCAGCTTGAAAAAATCGGGCATCCAATCTTGAATTTAAGTTCGTGCTTTCCAATTGGCCCTGGAAAAAAAACAAACTTGCGATTCCGGCAACAGCCAAGAAAAAAACCATCGCAAGCCGCCAAACTTTTTGCTGTGCGGCGCGATAGATGCGCGGTAAACGCGGATTGCGGTTCGCGATGCGACGAATTGTAAAAAGCGGTCTGGTTCTTGTTCTGGGCATTTTAATAGTGGATGGAAACAGAGCTTGAGAGGACGGTATTGACCAAGGCGTAAGCCGAGATTGTGATGATGATTCCGAGCCCGGCAGCCAGCAAAATCTTTTTGCCTTTAGTAGCCTGCTCGGGATTGGCGACTGCGGTCGTAATGAAGAGTGCTCCGACAATCAGGGCCAAGACAGAGATGGCTCCGACAAACGCCAAAAGGAAATTCGTAAATCCACCGATCTGGGCCGAAAAGCTTTGGATCGCAGTCAGCGAGTCAAATGCGATTGCGCCAGATGCGCTTTCGGGCAGAAAGATATTTACGAAAGCCTCTGAAACCAAGATGATCGAGAGACCCATAAAAATCCAGCTGATCATCTTCTTTTGCTTTTTGATAATTTCCTCCTCGCCGCCGGCCGAGACCATTTTGAAACCCGCCAAGAAAAGCATCAGGACTGCTCCTGCTCCGATGAAAGTTTGGAAATACTTCACGTAATTCAAAACCAAAATACGGGCCGAGGCTTGTCCGGACTGCAGGATGGCGGAAAGTTGGTACAAGGGATCTGAGCCGCTGAGCACCTGGGTATCAACGACTACTGCCGGCGCAAAAACGTTATCAATGAAAAGCGCGCTACCGCCCGCAATCAAAAGTCCAAGCGCGCTCCAGGCCATGGAGCTGCGTGCTTTTTTGACGGACTCTTCATCGCCGACCGCGGTAATCATTTCGAAAGCCGAAGCGCCCATGGTTAGGAGAGCGATTCCGCCCAAAATATACTCGATCAGGTGAGCTGCCGAGCGGTAAGTGAAGCCGACAATATTGGCTGAGGCCAGCAGAGTATTCGGGTTGGTCAGGAGATCGATCTGACCGCCGCGCAACAGCATGAAGGCCTGTGAAAAAGGTTTCGCCAGAGCGAGAATAATGAAACCGACAAAGGACCATAAAATTTGTTCATCAAATTCTTTGGAGGCTTTTTCCTTGTCACCCGAGGTTAGGAAATTTATGACGTAGAGACCGAGAAAAACCATGAAAACTCCGCCAAGAATGTATTTCGCAACAGTGATGATTTTGGCGATCAGGCTTTGTTCAAAAAGGTTGTAAATCAGGGCATCGTTCGTGCCCCAGAGCGCGATCTCCCCTTCCGAAAATTTCACAGCATTGGTCGGAGCCGATGTGGTCGGAAGATAGAGAGAAGAATTGGCCGCGAGCAGTCCAGCCTGAGGTGTTTGGCTGCCACCCAAAAAAGCTTTCAGCTGCGCGCCCGCACCATCCAAATTGGCAAATAAAAATCCACCGACGACGAAAACTAAAGTGATAGCAAAGAGACCTTCTTGTAGATGATGGAAATTGCGCCCGAAAAAGCGGTGAATTTTGTTTTTAATTTCGTCCAATTTTTAGTTTTAAATCCGGCCATTTTAGCAAAAAACTGCCGCAAAAGCAACATTCTCCCGTCTTGCCGATCCGGAAAACTAAACCTTGCGGCCGCCGCGACGTTTGCGATTGGCTTCAGCCCCTTTCTTTTTGGCGGGATTCAGTTTGTAAAGCGCGCGGCCGACTCGCTCAAACCAAGGTGTTTTCTGTAAATTCAGCGAAATCGTGCCTTTTTTGACCTGCCTTTGTTTTAGGACGCCACGAATGATTTCCTCTTTGGATAGCGGTGATTTTTTGGCCAATAAATCTTCAATGATGTCGGCGACAGTTCCTTCACTATAGCCCCATTCGCGCAGAGCGTAGAGGCCGCGGCCAATCAAAACAAAATTTTCATCCCGGATTAATTCATTGTGGACGGCTTGGACAGTCACGACTTTTTTATCAAAACCATGCTCGGCAATCTTATTCGCGATCTCGACGAAGTGAATCGGTTTTTCAATTTCACGCATTATGATCAAAGCTTTGTCGCGCAAGCTTCTCGGATTGATGTGCCGCCAGCTCATGAGACCCCAACCCTCTTCAGTTTTCTTCAGGCGTGGTTCGAGAGCGAGAGTCGCGGCGATTGTCTCGGCTTTGAAATTCTTACCAGAGTTCGCCAGCGCTGCGCGAACCATATTGACCAGGCGCTCTTCATCGACCAAATCTTTTTGCTTGCCGAGGACGCTGACAGCCTTGTCGGCAATTGCGTTGATCTCGCTGACCGCGATTTTGATTGAATGCCAAAAAGGCTTCAAATTACTGGTCTTCTCCTGTGCCAAGTCCTCATCGACTGCGAGCGAGAGGCGGATGATATTGCCATCAATCTCGCTAACCGAATGAATCAAATTCAAAACTTCAGATACGAGTCTTTCTTCGAGACAGACTCCCCCGTTTTTTTCCAAAGTTTGTTTGGCGATTTCATTGATCTGCTGCAGCTTGGTATTAGCAATCGTGCGGCGCAACTTCTGCAGAGCGATTGATTCAATCTGGCGAATGCGTTCGCGCGTGACGTCGAAATGCTGACCGATTTTTTCGAGAGTCTGCCGTTCGCTGCCAGCTAGCGCAAAGCGCCTTTTCATCACTTCTTGCTCTTTCTTTGAGAGAACCATGAAAAACTCCTCAAGGACTTGAGTGAGATCGAGGGAAGGGCTGGCTGCATTCATGTTTGGAAAATTAAATTTCAAACGGATGAGATATTAGGTTGGCTTGCGCGAATCGTCAAACGGCTTTTTGAAGCTAAATCCTTTTGATTTTCACAAAAGAAACTGATTTTGTCAAACTAGACCTGAAACATTTTTTTACTCATTTTCTGCTCTGCTAAAATTCCCTCAATGTCAAAAATTCGCACTGCGGTTATCCCGGTCGCTGGTTTCGGGACGCGCTTTCTGCCCGCTTCCAAGGCTGTTCCCAAAGAGCTTTTTCCGATTCTCGACAAACCACTCTTGCAGATTTTGGTTGAGGAAGTTGTCGCGGCGGGAGTCGAGAGAATCGTTTTTGTAGTCAGTCAGGGCAAAGAAGCAATTCGTAATCATTTCTCTCCCAACCCAGCTTTGGAAAAAAAATTGGCCACCAAAGGTGATGCGGAAAATTTGGCCCGAGTGCAAAAAATTTCCAAGCTGGCTCGATTCGATTTCGCCGAGCAAAAGGAAATGCTGGGCGACGGTCATGCGATTCTCCAAGCGCGGAAAATGATTCAAGACGACCATTTTTTGGTTTTGTTTGGAGATGAATTAATTTTCGGCGAGCCGACCAAAGAATTATTACAGGCTTTTGATTCCAAAAATTCAGCCGTAGTCGGTCTACAAAAAGTCGCGCTGGGCGAGGTCGATAAATTCGGCATGGTCGCACTCGATCAAAGTTCGGCAATTCAAAAATTTGTTGAAAAACCCAGAATTGGCGAAGCGCCCAGTGATTTAGCGATTATCGGCAAATACATCGTGCCGCAAAAAATCTTCGCGATTTTGGCGGAACACCCTCAGCAGTCCGGTGAAATCAGGCTGATTGATGCACTGGCGATTTTGGCTCGGACGGAAAAAGTTTTCGGTCAAGTTTTGACCGGCCAGAGATTTGACTGCGGCTCGCGCTACGGTTGGCTCGCTGCCAATTTTTTCGCTGCTCAGAGCAATCCGGAAATTGCAGCCCGTCTCAAAAAAATTTAAACTCGGCTGAGATTTTTTATGGATGACGACAAAATTGACGAACTGCTTGATCGTGCTGACGAGCTGAAGTTGCAGGCGAAATACGCCGAAGCGATTCAAGTTTGCGAGGAGATTTTGGCCGAGGATCCCGACTGTATCGAGGCTTACGAAGAGATTGGAGATAATTTCATTTCGCTCAATAAACTCGATAAAGCGGAAAAGGCTTTGCGCAAAGCAGTCGAGCTCGATCCTGCTTCCGCCAACGCAGCTTATTTACTTGGCTTTTTATTCTCCTGCCGCCGCGATTGGGAGGCCTCAATCGATTTTCTCGAAAAGGCTGACGAACTCAAACCGAACCACCCTGAAATTTTGCGCTGTCTGGGCTGGAGTCTCGCGATGGCTGGTGAGCGCGGCAAAGGTATCATCTTGCTCGAAAGGGCGAGAGCGCTGGCGCCGGACGATGTTTATATCCTGACTGATCTGGGTGTTTGCTATCTGAATGAAAAAAACATTGAAAAGGCACTGCCGATTTTTCGGCGCGTCCTCGAGATTGATCCGGACAATGAAAAAGCGCGCGATTGCCTTATGATTGTCGAGGAATATTCGGCCGGTGCGAAAAAATTTCGCCAAAGTGAAAATCATTAAAGTCAATTCGAACAATTTCAATTCCGCGATTGCCGAGGCGGTCGTGCTTTTGGAAAAGGGCAAAATTATCGCGCATCCGACCGAGACGGTCTGGGGTTTGGCCGCTGACGCGCGAAATTCCCGAGCAGTCGCCCAAGTCCATGCTCTCAAGCGATCTGATCCCGGCAAACCTCTGCTCTTGAGTCTACCCTCGAAAACTTATCTCAATAAAATCGGCGCGAAGCTTTGCCAAGCTCATATTCTGATCAAAAATTTCTGGCCGGGAAATTTGAGCTTACTAGTTCAATCGAAAAAAAATTCCAGTCAGAAAATCGGTGTGCGTTTTTCCAGTCACCCGATTGCTCAGGCTTTGGCCAAGAAGATGGGGCGACCTTTGGTCACGACTTCGGCTAATTTGGCCGGCCGCAAAGTCGCCAAAGACAGTCAAGACCTTGCCCGGATTTTCCCGCAGATTGATTTGATTCTAGACGACGGTTCGCTTTCGCAGAATCAAGCTTCGACCTTGGTTGACGTTTCCGAAAAGCCGGCGCGGCTAATCCGCCAGGGCGAGCTGGATTTCAAACTGATCTTGCGAAAGCTATCGCGCCAGTCGTAATCCCAAAAACGATCCCAGCGGCGATAGCCAAGCCGATCGCGATTAGCGGAATCGCGATTTTGGGTGGAACGCCGAAAAGCCAGGCGATCATCCCAGCCGTCCAGGCACCGCTCCCGGGTAAAGGAATCGCGACAAAAATTATCAAGAAAAGGTTGGCAAAGCGGGCGAAATTCTTGGAATGTTTGGCTCGGGTTTTGGCAAAGATTTTTTGCAAAATTCGATCCAAAGGTTTGAAATTCCTGGTGGCAAAGGCGGCGACAAAAGGTAAGAGTAGGACGACCAAGGTAGTCGCGAAAATATTCCCAGCCAAAGCCCAAAAAATGGTCTCAGCCGAACTGAGATGTCCGAAGGTCAGCCCCCAGGGAATCGCAGCGCGCAGCTCCCCGACCGGAGCGGCGCCAAAGAGAAAAGTTGTGAGTTGAGGCAGCATCTTGGGGATTCTAACAAAAAGCCAGATTAAATTTATTTAATGAAAAACACATTAAGTAACTTGAAAAGTTTAGTTTTAGAAAACTAAAATTTTAAACTTTTAAAAATTTTTTATGAAGGTCGAGAGTTCAGTTTTCGATTTTTCCGGTTTGCGGGCGATCGTGGTTGAGGATGAGCCTGCTTTGCTTGCTGTTTTCCAAAGGAATTTAACAAGGGCTGGAATCGCTTGCCAAGTTTTTGCCGACCCGGATAAAGCTTTGCGGGAAGCCAATTTTGGAGAGTGTGATTTTTGCCTGATTGACCAAGGTTTGCCTGGCATGCCAGGATTGAAACTAGCTGGGATTATTAAGAAGACTAGGTCGGGTATTCAGATCATCTTAATTTCAGGCGGTCAGGTGCCCATGGATGATTTACTAAAATGCACAGATAGTTGTTTAGCCAAGCCTTTTCAGCGAGACGAACTCTTGAGAGAAATTGCAAGAATTTTAAATTTGAGACAGTCATCCGAGGCAGCGGCCTGATTTATTTCTGATAGTTTTTTTAGTTCGGCACTCTTGCCAAGTTGTTTTTGCAATATAAAATTCCGATTCGAAAATTTAATTAAGATTTAATTTTGGAAAAACGGCAGTATCCGAATGGTGTTCAGGTTGTAAGCTTTCCCCACGAGCAGAAATTATTAAAACACTTAAGGAATATCAAAGGTGTCGATTAAGAAATATCGTTGTTTGTTGTTGCTGTGGCGCTGTGGCAAGACCGAGCTCGAATGGGAATGGAGGTGATCAGGGCATTGTTGATGATCGAGAGTGGCATCCTGGCATGGACTCGAATGCCGAAACAACAGCTTTTATCCAATATTTAATTGAAAATTTTAGATGACAGATTGAAGGGGTCTCGCATGGTCTTTGCCGACC
>JAZDPN010000032.1:0-19720 GCA_043797545.1 Patescibacteria group bacterium | reverse complement strand
GACAATCGAGAGTTATTTCGAATGAAATAGCTTTGACTTTTTGTCAATTTTAAGCTAAAATACCGGGATGAATTTCAAAACCGCAGCTCGCAAATACGGCCAAAAAATCGCGGGAGGGATTGCTCTTTGTGCTGTCCTAGTGGCGATTGGTTGTGCCGCCTCTGACTCGACTGGTCCGACCCAGGAGCAGGCTTATGTTCCGCAGGTTGAGACCGTGATTGTTGCTCCCGGACTTTTTCGCGAGATCGCGACGACCGGCGAAGTACAAGCCGCCAAATCGGCGACGCTGACTGCCGAGATGCGCGCTGATGTGAAAGCAGTTTTCGTCAAAGTCGGCGACTCCGTCCAGGCTGGCCAGACTTTGATCCAGCTAGCTTCTGCCAGCGTGGACTCGACGCGTTCGACAGCGGGCGCGGCCTATGTCAACGCTCAGAATTCTCTGACGCAGACCCAGCTTACGGCTCAAAAATCGATTGAGTCAGCCCAGGTCGGTCTCGAGACTGCCCAAATCGGTTTGACTAATGTCTTGGCACAAAACGAGGCGCTACGCCGCCAGGCTGAGGAGGCCTTGAGCGCAGCCAAGCTCTCCAGTGGACTTTCGGTTTCTTCGGCTCAGACGTCTCTAGATAATGCGATCAGCTCGGCCTATCCAATTGCTGACTCGGCAGTCGCGGCCTGCGATGCAATTATCGGAGTTTCTTCAGCTTACGCAAATTCCAACGACTCATACGAAGATTTTCTCGGCGCGCTCAGATTCGGCTCGAAAGATTTAGCCGAAAACGCGATTTCCGAGGCGCTGAACGCGCTTCAGAATTCGGCTGACGACTACGATGCGGCTTTGGCGCTTTTGCGCTCGGCTGAGACAGCCGCAACGAAAACTTTGGAAGTTCTCAATAGCTCGACGACCGGAGCGGCTTTCAGCCAGGCTACTTTGAATGCCGACATTTCTGCCATCAATGCCAAGATCTCGACTGTGCGCGGTGCAATTTCGTCGCTCAATTCAGCCAAATCGGCTCTCGACTCGGCTGAGCAAAATTCAAATGGCGAATCGCAGTCAGTGCTTTCAGCCCAGGCGGCTTATCAAGCGACTCTGACGCAGCTCTCTTCCAACGAAAAGTCGGCACGCCAAGCAGTCGAGTCGGCCAAGGCCGCTCTTGCTTCGGCGCAGAAATCGGCCGGACTCACTCGTAGTTCAGCCAAAGCTTCACTTGATGCGGTCGCGGGTAGTTTATCGCAGGCGCGGATTTCCCAGGACAAGCTCAAAATCACAGCTCCCTTCTCTGGCAAGATTACCGCGCTCGAGGTCGATCCGGGTGACGAGACTAATGCTGGGGCAACCTTGGTGCGAGTCGAAGACGCCTCGACTCTGAAGATAGTGGCGCATCTCTCAGCTAGCGAAGTGCGCAAAGTGCACCTCGGCGACGAGGTCAAAATCGCGGCTGCTAGCTCCGACCGAATCTCAGCAATCGCGCCATCGGCTGATTCTTTGACCAAAAAATTCGAAGTCGAAATCCTGCACAAAAATCCCTATCTTCATCCGGGCGAATTCGTGAAATTACGTTTTCAGATTGGTGAGGGCAGTTCGTCCGACAACCGTATTTTTGTTCCGATCACGGCTGTCAATATTCTCGCCTCGGGCAATTTTGTCTGGGTTGTCCAGGATGGCCAAGCTTTCAAGCGCATCGTCGAGCTTGGAGCGCTTGAAGGTGAATTTGTCGAGATTACTTCCGGTTTGGAAGTCGGTGAGGAATTGATCGTCTCAGGGGGTCGCGTGCTCGATGATGCGAAAGATCGACTCGCAGTCGAGGTAATTAATTAGCATGACGCCGCAAGAAGAAAAAGCCATCGCGAAAACGAGTGAGTCGTTTTGGGGCTTCTTCGTCAATAACTGGCGCGTCGCCTTGCTTGTCATTATCTCGCTGTTTACTTTTGGGCTGTTCGCGCTTTTTAGTTTGCCGCTTGAATCCGACCCTGAAGTCAAAATTCCTTTCGCGATGGTGACGACGGTTTATCCCGGCGCGTCGCCGACCGATATCGAGAAATTGGTCACTGATCGGCTCGAGGAAAAATTGCAAAATCTCGATAACCTCAAAGAATTGAAATCGAGCTCAAGCGAAGGTGTCAGTTCGATTTCCGTCGAATTTGAAGCGAACGCCGATCTCGATAAATCATTGCGCGATTTGCGCGATGAGGTCGATATGGCGAAATCCGACCTACCTGAGGACGCGACCGATCCGATCGTGACCGAGGTGCGGATTGATGACCAGCCGATTATTACAGTTTCGATTCTTTCCAATCTGCCGCCGACCGATCTCAAAAAATTCGGTGAGGATTTGCAGGACGAATTAAAAGCGGTTAACGGCGTGAGCGATGTACTGCTTTCTGGCTTGGAAAAACGAGAAATGCAGGTTTTGATCGACATCCAAAAAATGGAAGGCTACCAGCTTTCGCTTTCCTCAGTCGTTTCTGCGATTGCCGCGAATCACATCGACGCGCCGATTGGTTCGATTTTGACAGACGGTTTTTATTACACGGCCTCGCTCAAAGGCCAGTTCAATTCGGCGGACGAATTGCTTGATCTGCCCGTCGCGACGCGTGGCGGGCAAAATATTTTGCTGCGCGATATCGCCGAAGTGCGCGAAGTTTTTGCCGAAAAAACCAGCGATGCGCGTGTTTACACTTTCGCCGACAAAAAATTTCGCGATTCCGTCACACTCCAAGTCAAAAAGAAAACTGGCGCGAATATTGTCGAGATCGCGAGCGAGGTGAAGTCGGTTGCTGATAAATTCAAACTCGAAAAATTGCCACCCGCGGCTGATATTTTGGTTACCAACGATTGGTCGAAAGAAATTTATGACAGTGTCACGACGCTCGGTACGAGTGGCATTCAGACGATCCTGATTATTTTTATCGTGCTTTTCGTCGCTCTCGGTCTCAAAGAGGGCTTGATGGTTGGCTTCACCGTGCCGCTCATTTTTCTCGTTTCGTTCGTTTGCCTCTCGCTGTTTGGCGAAACTTTAAACAGTCTCACGCTTTTCTCGCTCGTGCTTTCACTTGGCTTGATCGTCGATACTTCGATCGTGATTATGCAGGGGATTTACGACGGCGTGAAAGAAAAACATTTGACTGGGCGGCAGGCGGCCTTGCTCGCGATCGAGACTTACCGCGCGCCGTTGATCTCTGGGACACTCACGACGGTCGCGGTTTTCATTCCGATGACGATGATGACCGGAATCATGGGTGAATTTATCAAACACATTCCAATTACTGTTTCGGTGACTTTGATTGCTTCGCTCTTTATCGCGATTTTTATTTTACCCGCAATTGCCGCCCGCGTTTTTCGCGATTATCACAAGAGAACTAGTCACGAGAGAGACCGTGAGCCGATTTTCGATCGCTGGATCAAGCCGCTGCGTGCTTGGTATGCAGTTTTTATCCGTCGCGTTTTGAGCTCGAAAAAACGCCGTCGCACCTGGGTAATTGGAATGATTATCGCTTCGCTCGTGACGATTTCTTTCCCGATTGTTGGCATCATGAAAGTGCAGATGTTTCCCTCGGTCGATTTTGCATTTTTCTCGGTCAATATCGAGCGTCCGGTTGGAACGGTGCTTGAAGACACGGCGCAAACAGTCGACAAAGTCGAGAAGATGGTGATGGAGCTGCCCGAGGTCGACAATTTTGTCACGATTCTCGGTGGGACGGCGGCCGGAGTTTCGATTTTTTCGAGCTCATCGAGCGGTTCGAACAAAGCTTCGATTACAGTCAATTTGCTCGACAAGGCTGAGCGCGACATGAAGAGTTACGACATTGCCGAGCTGATGCGCGAAAAGATTAAATCAATTACCGAGGCGGATGTCGAAGTTTCGGAAGTTCAGGCTGGGCCGCCGACTGGTGCGCCAGTCGAGGTTCGCGTGATCGGAGACGACATTGATGAGATTGAGCAAGTTGCGACACAATTGACGCAGGTTATCGAATCGATCCCCGGGACCCACGACGTGAGCAACAATATCGAACACGGGACGGGTGAGTTTCATTTCAAGCTGAAGCGCGATCGACTCAATTTTTATGGTACGTCGGCGGCAGGTGTTGCGGCCGAGTTGCGCGCTGCGATTTTCGGCAACAATTCCGTCAAAATTCTCCGCAACGGTGAGGAGACACCGATTGTCGTATCACTCGATTTCCGTGAGGAGAGTTGTGAAAACAATTTGGAAACAGCTTTGGTTGAGCGCCGTGACAAAATCACGATTTGCCGCAACGCGCCCCGCGACATTTCGCAAATTCAAAATTTGCTGATCGCGACTCCGAAAGGTCTCGTCCCGGTTTCCGAATTGGCCGATGTCGCGATCGCTCCTGCGGTTACCACGATTCACCACAAAGATACCGAGACGATTGTCTCGGCGACGGCGTATCTCGACGAGGGTGTCGTCGCGAGCGATATTTCGAATCAGATTCTCGCAAAAACGCAGCAGATGGACATTCCAAAAAATGTCCGCATTGAGATTGGTGGCGAGACCGAAGATGTCACCGAATCATTTGCCTCGCTCGGTCGTGCGATGATCATCGGTCTATTTCTGATTGTTCTGATTTTGGTTTTGGAGTTCAATTCTTTCAAGCAGCCGTTTATTATTTGTTTCGCGCTGCCGCTGTCTTTGATCGGCGTTTTCGCCGGACTGACTTTAGTCGGCCGCAATTTTTCTTTTCCGGGATTTATCGGCATCGTCGCGTTGCTCGGCGTCGTCGTGAATAATGCAATTATTTTGATTGATCGGATCAACGAAAAAATTCGGCACGGCCATTCGAAATTGGATGCTTCGGTCGAGTCGGGCGCTGATCGTTTGCAGCCGATTTTACTTACGACTGTCACGACTGCCGTGGGAGTGGTGCCTTTGATCTGGGCTGACGAAATGTGGATTGATCTTGCGCTGACGATTTTCTTCGGCATAATTTTCGCGACGCTTTTGACGCTTGTGATGGTTCCGATTTTTTACAACGCGCTCGAAAACGAGGAGGAGATTCGCGGGAGTCAAGGCTGAGTCTAGCGTAGCACTGTTCCCGGGTTTTCATCCTTGACCACGATTGCCGCCAAAACATTTTTGCCATTCCCGTCCGCGATGAAGACCTCGCATTCGGCGATCTTGGCTGCCTCGAGTTTGGTGTGCATCCCACCGTGGCCGCCCTCATTCGCTGCGCCGGCCATCTCGAAATATTTTTTCAAATAGCGCTTATCAATCGTTTTAACCAGTTTGGCTTTTTTATTGGAATGCGGATCGCTCTCGAAAAGTCCGGCTACATCGGTCAATAAAATTAAAGAATCCGCCCCGACCAGATTCGCGACTCGCGCTGCGAGCCGATCATTAGCCATGTATTTCAATTCGTCCGTCGCGGTGACGTCATTCTCATTTACGATCGGGACGACTTTCTTCGCCAGCAAAAGTTTCAAAACATTGTGTGTGTTTTGCAGCGTGTCGAGATTCTCGAAATCATGCGGAGTGAGCAGAATCTGGGCGATAATGACTTTATTTTCCAGTGAAAAATATTTGTAATACTTCTGCATCAGATTGCTCTGGCCGACGGCCGCGAGGGCCTGCTTCTCGTGCAAAGTTTCCACTTCGGCGCGATTGAGCTTCAGCTCGCCGCGTCCGGCCGCGACGGCGCCACTCGTCACGATCACGACTTCGACTTCATTGGCATGCAATCTTTTGATCTCACGCGAAACCTTCTCGATGAATTCCAAATTCAGCGAGCCATTTTCGCGAGTGAGCAGGTTGGTCCCGATTTTGACGACGACTCTTTGCAAGGAATAGGGATTAATTAGTAAGGGCTAAGGACTAAGTTGTGGATTTGTTAAAATCCGCGATAGACATTTTATTACTTTTTATTTTTTAAGTCTTATTCTGCAAAAACTTAATCCTTAACCCTTACTTCTTACCATGTCTAAAATTGCGAAAATCCACGCGCGCGAGATTCTCGACTCGCGCGGCAATCCGACCGTCGAGGTTGAAGTCGAGCTGAAAAGCGGCGAGCGTGAAATCGCGGCCGTGCCGAGCGGCGCTTCGACTGGCGTGCATGAAGCAGTCGAACTGCGCGATGGTGCTGCGCGTTTCGGAGGCAAAGGCGTCCAAAAAGCGGTTCAAAATGTCAACGAAATTTTGGCGCGCGAACTGCAGGGTTTTGATGCGCTTGATCAAAAGAGTTTGGATGCCAAGATGATCGCACTGGACGGCTTACCAAACAAATCAAAACTTGGCGCGAATGCTATTCTCGGTGTCTCGCTTGCGTCTGCGCGCGCCGCCGCAGCGCACAAAAAAATGCCGCTGTTTCAGCATTTCGGTTTTCTGGCTGGCAATTCCAATTGGCTGCTGCCGACGCCGATGATGAATATTTTGAATGGCGGTCAGCACGCCGATAATGGAATTGATATTCAAGAATTCATGATCGTTCCGACTGGATTCCAGAAATTCTCCGAGGCGTTGCGGGCGGGAGCGGAGACTTTTCACGAGCTGAAAAAGATTCTCAAAAAAGCTGGCCTAGGCACAAATGTCGGTGACGAGGGCGGCTTCGCACCCAATTTCGCTAAGACCGATGAAGCTCTGGATGCTATTTTGCAGGCGATTAAGACAGCTGGTTATTCCAATCAAATTCAGATCGCTTTGGACGCGGCTAGCTCGGAATTTTTTGCGCATAGCAAATACAATATCGAGGGCGCGGAAAAAGACTCAGCCGGGATGATCGCATTTTATGAAAACCTGATTGCCAAATATCCGATCGTCTCGATTGAGGATGGTTTGGCGGAGGACGATTGGGAGGGCTGGAGTGCACTGACCAAGCAGCTCGGCTCTAGCATTCAGCTCGTCGGAGATGATCTTTTTGTCACTAATCCGGAAAGACTGCAGAGGGGAATCGAGAAGGGAGTTGCGAATTCGATTCTGATCAAATTGAATCAGATTGGGACGGTCAGCGAGACGATTGAGGCAGTTCGCTTGGCGCAAAAATCAGGCTACACGGCTGTGATTTCTCATCGCTCGGGTGAAACCGAAGACACGACAATCGCGGATTTTGCGGTCGGGGTCGCGGCAGGTCAGATCAAAACCGGTTCACTGTGTCGGACGGATCGGGTCGCGAAATACAATCAACTTTTGCGAATTGAGGAATATCTCGGTTCGGCAGCTAAATTTGCGGGAAACATTTTTAAGAAGTAAGAATTAAGGATTAAGGAATAAGGAATAAGAGGCAAGAAATAAGTTGTTAGAAGAAAAAGTTTTCGTTAAAATTTCGCGGCTCTTTTAAAAAGGGTCGATAGTCCATAGTCGACAATCAACAGGAAAATTGCAAGGTAGCTGGTAACTGTCAACTAAAAACTGTCGACTGTCACGGGGCCATTGTCTAACGGTTAGGACGTCCCGCCCCGGCGGGATAATCGGGGTTCCATCCCATGCAAATTAACTAGTAAAATTTGGGGCCATCGTCTAACGGTTAGGACGCCAGGTTCTCATCCTGGTAATAGGGGTTCGATTCCCCTTGGCCCTGCCACCTTGAAATCTTGGGTTCGTAGCTCAGTTGGTTAGAGCGTCTGCTTGACGTGCAGAAGGTCAGAGGTTCGACTCCTCTCGGACCCACCAGGAAGGTTCTTCTCCCGCGTAGCCCCGAAGGGGCCACCTAGTGGCGGGAGGAGGTTCTTCCTCGTGCGTTGGAGGTGCTGAGTTCTCTCCACGCTTGATTTTGTTTTTCAAAAATTATTTCGGGGCGTCCCGCGCACAATTTCGAATTTCAAAAAAACCGTCGAGCCAGCTTCGACTCCTCTCGGACCCACCATTTTTAAATCAATGTTTCAAGTCTGTATCTGATAGCTGCCATTAGGCCAGGTTTGCTTTTTGTATCAGGTGCTTTCAATAATTTTATGAGTTGTTTTCGAGAATAATTTTGTGTTGCCTCGAGGCCTTCTTGATAAGCCCGATTAGAATACCTCCCGGCAAAATCTGGCAGGCCAGAAAAAAGCCTGTCGATTTCTTGCCATTTTTCTACTTGACTCAAGTTTTGCAAAAGTAATTGCAACACTTTTGGAGCTTCATCTAGTTGTCTTTTGAGGCCTGCTATTGCAGGATTTTCGGCTGGCTTTGGCGACTTATGATCAGCTTTTGGGCGCGATTCAGATTTTAAAACTTTTGTCATTTTTAAATTTAAGTTACTAATTATAAATATTTTTCTAAATTTGCCAAATCTCGCTAAACTTTTTTCGTGCTCGCGAAAATCAAAAACGCATTTCTCGAAATAATTTTCCCTGTGCGCTGCGTCGGCTGCGGAGCTGAGGGCGAGTGGTTTTGCGAAAAGTGCGCCACGAAAATCATCCCGAACGAAAAACAATTTTGTCCGGTTTGCTGGACGCCAAGCTTCGGCGGGAAAATTTGTGCCGATTGCGCTTCGCCGCTCGACGGCCTGTGCGTCGCGGCGAGTTACCAAAAAAATCCGGAATTGGCCACGGCGATTCGAGCACTGAAATATAAATTTTCAGAAAACTTAGCCCAGAATTTGGGTGCTATTTTAGTCCAAGCGATGACACAGGGGGATTACCAGCCTGGGTGCATCATCGTCCCGATTCCGCTACACAGAAAAAGATTGCGCTGGCGCGGATTCAATCAGGCTGAACTTTTGGCGAAATTTGTCGCGCAAAAATTGAATTTGCCAATTCAAGATTTATTAACTCGGACAAAAAATACTTCCCAACAGGCCAAGCTTTCCCGAGCCGAACGACTGCGCAATCTCGAAAATGCTTTTCAGATTGCACCAAGTTTTTCGGCTCAAGATAAAAAATTTTTATTAATTGATGACGTCGCCTCGACTGCGACGACTTTGATCGAGGCTGCCAAAATTCTCAAAAAAGACGGCGCAAAAGAAGTTTGGGGTTTAGTTTTGGCCAGAGGCTAATTCGCCAAGTCGGTCGAGCCGAAGCCACCGCGCGTTTCTTTTTCGACTTTCTCGATTTCCTCGAATTCGGCGCGTTCGCAGCGTACGAAAAGGCCTTGCGCGATTTTCTCCCCGCGCTCGACGACGACTCTATCCCGCGAAAAATTGTGAACCTGAATTTTGATTTCGTCTTCCGTGCCACAATAATCTTGATCGATTATCCCGAGTCCGTGCGGCTGAGTTAAACCTTTTTTGCGTGGCGTCGAACTTCGCGAGGTAACCAAAAGCGCGAATCCCGGAGGAGTCGCGACGATCACATTCGCCGGGATCAATTTAATTTCTCCTGGTGAAATTTCCGTCGTCTCGCGCGCGAGCAAATCAAAACCGACCGCGCCAGCCGTTTCATAAATTGGCAAAGGCAGGGTTTTGTCGATTCTGAAAATCTTAACTTTCAAATTAAAGATTTTTCAAAACTGTGTTTGCATCGACCTTGACTCCTGGCCCCATCGAACTGGCTAGAGCGATGCTGCGGATATAATTCGCTTTGACTGCTTTGGGCTTGGCTTCGAGAACGGCGCGCAAATAGGCTTCGATATTTTCGATTAGCTTTTTGTCCTCGAAGGAAACTTTGCCGACCAAATTGTGCAAAATACCAAAGCTATCGCCGCGGAACTCGACTTTGCCTTTTTGAATTTCCGCCAGGGATTTCTCGATATCCTCAGTCACGGTCCCAGCTTTGGGATTGGGCATCAAACCTTTTTGCCCCAAAGTTTTCGCGATCTTGCCCAGTTTCTTCATCATCTCAGGAGTCGCGACCGCAACATCAAATTCGAGCCAGCCTTTCCCGATTTTTTCAATCAAGCTCTCTTCGCCAGCCTCGACGGCACCAGCCTTCTTCGCGGCGGCAGCCTTATCTTCACTCACGAAAGCGACGACTCTCAATTTCTTACCGGTTCCATTTGGTAAAGAAACCGAGGCACGGACGATTTGATCTGATTTTTTCGTATTAATCCCGAGCCGAGTGTGAATTTCGATTGAGGCATCAAACTTGGTAGTCGAAGTTGCCTTAGCCAATTTCACTGCTTCAGCTAGCGGATAAAGCTTCTCTTTTTCGATTTTTGCAGCTGCCGCACGCCATTTTTTCGAATGGATTTTGAGCGGGTTGCGCTTTTGCATTTTGCGCTCCTTGGCTTTTTGAGGCGCTTTTTTGCGAGCCTCTTTGGCCTCTTTTTTCTCCTCTTTTTCTGCGGCCTTTTTTTCTTTAGCTTCAGCCTTTTTCAACTTTAAAAGTTCGGTCTCGGAAATTTCGACCGGCGGATTTTCTTTTTCCCCTTTGGGGGAAGCCTTTTTGGGATTCATGGTGAGAAATTATGAGGTTCAAGCGCGGCGAGCCAAAATCTCGCTACTCCCTCAAAAAGAGTGGGCGGATTTTAAGCGAAAACACCGCCGGAAGCAAATGATTGAACTTTTGGCTTAAAAATGTTAAAATACCACCGCATTTGTGATAAAATCTCTGTCGTGCCAAATTCAAGAAATTTCGAAAAAGCGCGCGAAAATACTGCTTCGGCGAAGCCGGAAAAAGTTAACGTCAACGAGCTTGAGGCGAACGCTGAAATCGGTTCGGCCGCCCGCGAAATTTCCGCGGATGCGATGAGGGCGATCGAGGGCGCGGATTCAATCGACGAATCCGGTGAGGGTTTTTCCGAAAATAAAGGCAACAAAAAAGATTATTCCGGTTCGACCGGCAAGAGTGATGATGACTCGACTCAAAATTTGGCTGCGCATGTTCAGGCGACCGTCTCTCAATCCAGAATGCAGAAGGAAGTCGCAGCTGCAATTCGCAAAGAGATTCGCAAGGAAGAGCGCAAAGTTTTGCTGGCCTATGTTGGTCTCAAAAAATATTCTCCGCACCGGCTCGCTGAGAAGATTGCCAAGATTCGCTCTTTGCGCGATCTGCTTTCCAGTCTGGTCGATGCGACCAAAGATTTTTTGACCAGCCTGTATCTCAAGTGGGCCAGAAAAAGCGTCTGAAAATGTTCGAGTTGTTCGAAATGTTCTATTTGTTTAAATGTGTTGCTGACTAATTTCAGCGCTGCATCTTGCTCGAACAATTCGAACGATTGAACATCTTGAACAAATTAGAACTTTCTTTCGCTCCAGTTCAATTTGCGCCGGAGAATCTCGAAATGGTTTCGATTTCTCGGATGAATGACTTTGAGTTGCCAATCCGCTTTTTCGAAAATGATTCCGTCTCCGCTTTTTAGGCCAAAACTTTTTTGACCGTCAGCTGTGAGCATCAAATTCGGACTAGTGATTTTAGCTCGAATTTTCCCAGTCGCTGGCAAGACCAAAGGTCGCGCCGCCAGTAGGTGTGGATTAATCGGAGTCAAAATCACGGCCGCGAGATTTGGATCGAGGATCGGTCCGCCGGCCGAGAGAGAATAAGCGGTTGAACCAGTCGGAGTCGCGATGATCGCGCCGTCGGCATGAAAAGTTGCGATGCGTTTTCCGTCAAAATCGAAATCGAGTGCGATTAATTTCGCGACACGGTTTTGATTCAAGACAATCTCATTCAGGGCGTGCAGAGTTTGGATGACTTTGCCATTGCGCCAGATCTCGGCAGTCAGGAGAATTCGCGAGCTAGTCTCGAAGTTGCCGACAAAAAACTCAGCCAGCAGTTGTTCCAAGTTTTCGGGCGCGAATTCCGTCAAAAATCCGAGTGTGCCGTCGAGTCGGATGCCTGCGAATTTACCTTGCGCGCCAAAATATTCCCGCGCTGCCCCGAGCAGTGCGCCGTCTCCACCAAAAACTAGAATCAAATCGGCCTGGCGAATCAGGGCTGGGCTGGCGGCTTTTTCTCCCAGGATTTTGGCAAGCGTTTTTTCAAACAGAATAATTTTCTGGCGCTTGGCCAGGAATTTCACGATTCGCGCCAAATAGCTTCGACGGCTGTCGCTGACCCGGCTACCGACCAGGGCAATCGAACTCAATTGAGGAGCGAGCACGAGAGGATTTTAGATTAATTTTCAAATTTACGAAGTTCCAAAAATCAAAATCCAAATAAATCTCAAATTCGAAATTCGAAAATTGGAATTTACCTGCCTGTCGGCAGACAGGTTTGGAAATTAGAAATTGAGATTTGGGAACTTGGCAAAAAATGAACCGTAAATTTCTCTCCCAGCATTTCGATCGAATTCCGCTAAAATTACCCAGATGGACGGCTTCCTCGCGATCAATAAACCGAAAGGAATTACCTCACACGATGCGGTCGCTTTCGCGCGCCGTCGCTTGAAAATTCGCAAGATTGGTCATGCTGGGACGCTCGATCCGATGGCGACTGGCGTTTTGATCCTCGGGATTGGGGCGGCGACTCGTTTGCTCGAATATGTCCAAAATTCCGAAAAAGAATATGAGGCCGAGATTACCTTCGGCGCGACTTCGACGACCGATGATGCCGAGGGTGAGCTGACTGTTTTGCCTGAAGCGAAGAAATTCACCCGAGCCGACCTAGAGAAAGTTTTACCAGAATTTACTGGCTTGGTGCATCAAATTCCACCCCAGTTTTCGGCGATTAAAATCGCTGGTCAATCGGCTCATAGGCTGGCGCGACGTGGTGCAGAGGTTAAGCTCAAATCGCGTGAGGTTGCGATTCACGAAATTAAAATTCGCAATTTTGATTTTCCCAAAACAGAAATCTCTGTGCGTTGTGGTAGTGGGACTTATATTCGCTCACTGGCCCGGGACCTCGGCTCTAGACTAGAGACAGGCGCCTATCTCTCCAAATTGACCCGAACTCGGATTGGCGATTTCACGCTTAATCGCGCTCTGCCTCTACGTTCGATTCGGCTGGAAAAGGTTCTCCCGATTGAGGCAGGGATTACCTTGCCGCCGATCAATCTGACTCGACTTGAGGCGGACAAGATTCAAAACGGCCAAAAAATTTCGGCGCGGACGAGTGATCCGCTCGTCGCGGCTTTTTTTGAGAATCATTTTCTCGCGATTCTCGCGCGCGAAGACGCGAAGCATTCGCTCAAACCGGAAAAAGTTTTCGCCAAAAATCTCCCGGCTGAAAAACTGGTCGAGTTCGCGACGCGCAAAATCAGGGGTTAGG
Source organism: Patescibacteria group bacterium (assembly GCA_043797545.1). Lineage (GTDB taxonomy): Bacteria > Patescibacteriota > Gracilibacteria > JAHISY01 > JAHISY01 > JAHISY01. The sequence goes on along the minus strand of JAZDPN010000032.1, from coordinate 6,708 downwards.
TTTTAGGGGATAGGGAATAGTTTTAGAATTGAAAAATTCAAAAATCCAAAATTATTTTGAAACTCGAAATTTCAAATTTAAAATTTCTTCAGTCGTGAATTTCCTGCCTCTCGGTTTCGCTTCCGTTCTGACAGTCTTGCTGACTGTTTCTGCGATCAAATTTTTTCCGCGACTTGGATTGCTCGACGACCCGAAAAAATACGGACTGAAACGCAAACCGATTCCGTATTTCGGCGGGCTCGCGATTTTCGCGAGCTTCGTGATCGCGGTTTTGATTTTCGTGCCGCTGTCGAAAGAAGTGCTCGGCTTGCTCGTCGGCGCGACGCTGCTCACGCTGACCGCGTTTCTCGACGACGCATTTCGCTTACCGGCCTGGGTCAGATTAATCATCCAATTTATCGCGGCGGGAATTCTCGTCGTGTCCGGACTCGGTATCGATCATCTCACGAATCCTTTTGGCGGTTCGATCAACCTCGCCGAGATCGATTGGAATATCGGCGCGTTTTGGGGCGGGGAGTATCATCTGACTTTGCTTGCGGATTTGTTCACGGTTTTTTGGGTCGTGCTTTTGACGAATTCGCTGAATTGGCTCGACGGTGTCGCGGGACTTTCGAGCGGGATCGCCGGACTCGCCGCGCTCGTTATTTTTTTCCTCGCGGCGCGGACGGGCTACCACTATTTCGATCAATCTGCTGTCGTCGCACTCGCTGCGATTCTCGCGGGTGGCGCACTCGCGTTCACGATTTTTAATTTTCCACCACCGAAAATTTTGCTTGGGGATTCGGGCTCGATGTTACTCGGCTTCGTGCTCGGCGCGCTCGCCGTTTTTTCCGGCGGCAAAATCGCGACCGCGGCTTTGGTTTTGGGCTTTCCGCTGCTTGACGCGATTTGGGTTGTGTTGCGGAGAATTTTGTCCGGGCAATCGCCGTTTCGCGGGGATTACGGTCATCTGCATCACCGGCTGCTCGCGGCAGGTTTTTCGAAACCGCAAACAGTGCTCGCGGTTTACTGTGCGTCGGCGGCGTTTGGCGCGATCGCACTTTTCATCGACAATGCGTTCGGCAAATTACTCGCGCTCGGCGGATTATTTCTCGCGATGCTTTTGGTCGGCTGGAAATTGCGGAACGCAAGATTGGAGAAAGAAAGTTAACCGCGCAATTTTTGTACTACTAAATTGGTGTGTCTTTTTACATTATCATTTCCACTAAAATGCCAAGTTGAATTATGGTTGGATTTATACGAAAGTAGATTCAATATTTTTCCTGACAAACGAAAAAGATTATTGATGTCATAAACAGATAGCGGAATTTTTTCTTTTTTAATTTGATCGTGCGCCAGATATTGATTACGAAATTTCTTTAATTTCCAGATTAAGCTGCCTTTTTCAATTCTTTTTTCTCTGTCTTTTTCCTTTGTGTTCAATCCATTTTCAAATAATATTTTTTCACACTCTTCTAAATCTTTGCTTTGTATACCTTCGTAGTTTTTCGCTAAATTTTCTAAATGCTCCCTTCCTTGATTAAATTCTTTGAATTCCTTTATAGTTAATTGTTTCAAATTTTGTTGCGTAAAATCTAATATTTTTACGATTGAAAGTGAATTTCTGTCGAGGTCAAAAAACTTAGAAAGCTCAAGTGAAAAAATTTTTCTATGTGCCTCCTGTGTCGGTAGGAAAAAATAATTAAACCTATTTATCGTCTTTAAGTTTTTAACTGCTTCGTCCTTTCCAATTTTATTTGGGGCAAGCATTTCCTTAAAAGATTCCCAAATTTCAAAACATGAATAAGCGAAAAACAATCGATCATGTAATTGATTTAAAAAATTTTGTAATACCGAAAATTTACTTTCTATTTTTACCTTCATGATGCAAATTTAAATTTTTTCGAGATAAGCTATCCCCGCAACTCAGCAATTGCCTTTTTCCTATTCGCGGATTTGAAAATGTAACTGCCCGCGACCAAAACACTTGCCCCGGCTTCTTGAGCTAATTTTGCAGTTTCGGCATTGATCCCACCATCGATCGCGATTTCGAGCTGCGGATATTTTTCGCGTAACTTTTTGATTTTCGGCAAAGAATTCTGCATAAATTTCTGTCCGCCGAAACCCGGCTCGACAGACATCACGAGTACGAGATCAACGAGTGGCAAAAATTTTTCCAATTTTGCGAGCGGCGTTTTGGGCTTGATCGAGATACCGACTTTGCAGCCGAGCTTTTTAATCTTGCGTAAATTTTTCTCAACATTTTTCGTCTCGAGATGGATCGTGATCGCGTCCGCCCCCGCCTCCGCAAAATCTTTGAGCAAAATTTCCGGATTCGTCACCATGAGATGACAATCGAGAAAAAGCTTTGTTTTGAGGCATCGCACGATTGGTGCGCCGAGGGTGAGATTCGGGACGAAGTGGCCGTCCATCACATCGACGTGCAGCCATTCAGCGAATTTTTCGACCGATCGAATTTCTTCATTCAGCTTCCCGAAATCGGCGGAAAGAATTGACGGCGCGATTTTAATTTTAGGGTTCAGGTTTTAGGGTTTAGGGTATAGGAATTCTAATTACAAAATTTTTGTATTAATTGATTTCAATTTTCTTGACACGATTCGAATGGCGGCCGCCCTCAAAATCCGTCGCCAAAAATTTGGCGAGCATTTCACTCGCGAGTTCCGGCGCAGTTTGCCGTCCAGCCAAGACCAAAACATTCGCGTCGTTGTGTCGGCGCGCGAGTTCCGCGTCTTCGACTGACACCGCGCGCGCCGCGCGAATCCCAGCGTGTCGATTCAGCGCCATCGAAATTCCCAGTCCCGAGCCGCAAATTCCGACGCCGCGATTGGCCGGATTCTCCAAAACTTTCTTCGCGAGCGCGTGTCCGAAGTCGGGGTAGTCACAGCGTTCCTCGGATTTGCAGCCGAGATCTTCAAAAGCGATTTTTTGCGCGGTCAAAAATTTCGCGAGCGTGTTTTTCAGTTCAAATCCGGCGTGATCAGAGGCGAGGTAAAGCATTTTTTAAATTTTAATTTGCATCTCGACGGTCACCTTTTTCGCGCCGAAAAGTTTTTCAAAGTCAGTCGAATCAAGTGTCTCGACCTCAAGTAGTTTCTCAGCAATCTTTTTCAATTTAGCTTTATTTTTAAACAAAATATTCTTGGCGGTTTGGTATGCCGTCTCGACGATTTTGCGCACTTCGCCGTCGATTTGGCTCGCCATTTGCTCGGAATAATCGCGCTCGTGCATCAAATCTTTGCCAAGAAAAACGCTGCCGTGCGAACTGCCGAAAATGACCGGACCGAGTTTTTCGCTCATTCCGAATTTCGTCACCATCGCTCGCGCGATTTTGCTCGCCCGCTGCAAATCGTTCGAGCTGCCAGTCGTCACTTCGCCGAAAACCATTTCCTCTGCGACGTGTCCGCCGAGGAGACTCGCGAGCTCGTCGTGAAAACGCGATTCACTCTCTAGTCGGCGGTCGATCACCGGCAAATACCAAGTCACGCCGAGCGCCATCCCGCGCGAGACGATCGAAACTTTGTGCACTGGATCGGTGTGCGGTAGGACGTGACTCACGACTGCGTGGCCGGCTTCATGGAAAGCAGTGATTTTTTTCTCATCATCGGTCAGAACGCGCGATTTCTTCTCCGGTCCGAGTGCGACCTTCTCGATGGCATGCTCGAGCTCGGATTGAGTGATAGTTTTTAATCCGCGCTTGGTCGCGAGGATGGCCGCCTCGTTCAAAAGATTCTCCAAATCGGCTCCGGTAAAACCAGGGGTTTGGCGGGCGACTTTCTCGAGATCGGAATTTTTTGCCAAAGGTTTGTTGCGCGAGTGGACGCCCAGAATTTCGAGCCGTTCGCCGATATCAGGCATATCGATCACGACGCGCCGGTCGAAGCGGCCGGGTCGCAAGAGAGCTGGGTCGAGAACATCGGGGCGATTCGTCGCGGCCATCACGATTACATTCGTCCCGGTTTCGAAGCCGTCCATCTCGGTCAAAATTTGATTCAAAGTTTGTTCGCGTTCATCGTGGCCGCCGCCGAGTCCGGCGCCACGCTGGCGTCCGACTGCGTCAATCTCATCGACGAAGACAATCGCCGGAGCATTCCGTTTCGCTTTTTTAAACAAATCACGGACGCGGCTCGCGCCGACACCGACGAACATCTCGACGAATTCCGAACCAGAAATCGAGAAGAAAGGAACATTTGCTTCGCCCGCGACCGCGCGTGCCAGCAGAGTTTTACCCGTGCCCGGAGGACCGACGAGCATTACGCCTTTCGGAATTTTCGCGCCCATCGCCGTGTATTTCTTCGGATTTTTCAAAAAGTCCACGATCTCGACTAATTCTTCCTTCGCTTCATTTGCTCCGGCCACATCGGCAAAAGTAGTTTTATTCTTAGTCTTGTCGGCGACCTGTGCGCGCGACTGTCCGAAGCTCATCGCGCCTTGGTTGTGACTTTGCGCTTGGCGCATCATGTAAACCAAGAAAGCTGCGATCAAGAGAAAGGGGATGATGCCGGCGATCACATTCAGCCAAAAATCCGAGCCGGTCGAATCGACCGCTTCGATGACGACTCCAGACTTGGGGTCGCTGAAGCCGAGATCTTTCAGAGTTTCGCCGGCTGGCCGAGTCGATTTCTCGATAGTTTTATCTTTCAGCGTAATCGTCAGCAAGCTGCCTTCAGTTTTGATTTTCTCGATCTGACCAGCCGTGAATTGTTGCTGGACGGTTGAAATCGGAACTTCGGTCGGACTTTCCTTATTCTGGCCAAAGATCACATAGACGCTGGCTGCGATAAGGGCGAGGATCAGGAGGGTCGTGAGGCCACTGCGTCGTGAGGGACTTTTCATCAAAAAGATTTTTAGAAAGCGGGAGAAAGTTTAACTTCGCGCGAAAAAGAAGTAAAATCCCGGCATGAAAATCGCCCTAATCGGTTTCGGCAAAATGGGTCAGGCGATCGAGCAGGTCGCGCTTGCGCGTCGGCATCAAGTCGTCGCGAAGATCGACCCCGCCTTCGCCGAGGCTGCGGCGGGCAGGCCCGATTTATTTACAGAGATTTCGGCAAAAAGTTTGAACGGCGCGCAGGTCGCGATTGACTTCACGCACCCGCAAGTTGTTTTGCAGAATTTGCAAAAGCTGACGAAATTGAAAATTCCGACTGTGGTCGGGACTACTGGTTGGTACGAAAAATTGCCCGAAGTGAAAAAGTTCGTCGCGAAAAATTCCGGTTCGGTTCTCTACGCCGGCAATTTTTCCGTCGGAGTGCAGGCTTTTTACAAAATCGTCGCGGATGCGGCGCAAATTTTGTTTGGCAAAAATTTCGACGTGGCGATTCACGAGACGCACCATACTGGCAAAGCCGATGCGCCGAGCGGGACGGCGAAAGAAATCGCGGTGCTGATTCTCAAAAATTTTCCGAGCAAAAAAGCAATTTTGCTCGACAATGCCGAGCAGCCCGTCCCGGCGAATAAGTTGCAAATCTCGGCGAGCCGCGTCGGCAAAATTTTCGGAATTCACGAAGTCACTTTCGACGGAAGTTCTGATTCGATTCAGCTCATTCACACTTCGAAGAATCGCGATGCGCTTGCGTCGGGTGCGGTCGCCGGGGCGGAGTGGCTGGTTGCTAAAGAGCGCAAAGGACTTTTCGAGGCGCGAGATTGGTTGGGATTTTGAAGTAGGAAATATACCAATAGTCTGGCGCAAGTACGTTTGTGATTACGCAAGCACTTTGCGATTCTGTCTTCAATCGCAGAGATTACTTTGTTGATTTTTTCCAAAATCAACGGGTTGGTTGTTGTTTTTTGCAACATAAGAAGCCCACTTAATGCAGTGAGCACTTCAGCCGTGTTGAGTCCGGCGACTAGACGATCAATATCTCTGAATTTTATTTTACAGGGTTGTCTCATTGTCCCTAATATTAAGTTCGCGATTCTATTACAGTTTATCGATTTTCGCCAAAAGTTCATTAGTCCGGTCCAGCTCCAAAATCAGTTTCGGAATTTTTTTGCGCGGGAGATTCGCATTCACTTCTTTTTGAATCTGGGCAATTACTTTTCGCGCGAATTCTTCGAATTGGTGCGAATTTTTCTCGACTGCGACTTGTACGCGCGCTGAATCAAAACCGCTCGCGAGCTGCAATCCAACCACATTCACGAAGCCGAATTTTTGCATTGGAAAAAAACGGGGGACGAGCGCGCCGACTAATTTTTCGAGATGTCTTTCGAGTTGATCTCTCCTTGTGAAATTCACGCCGGGATTTTACGCTAAAATTTCGCCGTGCCGAAAATTCAAATCGCGTTTGCGGGGACGCCGCAGTTCGCGCTTCCGTCGCTCGAAAATCTCGCCGCTGATTCGGAAATCGAAATCGTGAAAGTTTTCACGCAGCCGGATCGCCCGGTCGGTCGCGGCCAAAAAATCGCCCCGCCGCCGGTCAAAATTCTCGCGGAAAAATTGCAGATTCCGGTCGAGCAAAATAAATTAACCGCGCAGAATTTGCCGCCGAATTTGGACTTTCTCGCGGTCGTCGCATTCGGCCAAATTCTGCCGACCGAAATTCTCGAGATTCCGCGATTTGGCGCGGTGAATTTGCACGCGTCGCTGCTGCCGCAGTTTCGCGGAGCGTCGCCGATCCAGTCGGCGATTCTCGCAAATGCTGAAAAAACCGGCGTTTCGTTCCAAAAAATCACGACCAAACTCGATGCCGGCGATGTTTTTGCCGAGTTCGA
>JAZDPN010000012.1:0-5666 GCA_043797545.1 Patescibacteria group bacterium | reverse complement strand
GTGCGGGTCGTCCACCCATCTTTTTCAGTCAAAATTTCTCCCGAGCCGGAATTGATAATCGGCTCGATACAAATCGTCATTCCGGGACGCAGCTCGACTCCGGTTTTCGGGCGACCCCAATTCGGCACTTCCGGATCTTCGTGCAAATTTCTTCCGATGCCGTGACCGACCGTTTCCCGTACTGGCGAATAACCGAATTGCCGCACGAAACTCTCGATCGCGTGGCCGATATCGCCAGTATGATTGCCCGGCTTGGCTTTCGCGATGCCGCGATACAGGCTTTCCTGGGTGCGCTCAATCAGTTTCGCCGCTTCGCCAGAGATTTTCCCGACCGGGACAGTCCGGCAAGCATCGGCGTAAAAGCCTTCCAAAATCAGGCCAAAATCAATCGCGATGATGTCGCCTTCGCGCAAAATTTCCGTGCTGCTCGGGATGCCATGAACTACTTTGTCGTTTCGGCTCGCGCAAATTGCGGCGGGGAAGCCGTGATAATTTTTGAAAGCGGGTCGGATTTGGCGCTCGCGACAAAGATTCTCAGCCAAAGCATTGAGCTCAAGAGTCGAGATGCCAGCTTGGACAGCGGCGCAAACCTTATTCAAAATCTCAGACTGAATCTGGCACGCTCGCCGCATTATCGCGATTTCATTCGAATTTTTGAGTGAGATTCCCACGATTCGATTTTAATTAATTTCTGGGCGGGATGCGAAAAAAATTCATTTCAGATCCGAGATCGCTAAATTTTTGAACAGTTTCCCAAGGAATTTCGAGCTGCTTACAAGCACTTCGCAAAGCTTTTTCGGAATGTTTTGTTTTCCAGCTAATATTAAACTGTGCAGTATCGACCTCACTCGACTGCCAACAAAGTTCGATTATTTTTTTAGCCAGCAAAGTCGCAATTCCTTTGCGGCGGAGTTTTGGAAAGACTGTACAAATTGCTACTCCACGAAAAACTCCATTTTCATCGCAATCATCGTGAATACTAGCCCATGCTGCGAGTTGGCTGCGCGTGTCACGTACCAAAATTGTTTGCCACGCGGCGATTAGTCTGTCGACTTCAAAATGAAAATAGTATTCATCAAAGCCAAAGGCGTTGGCGATTTCCGTGCGAATCGAATTTAGGCTTTGTAAAATCTCAGCAAAAATTTTTGGCGTGAGTTGTTCACGATCGAGAATTTCGATTCCAAAAATTTCGCTGTGTCCCTTTAGTTTTCTCATAAAAAAAGAGGTGATTTTATTTACGTTTCTGTTAAAATACAAAAGCCTCCGAAGTCGAAATTCGGGCCGCGATCCGCTTCGGCGGACGCAACTCGCTTTCGGTTCCGGAGGGTTATTTAACCCCAATAAAATGGAATCCCAAAAAGTCGCGGGAGAAATCGCCTCCCGTCCGCTCGTCATCGAGACGGGCAAACTCGCCAAGCAGGCGACTGGCTCGGCCGTCGTTTCGCTCGGTGATACAGTCGTCCTCGCAACCGTCGTGGTCGCCGCGCCACGAGCTGGTTGCGATTTTTTCCCGATGTCCTGCGAATATGAGGAAAAGTATTACGCGGCGGGCAAAATCAAGGGCTCGCGTTTCATCAAGCGCGAAGGTCGGCCGAGCGATGCTGCGGTTTTGCGCTCGAGGATGATCGATCGTCCGATTCGTCCGCTTTTCCCGAAGGGCACGACGAACGACATCCAAATTATCGCGACGGTTCTTTCCGCTGATCTCCAAGTCGATCCCGCGACGACAGCGATGAATGCCGCAAGCGCGGCGTTGATGGTTTCGGGTGCGCCCTTCGCTGGGCCGATCGGAGCGGTGCGCATTGGTTTGAAGGACGACAAATTGATTCTGAATCCGACTTATTCCGAGGAAGAAGAAGGCGATTTGGTTTTGACTGTGGCGGGGACACTCGACGCGATCACGATGGTCGAAGCCGGCGCGAAAGAAATTTCAAATGAAAAAATGTTAGAAGCGCTGGCTTTGGCACACACTGAAATCAAAAAAATCTGCCAGTTGCAAATCGAGTTGCGCGACAAAGTTAAGCCCGCTCCGATTGAGCTTTTGCTAAAAACCAAAAATGAGGAAGCCGAGAAAGCAGTCGCAGCTGCGATTTCCGAAAAAGATTTAAATACAATTGCAGGAAGCTCTAAGCACTTGATTCACGCTGCGATCGAAGCGCTCGAAAATAAATTGATTACAAGTTTGGCGGCTGAGATTGAAGCTGGAAAATTTTCCGCAGGTGAACTGAAAGAAACTCTTAATTCGCACTTCGAGAAAAATCTGCGCAAAAATATTCTCGAAAAAGATCTGCGACTCGATTCACGCAAACTGGATGAGGTGCGGTCTCTGAATTGCGAGGCAGGAGTTTTGCCGCGGACACACGGTTCGGGTCTTTTCAATCGCGGTGAGACACAAACGCTCTCGGTCGCGACTCTGGGTGGTCCAGGCAAGGCAATGATCGTCGATACGATGGATAAGGATTACCACCGTTTTTATATCCACGAATACAATTTCCCGCCTTTCGCAGTCGGGGAGAGCGGACGCCGCAGTGGTCCGGGTCGCCGCGAAATCGGTCATGGCGATCTAGCTGAGCGCGCTTTGCTCCCAGTGTTGCCGTCGCGTGATCGCTTCCCCTACGTTTTGCGAGTCGTCTCAGAAACTTTGAGCTGCAACGGTTCAAGCTCGATGGGGGCGGTTTGCGGTTCGACACTTGCGCTGATGGATGCTGGCGTTCCGCTCGCGCGGCCAGTCTCCGCGATCGCGATGGGAATGGTGACCGACAAAGACTCCGAAGGCAAATTCACGACGCATAAAATTCTGACTGACATCCAGAGCTTCGAGGATTTCGCAGGCGATATGGATTTCAAAGTCGCGCGCACAGAAAAAGGCATCACAGCTCTGCAAATGGATATTAAAGTAAAAGGCGTTTCAGAGGCGATTTTACAAGAGGCGTTGGCGCAGTCCGGTCGTGCCTGTGACGAGATTCGTGCTGCGATGCTGGCTACGATTCCCGCGCCGCGTGAAAAATTATCCCAATACGCGCCGCTAATTCTCTCGATCAAAATTGACCCGGAAAAAATTCGTGAAGTCATCGGCAAGGGTGGCGAGACGATTCAAAAAATCACAGCCGAATGCGGAGTTGAGATTGATGTGGACGATGATGGTCTGGTCACGATCACCGCGCCGAGCCAAGAGGGTGGCGAAAAAGCGCGTAAATGGATTGAGCAGATTGTTTATGTTCCGAAAGTTGGCGATGAGTTTGACGGCAAAGTCGTGCGAATTATGGACTTCGGTGCGTTCGTCGAATTCCTCCCGGGCAAAGACGGAATGGTGCATATTTCCGCACTCGCGCCGCATAGAATTGAAAAAGTCGAAGACGCGGTCAAAGTCGGCGAGCACATTCGCGTGAAAGTCGTCGAGGTCGATGCGATGGGTAGAATTAATTTGACTCGTGTGATCGACGGCGTCGAAATGAAGCGCGCGCCGCGACCGCCGCGACCAGCGGGAGGCGGACACGGAGGCCGACCGCCGCGCCGATTCTAATTTTCAAAAATCTCGAGGCGGGTTAAAATCCGCCTCGCTTGTTTCGCGAGATGCAGACGAGATGGCCGGGTAGCTCAGTGGTAGAGCGAAGGATTGAAAATCCTTGCGTCGGTAGTTCAATTCTACCCCCGGCCACCATCCCTCGTTCGCATACTGCGAACTGCGGATGGCTTAGCCATCAAAAGTTTGTGAATTTTTTCACGGACAAAAACTAACTTTCCGCTTATCTGTTTTGAGGACGAGCCTTTGATCGTTTTGCTCACCTAATCACTACAATCTACTTCTAATTCCCCAACTGACCATGCGCATCTTTTGGAAAATTGCCTTTACCCTTCTTTTTCTTACCGCTTTAATTGGCGCATTTTCTGCGCCCTTGCCTCAAGTGGTCGACAATCAAATTGTCCCTGCTGACGTCGCCTGGATGCTGACGGCGACGGCTTTAGTTTTATTCATGACGCCGGGACTCTCATATTTCTACGGCGGGATGGTCAGCAAAAAAAATGTGATTTCGACCATGCTCCAAAGTTTCATCGCAATGGCGGTGATCAGTATTCTCTGGGTTGTGGTTGGGTTTTCGCTCGCGTTCGGTGACAGTATCGGCGGTATTATTGGTAATCCGGCGACATTTTTCATGTTCAAAAATGTCGGACTCGCGACTGACCCGGCTCTCGCGCCGACGATCCCTCTATTGCTCTTCGCACTTTTCCAGCTCAAATTTGCAATCATTACGCCAGCTTTGATCACCGGTTCGTTCGCTGAGCGCGTGAAGTTTTCCTCCTACATAATTTTCATGGTGCTCTTCAGCCTTTGTATTTACGCGCCGCTCGCGCACATGACTTGGCATCCCGACGGTTTGCTACGCCAATTGGGAGTGCTCGATTTCGCGGGCGGGACGGTAGTGCATATGTCGGCTGGTTTCGCCGCGCTCGCCGGAGCAATGGTTTTGGGTCGACGCAAATCACATTTACGCCGCGAAAAAGCTGGGCCGGCTTACATTCCGTATGTTTTGCTTGGCACAGGTTTACTGTGGTTCGGTTGGTTCGGCTTCAATGCTGGCTCGGCGTTGTCAGCTTCGAGCACGGCGGTGCTCGCCTTCGCGACGACAAATACCGCTTCGGCTGCGGCCGCGCTCGCTTGGGTTTTTTGGGATGTTTTATTGGGTCGTAAACCTTCGGCTCTCGGTGCTTGTGTCGGAGCAGTCGTCGGTTTGGTCGCGATCACTCCGGCGGCGGGATTCGTCACTGTCGGACAAAGTATTTTCATAGGTTTTAGTGCGGCGATCATCAGTAATTTGGTTGTCGCGTGGCGCTCCAAAAGCAAACTCGACGACACATTAGATGTTTTCCCGTGTCACGGTGTCGGCGGGATCGTCGGTATGCTACTGACCGGAGTTTTCGCGCACGGAGTTGGCCTGATTTACGGACAGTCGCACACTTTCGAAATGCACTTACTCGCGCTCGTTGGTGTTTCGGTTTTCGCTTTTCTCGGCTCATATCTTTTGTACAAAATTACCGACTTCATTAAACCGCTACGTGTCACTGAGGCGCAGGAAGAAATTGGACTCGATATCAGTCAGCACGGCGAATCGGCTTAGAAAGCAACTTTTCACGCCAAATGAGTTTCTGATTTTTTCATCAGCGTTTTTTGGTCTAAAATGACCAAAATTTTAAATCCATAAAAATGTTTTACCGCAAAATTTTGCTCGCAGTCAGCTTTCTCTTTTTTGCTGCTGCCCCGGTTTTGGCTGAGACCGTAATTGATCTCGATATCGTAGCTGACACGACTTGGACCAAAGCAATGAGTCCGATCATTATCAAATCCAGCGCGCGTAACGATTACGTTCGGCGTGTGGTGAATGGCGCGACACTCACGATTGAGCCGGGTGTCGAGGTGCGTTTTGACTCAGGAATGAGTCTCGAAGTCAGTAGCCAATGTTTGCGCGCTTTCGGCGGCGAGACTTGCTATCGAGACAAAGAAGAGAATCTCAAAATTCCTAAATTGGTTGCTCGTGGGACCTCGACCGATCCGATCATTTTTACATCCAATAATCAAAAAACACCGCAAGCTGAGGACTGGGGAAGTGTTTTGCTGGATTCGCGCGACAATGAGGTCGAATGGGTTGAGTTTCGCTACGGCGGGCAGC
>JAZDPN010000067.1:0-4672 GCA_043797545.1 Patescibacteria group bacterium | reverse complement strand
CACTTTGGAAAAGATTTTCACTGCGATTCTCGGAAATCAAAAATTGCTGCCCGCCGAGTTCGCGAAAAGATTGCAAAGCGATCCGCCGGAAATCGTCGTCGCGGATTTCGTCGCGGGGATGACGGACAATTTCGCGAATGAGTTTTTGACTAAAATTTGAGTTCAAGGAATTTGCGACTCGATTAAATAAGTTCCAAAATAATGATGTTATCTTTTAACCTTTTTAATTATGTCTCCGCAAGCAGAAGTTGCATCTTCAAGTGGTGTTGAGAGCGTGTCTGATTTAGCAGGCACAGTCAGGAAGTTTTGCGAAGAAGCTTTGGCGGCTTTGCCGTTTAGTGCAGCTGAGCAAGTTATTTTGAACGCACGTGTGATTTGCAGATCAACGTGTCCAGGCTCCGAGCTTAATCAAGCGAGGATTGATAAGCTCTTGCTGAATGTGAACACTACAGAGGCAGATCCAAGAACCCGCGATCTGATTTTGCGTTGTTTTGCAGGCTTTGATTCAACTTATTATCGTCGACAACTTGAAAAGGCAGAGTAGATCTATTGAAAAATGCTAAAATAGTCGGGTGCGAATTTTATGGAGAATAAATTCAAGGCCTCGATTTTGCGGCGGTTGCGCGGAGGCAAGTCAGTCTCGACGGTTGATTGGAAAAAGCGCTCTTTGATCATCGGCGGCGTATTGATCGTGGCACTGGTTTTCCGGGTTTGGATTACACTTTTCATTCTCCAGATATTCCAGTTCGTCTTCACCCCGATCCTTCCCAGCATTGATGACGTCGATGCGCTTTTCGCTTCGCAATCAACCATTATTTACGATCGTGAAGGAAGCGAGCTTTACACGATTCACGGCGACGAAAATCGTTTCGAGATCCCGTTTGAAAAAATTCCCGACACGGTCAAGCTTGCGACGCTCGCGGCCGAAGACGACAAGTTTTATTCGCATCCCGGATTCGACGTTGACGGTATCATGCGCGCCGTATTGGGCGAGTTGGGTTTTCCTTTTATCGGCGGCGGATCGACTATTACCCAGCAATTCGTCAAAAATGCCTACCTTTCACCAGAAAAAACTTACTGGCGCAAACTTCAGGAGCTGATGCTCGCGCTCAAGCTGGAAAACAATTTCTCGAAGGACGAAATTCTCGCGATGTATCTCAACCGCATTCCTTACGGCGGCAACGCTTACGGTATTCAAGCCGCGGCTCAGACTTTTTTCAATAAAAATGCGGAAGAGCTCGATTTGGCTGAAGCGGCTGTCTTGGCGGCCCTGCCGCAGCGACCATCCAAATATTCGCCTTACGGACAGAACCGTGAATTTCTCATGGGCAGTTGCGCCAAGCCGCCGATTCCCGCCAATCCGGACATCGCAACCCAGACGGATAATTCGGAAAAGCAGGATGCGACCAAAGCGACCGCTTCATCAAAAACCGATTCCAAAGATAAAAAAGATAAAACCGACAAGAAGACTGAGCCCGTCGAGCCGCAATTCGTCTCGGCTTGTACCTCGATCGACGATCCGGACTACACGACTGGTCGCAAAGATTACGTTTTAAGAAGAATGCTGGATCTCGGCTTCATCTCCCAAGCGGAGTTCGATGCGGCTTGGACCGAGTCCAATAATCTCAAATTCGAGTCCTACCGCGAGAACATTCGCGCTCCGCATTTTGTTTTTTACGTGCGTGATTTACTCGAGGAAAAATACGGACGTGACGTGGTCGAGCGCGGCGGTTTGCGCGTTTTCACCACTCTCGATCCGAAATTGCAGAGCAAGGCTGAGGAATTGATTGCCGCTCAGTTTCCGCATTCCGAAAATGAAGATGGCACGATTGTTTGGAAGCCAAATCGTTTCGACGCGACGAACGCTTCTCTGCTCGCGGTTGACAATAAAACTGGCCAAGTCCTCGCGATGGTTGGCTCGCGCGATTATTTCGAGACTGTCGGCGAGGACGGCAAAGGTAATGATGGGGCGACCAATCTGACCACTCGTCCGCGTCAGCCTGGTTCGAGCTTCAAACCTTTCGCCTATACAGCCGGATTAAAAGTCGGCTACACCCCAGCCTCGGTCTTTTGGGATGTCGATACGAATTTCGGCAAAGGGACAGATGAATATACCCCCAAAAATTTCGACGGTACTTTCCTGGGGCCGATTTCGATGCGTCGTGCTTTGGATGCTTCGCGCAATATTCCAGCGGTCAAGATGGCTATTCTTGTCGGTGAAAAAGCCGTCGCTGATACAGCTCACGAGCTCGGTTTGGCGAGCGTCAAAGACGATGAGCGCTACGGCCCGACGATCGCCTTGGGGGCGCCTGAAGTGCCGATGACCGAGATGGTCGAGGGCTATTCTGTTTTTGCGAATGGCGGTTATGCGACCACCTTCAACCCGATTCTCAAGATTACCGATGCGCGCGGCAATGTGATCGACGAATTCGAGCAACCAGAGAAAAAACTGGTCCTCGATCCAGGGATCGCTTACCTGATGACCAATATTCTTTCCGACTCCAAAGCGCGGCCGGAAGGCTGGAATCATTACCTCACTTTGGGTGATCGGCCGGTCGCAGCCAAGACAGGAACGGCGAATAAAAGGATTTCAGAAGACAAAATTTTACCGGGCGATGTTTGGACGATTGGCTTCACTCCGCAGATGACGGTCGCGGCCTGGATGGGTAATAATGACGGTTCGCCGATGAATATTTCCGGGACTGGTCTGACCTCAGCCTCGCCAGTTTGGCAGGGTTTCATGAAAGCGGCTCACGAAAGTTTGCCGGTTGAGAATTTCGCAGTTCCGGAGGGAATCGTGCAGCGCTCGGTCTCGCGCCTGACAGGTAAATTGGCTTCGTCGGCTACCCCGGTTGATCAGATTGTGGTCGAGACCTTCATTGATTCGATGGCTCCGCTCGAGGTTGACGACGCCTTTACTGAGCTCTCGGTCGATACTGTTTCCGGCAAATTGCCCAGCGAATTCACGCCTGAGTCGGCTATCGTCAAGAAAAAATTCGTTAATCTGCATTCCGAGCGGCCCTATGATCCGGAATGGGAAAGGCCGGTTCAGGCTTGGGTCAGGAGTTTGACCGGCGAAGAGGGGTCTTCGCTCGAAGCGGCCCCGACTGAGACTGACGATGTCCATACTGCTGCAACGGCCAAAGAAAAACCGACGATTACGATCGAGTCGCCGGTTTCCGGCTCGACAGTCCAAAAGTCTTCAATCGGAATTTGGGTCGATGTAGCCGCGCCGCACGGAGTGGAAAAAGTCGAGTTTTACCGGGACGGAGAGTTAGTCTCGACTGCTACGACTGCTCCCTGGAAAGGTATTGTCCCGATTCCCAAGAGACTGCCGGATGGTACCAAAGTGACGATCTCAGCCAAAGTTTTTGACAAGCTTTATTATGCCGATTCCTCGACGGTCGAGGTCGTCCTAGGTGAAGACACCCAGATGCCGACTGTCCGTATCAATTCACCGACTGCCGATCAAGAGGTCGGGCGCGGTTCGACTTTATTGGCGGATGCAGACGCTTTCGACGCTGGAGGAGACGTCGAGCAGGTCGAATTTTTCTTGGACGGTTCGAAACTTGCTTCGATAAACTATCCGCCTTTCGAAGTGCCGATCGTGATTGATTCCAAAATGCGGCTCGGCAGCCACGCGCTCAAAGTCGAGGCGACCGATACGACTGGCCGCAGCATCGCGGCGACTACGAATTTCACCGTAGTCGAGGGCAGCGGCGCGGTCGAGGATTTTGCGATTATTTTCCCGACCAGCGGAGCAACCGTCTCGGCCAATAAGGGCAGTCTCGAAGTAGTCGCTCAGATCGACCAGAATAAATTTGTTCCTACAGAAGTCGAGTTCTTTGCCAAAAATACAGCTACCGGTGAGAAGACCACTTTTGCCAAAGTCAGCAATCCGACCGAAACGACCTTCACGGCGACCTGGAGTGATCTCACGGTCGGAGACTACGAGCTTTATTTCAAGGCACGCGATGCGGCTGGCAAGTCGATCATTTCCGGGCGCAACACAGTTTCAATCAAATAACTTTATTTTTCGGGAATTTTTGCTAAAATTGAGTCCCAAAACTTATTTTTTTATGCCAGCCAAAAAAGTCAAACGCGTAGCTTTCATTGGTCGCTTTCAGCCTTTTCACCGCGGCCATCTTTCGGTCATTGAGGATTTACTACCGAAATTTGACCAGGTTTTGGTCGTGATCGGCTCGAGTGATAAATTCCGCACGCTCAATAATCCCTTCACAGTCGGGGAAAGGCACGCGATGGTCAAGGCCTCGCTGGACGATCTGAAAGTTGCCCCTGACAAATTTAAAGTCGTGCCTCTGCCGGATATCGATGACGACGAGAAATGGGTTAAGCACGTGGTCAAGACTTGTCCGGATTTCGATGCGGTCGCCATCACCGACAATCCGCGCGTCGAAAAACTTTTCAAAAAAGACGGCAAAAAGAAAATTATCAAACCAAAGAAAAAATACGCGATTTCGGCGACAATCGTGCGTGAGGAAATTGCCAAGGGGAGCGACCTGCAAAAATATCTGCCCCAGCCTGTGATCGCCTTTCTCCAGAAAATCGGTGCGGCGCGCAAAATTATTGATATCGAGGAAGAATTGAAATTGGCGCCCGCGGAAGGGGAGAATGCGGAAGAATAATTCCGGCGCAGAAACGTTGCACGCAA
>JAZDPN010000066.1:0-6268 GCA_043797545.1 Patescibacteria group bacterium | reverse complement strand
CTGATCTTGTTGCCACCAGTTCCCGGAACTTGGCCTTTGAGCACGAAATCGCGGAAAGCGTCGAAGGTAGCCTGGTCGTGAAAAATCTTTTCGAAAAAGGCTTTGGCTTCAGGCGAACCTTTTGCCTTGGAGAGATACTCGCCGAGAGCGTCTGCTCGGCCAGTCCCAGTCCTGACATACATGATCCAACCTTGAGCGATCGAGGCAACCTCGAGCAACAAGCTGGCTGGCGAATGCACATTCAAAAGTTCTTTGAGCAGGCCGCTCTGCGCTTCGTGCAAGACCAATTTTTGCTTGCCTTTCGAGTCGACTGTCGGCGGCACCACAATCGCATCGCCGATGAAACGCATATTGCGTGCAATATTCAGTTTGTCTTCATCATAAAGTGCCGACTCAATCGCCTCTGACACCGTTTTTCCAGATAAATCGACTCCCCATTTTTCTAAAATTTTATAAAGTCCTGATTGCTTTCCGTTTCGGAAATACTCTTCCACTGGCATCCCTAAGCTCGTCTCTGACCTACTATCTCTGGCGAAACTGATTAGCTTAAAAGCTTCATCCTCGCGAACCATCTTTTCGCGCAGCTCACCAACATTTTTGCAATCCCAATCGTCAAGCAAGCCGGCCATTTGTATCATCTTGTCATCGGCGCCTTTTTCACTCCAAACTTTCCTCCAGCCCTCAAGCGCACTCGTCCGATTTTTAAATGAGTCTGGCCCGGTCGCAGGACCAGCCGCCGCAATCCTAGCTCGCAAATCGCGAGCCATGTCGCTAATGATTTGCTCGCGTGATTTTTCTTGACCTTCAATCGAGCTTGTTCCGCCGAGATAACGATCCAGGGATTTTAAAACTGTCCGACCAGTATCTTCTCCCTCTTTATTGGTCTCAGACCTGATTGAACCGTCCAAAAAACCCAAAGTGTCGTCAACCTGCTCAGCTAGAAATTTATGCGGCTCGGAAGACAATCTCTTGCGCGCATTCACATATTCACCCTCGCGCAAAGTTTTGCCTTTGAGATCAACGATAGCGGGATCTGCCAAATGGTTAAACTGAGAATCCGGTTTGAACCAATCCAAAGCTCGGAAAGGAGTGTAGTAAGTCCAACCCTTTGGCACGTTTTTGAAATACTGAACCGCGGTAAGCGAGATTTTGACTTTCTTCTTTGGTGCTTCGGGCGGCGGAGGCGGCGGAGGCAGCGCATCCAATTTCTTGATGACGATAGCCGGATTCTCACAGTTCGGGATCTCGACCTGAGCGATTTGATATTTAGCCGCTTCGGCCGGATTAATTTCCCTGTTTAGATATTTCTTGAGAATCTCTTGCTTCTGAGCCGAGCCGTCAATCTCGGCATATTTGTATTCATAGCCTTTGTCGCTGCGTAATTTCCGAGGCGCTTCGAGATCGCCCAGCCAAGCCGAACCGCGTGTTTTCTCGACACGAGAATCGAATTTCCCATTTTGCTGAACCCGATCAATACGTAGCATAAAGACGGTCGATTCACCGCTCAAAATATCGCGAATCTTATTTTTGTTTGCCGGACTCTTTTCTGGTGCAGCTTGGTAAACACCAGTCAAATCAAGCTTGGTGCCTAGCTCACGATCAAAAAGTTCTTGGACCTGTTTACCGCCGTTTTGGGTTTTGATGGCCTGTCTTTCCAAAAAGACTCCTCGACCCGAACCGCTCTCGCGGACACGACGCGCCGTGACTGTCACATCGAGACGGATCGCCGCCTCGATTAACTCCTGTTTTTGCTCTGAAGTCAGATTCGAAGCTTCGACTCTGCGGGCGAATTCAAGTGAGCTGAAAGCTTGGCGATTGGCTTCGCTCGGATTGCGGAAAAATTGATGAGCTGGTGATTCGATTCTTTGTGTTTTGCCAACCCGGCCGCCCTGGAAAGTAATCACATCACCAATCTTGATTTCAGCTTTCTTACTACGCAGACTCTCCTGAACTTTTTCAGTTACATCTTTGCCACGACGAATGACTTTCTGAATGTTTTCCGGCTTGTGGCCAGCTTTTTTATACTCAGCCAGGAATTGTTTCCAGCTTTCGATTTTGGTTGGAGCTGAGGCTGCAGCCTCAGCGTCTAAACCTTCTACCCTGACTTCTTTGCCTTCACCAAAAACCTTATCTAAAAGACCTTTATATTGCCTGAAACCCTGGGCTTTCAATAAAGTCTCGACTGGTCGACCAACCGGAGTATTGTCTTGAATCGCAGCTTCGCGAATACCAGACCGACTAGATACGGCATCCGAATCATCGACTTCGACTTCCCAACCATCTTCCAAAACTTTGGAAAAGGGCCGGGCGGTCGGAATTTCATTTTTCTTGTAGATTTGATTATCGACCTGAAAACCGATCTGCTCAAATAATAGCTTTAGGCCATCAAAACTAAGCTCTTGAGCTTCTTGTTTTTTCAAAACCAGTTTGACCGCACTTTCTGAAGCGTGTATCAGAGCATACTTGCCATCTTGAAATTCAATCGCGGTTCCGACTTCTTGGTCGTGTTTTTCGATCAGCTCATGAATCATGTCTTCCATTTGCTGATCAGAAAGTCTGACTCCTCTAGATTTTTCAATGTCCGCTTTCAGTTTTTTAATTTCTTTAATCGAGTCCTTCGTGCGCCTACCTCTCTCCAATTGCTTCAGTTTGGCAAGCTGCTCCTGCAATGTACCACCTTCTTTCAAAATACCGTCAATCTGAGCTTCGGTCGCAGGCACTCGTCTTTGGTCGCCGCGCTCGAAAATTCCGATAAAAACCAGGCGCTGTTCACGCATCAAAGATTCGAAAGTCGGGAATGTTTTTGTTTTGTTTTGCATTTTGAGGAAGTTAGTTTTTAGTTTTAAATCTTAGAATTTTACCAGAATATTCAAGAAAAATCAAGTTAGCCGTAGACGATACCCTGGACGACTGCCACTATGACATAAGCCAGCAGAGTCGCCGCTAGACCGATGACCGCGTATTTCAGCATGCTTTTAGCCTTTTGCAGCTCAGTATCATTGCCTCCGGCGACGACGAAGCGGAAACCGCCAATCACGACAAAAACGAAAGCGACTACCCCGACCATCTTGACCAGTAAATCAATCGCCTTGCCGAGAAAAACTGAGATGTCCGTAAAATGACCTTGACCCTCGATCGTGAGACCCGCATTGGCATCGAAATTCCTGAAAGATTGAATTCTCGCTTTGATTGTATTGACGTCACTGCCAACCGAAGCTTTTAGGCTGCCCAGCTTTGCTACAACTTTGGTATATTCACTCTCGCCCGTCTTGCTTTTGGCATCTCCCGCGATCAATTCACAACCCCTCGTTTCTCCCTCACCATAGTCGAGTTCGCACTCATCCCATTTGGTGAGATCATTCTCACAAATCGATTGGCAGTCTAAGAAGTTGGAATAAAGGACATCGACATCTTTGAACTCTATTTCTTTGCTTGCCAGCAGAGATTCACATTCCGCTTGTGAGCCGCAATTAGCTGCGGCCTGCACACTGCAGGTCAATAGGCCAAACACGAACAGGAGCACGAACAGTTTTTGAATTTTTATTTGCAAAACTTGGTTTTTAAATCCTGCCATTTTAGCAGAAATTGGCTTAAAATTCAACCTGAAAATGCTGAAATCAGCTGAGAAAATCGTTCGAATTTTACGAGCAAATGGTTTTGAAGCTTATTTCGCTGGCGGCGTAGTGCGCGACCTTTTGTTGGATCGGAGGACCAACGATGTCGATATCGCAACCTCGGCTCGACCGGATCAAATCGAAAAGATTTTTGAGCGAACCAAACCGATCGGACGCGAATTTGGTGTAATCCTGGTAATTTTTGGTAAACATGCTTTCGAGGTCGCGACCTTCCGCGGCGAGCGCGATTACGATGGACGACGACCCAAAAAAGTCTTTTTCACGACTGCCAAGGAAGACGCGCAGCGAAGAGATTTCACTGTGAATGGAATGTTTTACGACCCACTCGCGAAGAAAGTTTGGGATTTAGTCGGTGGCCAGAAAGATCTGAAAAAGAAAATAATTCGCTTCATTGGCGAGCCAGACCAGAGAGCAGGAGAAGATTTTTTGCGAGTTTTGCGCGGCGTACGTTTCCGCAATCTGTTGGGTTTCGAATACGACGAGCCGACAAAAATAGCTATCCGCAAACATGCCAGCCGCTTGCGGGAAATCTCGGGAGAAAGAATCAGGGATGAATTGACTAAAATTTTAGAAAACGAAAATCGCGGCCGCGGCATGCGCGACCTAGCCGAGCTGGGAATTTTGGAAATCGTCTTGCCTGAAATTTGGAAATTGCACGGTCTCGAACAGCCGCCGAAGTGGCATCGCGAAGGTGATGTGCTAACGCACTCGCTCGGCTCACTCGCGAGTCTGCCGAAAAATGCTTCCGCCGCGCTCGCGTTCACGACACTACTCCATGATATCGGGAAAACGACGACGCTGCGAAAAATTGACGGTGAAATCGAATATCCCGGCCACGCGGAGGAGTCGGCAAAAATCGCGGAAAAGATTTTAAAAAGGCTGAAATTCGACAATGCAACGCGCGCGAAAATCGTGTGGCTGGTCGCGAATCACATGAAATTTTTTGACATTCCGAAGATGCGACTCGCGCACCGCCACGAATTTTTTGTCCATCCGTGGTTCGCCGATCTCGTGAAATTGACCGCCGCGGACATCCGCGGGACGAGTCCGGCAAATTTTGGTTTGCACCGGAAAATCGTCCGCGAGTGGCGCGAACATGCAAGCGAAAAACTTTTGCCGCCGGCGCGACCGCTACTGAATGGCGAAGAAATCGCGCGCGAACTTTTCGTGCCGCGCGGGCCGCAGCTCGGTCGGCTCATCAAAATCCTGCATGACGCGCAGGTCGAAGGTTTGGTCAAAAACCGAGACGAGGCGAAAAAATTTCTCGAAAGCTGTTTGAGGCGGTAAAATCGGGAAAATGCGAATACTCTCCGGCATCCAACCGTCGGGAACGCTCCACCTCGGCAATTATTTCGGGGCGATTGAGCAGTTTTTGAGTTTCCAAAAAAAGGGTGAAGAACTCTTCATTTTTGTCGCCGACCTGCACGCACTCACGACCGCGAAAAACCCAGCAGAACTGCAAAAAAATATTTTTGATGTCGCCGCAACTTTCATCGCGCTCGGATTGAATGGAGAAAAAACGACGCTTTATCGGCAGTCGGATGTCTCCGAGACACTCGAACTTTTTTGGATTCTCTCCTGTCTAGCGCCGATGGGGCTACTCGAACGCGCGGTTAGTTTCAAAGACAAAACTGCCAAAGGTCTCGACGCGAATGTCGGGCTCTTCAATTATCCGATTTTGCAAGCCGCCGATATTTTGATCATGCAGCCGGACAAAGTCCCGGTTGGCAAAGATCAAAAACAACATCTGGAAATTACGCGCGATTTGGCGGAAAAATTTAATTCGCAGTTCAGCGCGAATTTGAAATTGCCCGAGCCGGAGATTCCGAAAAAAGTCGCGATCGTCGCGGGCACGGACGGCGAAAAAATGTCGAAATCTTACGGCAACACGATCGAGTTTTTTGCCGAGGAAAATATTTTGCGGAAACAAATCATGCGCATCCAAACTGATTCGACGCCGAAAGGCCAGCCGCTCGAATACGCAAAATGCAATGTTTTCAAACTTTTTAAGCTTTTCGCTAACGAAGCAGAAGAAATCGAGTTGGCGGAAAAATACCGGAACGGCGAGATCGGCTACGGTGACGCGAAGCAAATTTTGTTCGAAAAAGTTTTGGCAAAATTCGGTCCGGCGCGGAAAAAATTTATCGAACTCAAAAAGAGTCCCGAAGTGGTCGAAACGATTTTGAAAAAAGGCGCGGAAAAAGCGCGCGGCGAAGCGCAAAAGAATTTAGCGAAAATTCGTGCGAAAATCGGGTTGAAATGAAATTCAGCGAAGCCGTTAACGATTTCCTCACTTCGGTAAGGATCGAGAAAAATCAATCGGCAAAAACGGCCGAAAATTACGAGCACTATTTGTCACGCGCGGCTGAATTTTTCGGCGCGGACAAAAATGTTGGCGAAATTAATTTCCGCGATGTGCAGAAATTTTTGCTGTATTTGAATGATCTTGAAATTCGGCGCAAAAAGCTGAGCGTCAAAACGCGCGGCTACCACGCGATCGCGCTGCGCGCGCTGTTCAAATTCCTCGCGAAACGCGATATCGACTGCCTCGCCGCCGAGAAAATTGATGTCCCGAAAAGCGAAAAGCGCGTCGTCGAATTTTTGACGCCGGAAGAACTTGATCGACTTTTCGG
>JAZDPN010000059.1:0-2603 GCA_043797545.1 Patescibacteria group bacterium | reverse complement strand
TCGATTGGCAATTTCAATTCCGGCGTCGCGAAGGTCTGCGGCACATCGGCGAGCAATTCGGAAATTTTTTGACCAGAACGCGAAACGATCGATGCGACTTTCGCCGCGGCGAGCAATCCGTCGTCCACTCCGAAATAATTTTCGGCGAAAAAAACATGGCCGGAAACTTCGCCCGCGAGCAGCGCACCGTCCTCTTTCATTTTGCGCTTGATGAACGAGTGGCCAGTTTTCCACCGCAGCGCGCGTCCGCCAAGTTTTTTGATTTCGTCTTCCAAAACGAAAGTGCATTTCACATCGAAAATAATTTCGGTTCCCGCTTCTCGCGAAAGCAAATCGCGCGCAAGCAAAATCAAAACCCGATCAGCGGGAATAATTTCACCGCGATCGTCGACGACTCCAAGTCGATCGCCGTCCCCATCGAAGGCAAGTCCGAGATCGGCAGAATTTTCGACAACTTTTTTTTGCAGCTCGCGCAAACTTTCGGCGTCCTCGGGATTCGGCATGTGATTTGGAAAATTCCCGTCCGGCTCGCAAAAAAGCTCGACGACTTCACAGCCGAGCTCGCGAAAAAATTGCGGCGCGAAATATCCGGCTGTACCATTTCCGCAGTCGAGCACGACTTTCAACTTTTTCGGCAGCGGCGCGAGCGATTTTAATTTCGCGAAATAATTTTTCTGGAAATCGACTTTCTCGACTGAGCCGCCCGACGCCGTTTGCAAATCTTGATTCCCGCAAACTAGCTGCCCGATTGTCTGAATCTCAGCCTCGGTCAGTGGCATCGCGTCGCGTCCGATCAATTTGAAGCCGTTGTATTCTTTCGGGTTGTGCGACGCAGTCAGCGCGATCCCGCCGTCGAGTTTTTGTGCGCAAACGACGAAATACAAATACGGCGAAGTCGCGTTGCCGAGCTCGAGCACGCACGCACCCGCCGCGACCAAACCTTCGATCAAAGCACGCTGCAATTTTTCGCCGGTCAGTCGATCATCGCGACCGACCGCAATTCGCGGATTTGGGATGCCCAATTTTTGGACAAAAGCCTGACCAATTCTTCGCGCAAATTCGGGCGTGATTTCGGGATTTTCGCCAAGTGCAATTCCCCGGACGTCGTACGCCCGAAAAACGTGGAGCGGAAAACTCATTTCAAATTTTTAATTTCGTCGCGCAAAAATTCTTTCCAGCTTTGGTCGCCGAGTGCGCGCGCGTAAATGAAAATATCTTTGTCACCGCGACCGGAAAGATTGATGACGATCGATTTATTTTTCAGTTTCGGTGCAATTTTGAAAGCATGCGCGAGCGCATGCGAACTTTCTAGCGCGGGAATGATACCTTCATTTTGCATCAGGAATTGCGCGGCTTTCAAAACTTCCGCATCGCTCACGGAAACATATTCCGCACGTTTCGTTTGTGCGAGAAAAGAATGTTCGGGACCAACTCCCGGATGATCGAGTCCGGCCGAGATCGAATGTGTCGGCGCA
Organism: Patescibacteria group bacterium; assembly: GCA_043797545.1. Classification (GTDB taxonomy): domain Bacteria; phylum Patescibacteriota; class Gracilibacteria; order JAHISY01; family JAHISY01; genus JAHISY01. The sequence continues at coordinate 1,128 of JAZDPN010000059.1, read as the reverse complement.
AGATTGCCGAATTTGTCTTGCAAAAATTCGCCGCGGAAACCTTCAAACACGCCGACTGGCGCGTGCGGTTTCGTCGCGAGACGAGAAGCATGCTCACCCAATTTTTTTGAGCGACCACCCGCTTCGACGCCGATCAGTTGAACTTTCGAATCTTTCAAAAACGGATGGAAAAATCCGATCGCGTTTGAGCCGCCGCCGACACACGCGACCAAAATATCCGGCAATTTTTTGAATTGTTTTTGAAATTGCTGTCGAACTTCCTGGCCGACGATTGATTGAAAATCGCGAACGATTTCCGGAAATGGTGCGGGTCCGAGCGCCGAACCGAGCAAATAGTGCGTCGTCTCGACCGAGCCCGTCCAGTCGCGATACGCCTCCGCGACCGCGTCTTTCAATCGCTGCGTTCCCGATTTCACCGGCACGACTTTCGCACCGAGTTTTTCCATCCAAAAAACATTCGGTCGTTGGCGCGCGACGTCGACCGCGCCCATGTAAATCGTGCATTCGAAACCGAATTTCGCGGCGATCGTCGCGGTCGCGACGCCGTGCTGCCCCGCACCCGTCTCCGCGATCAGTCTTTTTTTGCCAAGTCGTTTCGCGAGCAAAGCTTGCCCGAGCACGTTATTAAATTTGTGCGCGCCGGTTTGATTCAGATCTTCGCGTTTGAGAAAAATCTTCGCGCCGCCGAGTTTTTTCGAAATGTTGTCGCAAAAAGTGAGCGGTGTCGGACGACAAGAATAAGTCTCGGCCAAATGATGAAATTCAGCCCAAAACTTTTTGTCCCTTTTCGCCGCTTCCCAAACTTTTTCGAGCTCGACGAGCGCCGGTCGCAAAACTTCCGGCACGAACGCTCCGCCGAACTCGCCAAAATATTTTTTACTCACGCCGCAATTTTACCGGAAAAGCTCGGTCGAGAGATATCGCTCGCCGCTGTCGCAAAAAATCGTCGCGATTTTCGCGTCGGGAAATTTTTGCGCGAGAATTCGTGCCGCGGCGAAATTAGCGCCGGACGAAATCCCAACGAGCCAGCCTTTTTGCGCGAGCGCGCGGGAAGTTTGAATTGCGTCGGCGGAAGAAATTTGAATTATCTCGTCGACGACTTTTGGATCGAAATTTTGCGGGACAAAA
>JAZDPN010000053.1:0-2040 GCA_043797545.1 Patescibacteria group bacterium | reverse complement strand
TGCTGGGGCGGCTGATGGGGTTTGAACCCACGGCCTTCGGGACCACAACCCGACGCTCTAACCAACTGAGCTACAGCCGCCATTTATATGTTGCAAATCTGTCAAAATTTTCTTGAATTGGATTCCTCCCTTCATGCTCTTTATCTTTCTTTCCCTTCTTAAGGCATCTGATTTTTTAGTAAAATTTTCCTCATGATATATGACTTTCCACGGACCTTTATTTCTAGTTGATGTATTTTTACCGTTATTGTGTTCATGCAATCTCTTCTCAAGATTGATCGTGCAGCCAATATAATGCCTGCCAGTATTCTCACTACGCAACACATACACAGTATAGTTCATCGCAAATTTAGAACCCACGACCTCCCCGCATCGCGGGGCGCTCTAACCAACTGAGCTACAGCCGCCATTTTTTCAATTTTATCGCAGTTTTACTAACCTGCGATTTTTCCGCAAGACGGAACGCTCTAAGCAATCCGCCGCGACGGACCGCCGCGAACCGCTGGATTTTAGCGGAAAATCAGCTGCAACTCCAAACCAGGATCGCATTGTCTTCGTAATCATTCGCAAGCGGAAAAGTTTTTTCGAGCTGACAGTTCTCGGCGAAATATTTTTCGGGAAGCAATTTTTCGAGGCCGTGAATATTTTGGTCAACGAAACTTTTGGTCAGGACTGTCGCCCCACCAGCCGAGTGGATTTCGGCCGCGACTTTTTCGGGTGAGAAAATTCCGAGGTCGGTCCATTTCGAATTCGTGTCGACATAATTTTGAAAAATATTTTTACCAGAGAGAAGCGCGACGAGCGGCGCGATTTCGAAATCGCCGAAAAGTGGTCGATCTGATTTTTGCACCTCAGCGACAATCGCGAGCGGATTTTCGATCCGCGCTTTCGCACTTTGCGAACCGAGATAATTTGTAATCGCGAAAGAAATATTCGTGCAAACAAAAATCAAAGCGAGCGCGACGATTTGTGATTTCGGCGAGTCAGTGAATTTTTGTGCAGCCAAAAATCCCAAAACCAAAACGAGTAACGCCAAAAAAGACTTTAAATAAAGGTAATAAACATCATTGAAGAAAATTAAAAACAAAACAAGCGCACCAAGTGCGAGCGTCGGAGCGAGAATTTTGCGCCAATTTTTTGTGAATGCGAGCAGCGGCAAAACCAACAACAGTAGAAAATCTTTTTGGATGAAAAATTTGAAAACCGACAATTTGTCGATTCCGGGAAACTTCTTGAGATGATTGAAAAAAATCAGATCGAGATATTCGCGACCGATGATTCCAAGAAAAATCAAATTCGGCAGACCAAACGCGAGCAAAATTCCGGCCAAAAATTTACCCAGATTCTTCGGCTCGCGAAAAATTAAAATCGGCAAAAAGACGGCTGGCAAAATTCCGTAAAGTTTCGTCAGCCCGGCCAAACCGAAAAAAATTCCCGCCCAAAAAAATTTGCGCCTTTCGAAAAAGGTCAGCCCGAGCAGAACCAAAGTCGTGAGTAGATGCGCCTCGGAAAAATAATCGGTCGTCGCGAAATTGAGAAAGGAAAAAAGATACGCGCCCGCCGCAAGCCATGCGACCGGGACGGATTTCGCGCGCAGCAAAACGAAAATCAAAATCGCGTCGGCGAGTGAAAAAATCGTGGGCAAAAAATTCGCGAGTGAAATTTTGAAACCGAAGAGCAAATGTAAAAATCCCATAAAATAAGGGATTAGCGGCGGAGAGGAGTAAAAGAAATCGCGGTACGGTAACTCACCCGCAGCGACTAATTTGCCGAAGTAAAAATAAATCCAGCCGTCCGCGAAGTGTGGCGCGAGCACCGCAATTTTGAGCGCGGCGAAAACGGCGAGCAAAATTCCAAGGACGAGCCAATCACTTTTTGCGGCGAGGAATTTGCGCAACTGCATCGCCGGAAATTTTAACACCCTCTTTTTTCAGTTTTCGAATTTTCGCGCTCGAACCGCGATTGAAGCCGCCGATTTTGCCGTCCGAACAGATCACGCGGTGACAAGGAATTTTAGTGTCAAAATTTTTGTTGAGAATA
>JAZDPN010000022.1:0-2603 GCA_043797545.1 Patescibacteria group bacterium | reverse complement strand
CGCGCCGTGAGAATCCCGCGCGAGGCGTGCATGCCGTGAATGTCTTCGGGCGAAGTTTCTTTGCGCACGAGAATCACTTTTTGTCCGAGCTCGGCGAGCCGTTCGGCTTCGTCCGCGGAGAAAGTGACCGCGCCGCTCGCCGCACCAGGCGAAGCCGGGAGACCTTTTGCGAGCACGGTTTTTTTCGCTTTCGGGTCGAGCGACGGATGCAGCAGCTGATCGAGCGAATACGGATCCACTCGCAAAACTGCTTCTTTTTCCGTGATCATTTTTTCTTTGACGAGCTCGACTGAAATGCGGACAGCCGCACGCGCGGTGCGTTTGCCGTTGCGCGTTTGGAGGAGAAATAATTTGCCGCGCTCGATCGTGAACTCCATGTCCTGCATGTCGCGGTAGTGCTTTTCCAATTTTTGGTAAATCTTCGTCAGCTCCGCGAAAACTTTGGGATTGGTTTTTTGTAAATGTGAAATCGGCTGTGGCGTGCGAATCCCCGCGACGACATCTTCACCCTGCGCGTTCATCAGATATTCGCCGAAGAAACGTTTCTCGCCGGTCGACGGATCGCGCGTGAAGGCGACGCCCGTGCCGGAAGTCTCGCCGAGATTGCCAAAAACCATCGCCTGCACATTCACCGCCGTGCCGATCAAGCCTTTGATTTTATTCATCTGGCGATAATAAACCGCGCGCGGATTGTCCCAACTGCCGAAAACCGCTTCGATCGCGAGCTTCAATTGTTCGAGCGGATTTTGCGGAAAATCTTTGCCGATCGCAGAATGGACGACTTGCTTGAAGTTTTGGGTCAATTTTTTGAGATCGTCGGCATCGAGGTCGAGATCGTTTTTCACATTTTTGGCCTGTTTCATTTTTTCGATCTCGTGTTCGAAATGCTCGTGCGCAACGCCGAGCACGACATCGCCAAACATTTGGATGAAGCGGCGGTAGGCATCCCACGCGAAGCGCGCATTGCCCGAAACTTCCGCCAAACCAACGACGGATTTGTCGTTCATGCCGAGATTGAGAACTGTGTCCATCATCCCGGGCATCGAAGCCGCCGCACCAGAGCGAACGGAAACAAGCAGCGGATCTCGCGCATCGCCGAGTTTTTTGCCCATTTTCTTTTCCAATTTCGCCAAATGAGTTTCGACTTCTTTGAGCAGTCCGGTCGGAAATTTTTTGCCGGCTTTGACATACTCGGCGCAGGTCTCGGTCGTGATCGTGAATCCCGGCGGGACGGGAATGCCGAGATTACTCATCTCCGCGAGATTCGCGCCTTTGCCGCCGAGCAGTTCGCGCATCTTGGCGGAACCTTCGATGAAGTCGTAAACGCGTTTCTTGGGCATTGTGGGAAAAATTTAAAAAAAAAGACCCGCCGCGAAACTATTTTCGGTGGCGAGTGCAATTGCTTTGCATCGGAGTGCGAAGATTTTAGTCGAGAGCGCTGCGGACGGCAAATATCTATTCTGAACACTATTTTTGTGCGTGAAGCTCCCATTGTCATTCTGAGCGTAGCGAAGAATCCAGGCGCAGGTTCGAGTTTGCAACTCGAACCGAATATCAAAAATCACACGACGACTAAACAAAAAATTTGCAGTTCGGGTTACAAATCTGAACCTATCGAAAAATTAGACGCGTTCGTCGTGATGCCGAATCATCTGCACGGGATTGTGGTGATCGACAATCATGCGCCATCTAAAAACGTTGCAGAAACGTTGCATGCAACGTTTCTAACTCAACCACTCTGAACACTATTTTTGTGCTAAAATCCGGGCTCGCATGCCCATCTCTTTTTTCCAGGTCGCCCAATTCATTTGGAGTTATTTGCGCCGCAAACCTTTTTGGCTGAGTGGAATTTTGGGTTTTTTGATTTTCCAAACTGCGAGCGAACTCGCGATGCCCCAGCTTTTCGGCATGCTAGCTGACAATTTATCCAAATTCGCAAACAATCAAGCAGCTGGTTTTCCTTTAATTTGGTGGATCTTGGGCGGTATCGGTGCAACGGGTTTAATTTTTTGGATTTTAAGCAAAGGTAAAAATATTTTTTGGGATTGGCGCTGGGTGCCAATGTTGCAAAAAATTCAGACTGACGCTTTTTACCGGGTGCAGAGATTTTCGACTGATTGGCATGTGAATTCTTTCGCAGGCGCGACCGTGCGCAAGATCACGCGCGGAGTTTGGGCAGCGAATACTTTTATCGATCGGTTTTTGTTTGATTTCATTCCCCTCTCACTTTTGATTCTCGGCATGATCGGCGTGATGTTGTGGCGCTGGCGTTTGATCGGGCTGATCGTGGCCGGCGGGACAGCGATTTATTTAATTTTCAGTATTTGGATCGTGCGACGCTTCGTCGTGCCGCGCGCCCGTGCTGCGACGCGCACCGATACAAAAATCGGCGCGAATGTCGCCGATGCGATCAGCTGCAACGCTACGGTGAAAATTTTTGGCCGGGAAAGCGCGGAAGATCGTCGCTTCACGCGCACAGTCGAGCAGTGGGGTCGGCGGCATTTTCGGTTGTGGCTCGCTTTCAATCTCACTGATATCGCCCAGTCTTTCGTGATGACGGCATTCAAATTCGCGCTGCTAGTTCCAGTGATTATTTTTTGGGC
>JAZDPN010000050.1:0-16139 GCA_043797545.1 Patescibacteria group bacterium | reverse complement strand
GCCTCCGAATTTTCAGCCAAAGTAATGATTCCTTTTTTCTCAAACTGAAAAACAACCGAGCCGCTTTCCGCGATCTTGCCTCCACCTTTCGACAAAAGATGCCGGATGTTCGCGATCGTGCGTGTCGGGTTGTCAGTCAGCGCCCGAATCAAAAGCGCGACTCCGCCTGGCGCGTAGCCCTCATAAATTTTTTCCTCGATTCGCTGTCCTTCGAGCGCGCCGATGCCTTTCTTGATTGCGCGTTCGATATTTTCTTTCGGAAAATTATCCGCTTTCGAATTCTCGATCGCGGTCGCGAGGGCGGCATTCATATTCGGATCTCCGCCACCAGTGCGCGCAGCCAGTTCAATATTTTTCGCGTGGCGCGTGAAAATCTGACCGCGCTTGGCATCGGTCGCACCCTTTTGCCTTTTGATCGTGCTCCATTTCGAATGGCCGGACATGTAGGGTATAGGGGTTAGGGTATAGGGATTTCAGAAGGCGCGGTCACGAGACCGCGCTTTCAGGGAAATAAAAGTCGTCGAATTTTCTCACGAAATCGGTTTCTGTCGAGCCGTCATTTTTGGGGTTGGCGAAACCGCAAGCGAAAATCAATTCGGCTGTGTAGCCCGGCGGAAGTTTTAATTTTTCAGTTGCGATTTTTTTGTCAAAGCCAGCGATGAAGCAGCCTGATACGCCGCTTGCCTCCAGAGTCGCCGCGAAATAACCAGCCGTGAGATAGAGTTGCTGCCGAGTCCATTCCTCCCGATTTTTCACAATTTCGGCGAAACGCGCGCTGACTTTCTGATCGTCTTCTGGCAGGCTGAAACGCTGGGACAAAAACTTCCGAGCATTTGCTTCTCCGGCTTCCGGACTAGCCGCAAAAATAAAAAGATGCGGTGCGGATTCTGCGGCTGGCTGGAAATTAATCCAGTCGTCGTTTGATCGGCGCGATATATCGAGCAGGATCGTCGGTCGCGAATTGAGACTGGTCGGGGCACACCAAGCGACCTGGGCAGCATTTCCCAAAATCTGCTCGGGCACCTTTTCTGCCAAAAAGTTCTTGACCGTTTTACGGTTCAGAAGTTGATTGAGTTCAAACATTGCCAAAATTTAAGTAGAATGAATTCTACCAAACCAAATTTACCATGATTCTCTCTGACCGTGATATCCGCGCCGCGATCAAATCCGGTCGTGTGAAGGTTGATGCTCCCGACGAAAAGTTTCTCGAGAATATCGGACCGAGCTCGCTCGACCTGCGCTGCGGTTCGCATTTCAAACTTTACGAGCACACGAAATTTCCGTTGCTCGATCCCGCCGATCCGCGCACTTTTGAAAATTGCTCGCGGATGATCGAAGTGAAAAATCCGGGCGAACCTTTCATCATCCAGCCGGGCGATTTCGCGCTCGGCGTCACGCTCGAAAAAATCACTTTGCCGAATGATTTGGTGGCGCGCGTCGAAGGCCGTTCAAGCTTGGGCCGTCTGGGAATCATCGTGCATTCCACAGCCGGCTTCGTCGATCCGGGTTTCGCGGGGACGATCACTTTGGAAATTACGAATATCAATCGTATGCCGGTCGCGCTTTATCCGGGGATGCGCGTTTGTCAGCTCGCATTCGAGACTTTGACTTCGCCGGCCGAGGTCGATTATTCGCAAAAGAAAACGCAAAAGTACCAAGGCCAAGTTTTCCCCGAGGAGTCGCGGATTTGCCGCGATCCGGAAATGGTTGAAATTCAAAAATCCCGCCAATGAAAAAATTATTTTTAGTTCTCGCAACCGCGATTTTTTTAACCGCTTGCACCGCGGGCAAGACTGTCGCGTCCAAATCGGAATATGAGCAAGTTTTGGGCAAAGCGATTTGCGCAGTCGTCAAAGAATTGAACGCGAAAGGTGAGCTTGCCGACGAGAAAGCGATTGCAGAAAATTTTGACAAACTGCTTGAACAAAATTTGAACGCGCTGGGTTATGATTCAGATGAGTGGCTTGCGGCGAAAGCAAAATATTTTCCGAACGAAGAAGATCACACCAAGCTGGTGAAATTGCATTTCACTTGGTGTTTGGTGGGCGACTCGATTGCAAAATGATTGTTGCGGAAAAATCCCGACTACGTGCCGAGCTGCTCGAGAAATTGCGTGCATTTTCGGGCGAGGAGCGTTCGCGACAGAATGCAATTCTCGCCGACAAATTTTTCGCGCTGCCAGAATTCGTCGCGGCACAGACGATCGGATTTTTCGCGAGCGAGCCTTTCGAAGTTGCGACCGATTTTTTGATCGAGCGAAGTTTACAGCTCGGCAAAAAAGTCGGGTTGCCGCGCGTCGAAACCCCCCCAGCCCCCCTTGTCAGGGGGGAGCAGCGCAACTTAATTTTCCACGAAATCAAAAATTTAGCCGACTGTACCCCGGGCTGTTTTGGGATCAATTGTCCGGTCGCGACCGCGCCGAAAATTCCGCTCGCGGAAATTGATTTGCTTGTCGTGCCTGCGCTCGCGTTCGATGCGTCCGGCAATCGGCTCGGGCGGGGCGGGGGATTTTTCGATCGCGTGCTAGAAAAATTTCGTGGCGCTTCGGTCGGTCTTGCTTTCGATTTTCAAATTTTGGAAAAAATTCCGGTCGAAAAGTTCGACAAAAAAGTTTCGCAAATTTTGATCGGAAAATAATTTTTCGTTGGATTTAGTTTTCCACTTTTTGACAGCAAAAAGTGGAGCAAAAACTGCCCGACGATCCGAAATTTTTGCGGATTGCGTCGACTCGCTCGTCCCAAAGGGACCCCTTCGGGACTAAAAAATCCGACGCTCGTTTCACTCGCCGGATTTTTTTACGCTCACTCGTCGGCAATCCGGTGGACAAAAATTTCGCAATGTCGGGAAACTACTTTTATCATTTTTTTGCTAAAATCCGAGAAATGAATCTCAAGAAAATTTTGTCGCGCGGGGTCACTGAGCTGATCGGCGAAAAAGAATTGGAAAAAAAGTTGGCGACTGCGCCGGAAAAAGTCGTAATCAAATACGGCGTCGATCCGACGCGGCCAGACATTCATCTCGGCCACGCGGTTTGTTTGAGAAAATTAAGAGAATTCCAAGATCTCGGCTGCCGGGTTGTTTTTTTGATTGGGGATTTCACAGCCCGGATCGGCGATCCGACCGGCAAATCCAAAATTCGACCAGAACTCGATCAAGCCGAAGTCGAGGCGAATGTCAAAACTTATCTCGATCAGGCGGGGAAAATTCTCAAAACTAACCCAGAAAATTTTTCCTGGATTCGCAACTCCGACTGGTTTGTTTCGATTCACGACGTGCGCGCACCGGATGGGACGCGTCTCACGATTGAGGCCGGCGGACAAAAAATCCAAACACCGCCATTGCCAGGCAATCATATTTTGGCTAGGACAAATGCTTGGCTGGCGAGCCGCATGCAAAAAGATCAGATCCGGCATTATTCGCTGATCAATCTTTTGGCGGTTCTGCGGCGCATCACGCATGCACGATTGATTGAGCGTGATATGTTCCAAGACCGTATCAAAAAGAACGAACCGATTTTCATGCACGAGATGCTTTATCCCGTGATTCAAGGTATCGACTCCAACGTGCTCTCGGATATTTTCGGCGCGTGTGATCTCGAAGTCGGCGGCACGGATCAACATTTCAACATGCTCATGGGGCGCGAAGTGATGGAGATGAACAACAAAAAACCACAAGCAGTTCTCACACTCCCGATTCTCGAAGGTACGGACGGTAAAGAAAAAATGTCGAAGAGTCTCGATAACTACATTGGCATCACCGAGGCGCCCAAAGATGTTTTCGGTAAAACGATGCGCATTCCGGACGAGGCGATTCCACGTTGGGTGGAGCTCACCACCGATCTCGACGAAAAAGATTTCGCGAAAAGGCTTGCCCTCGGCTCCGACCGGGGGTTGAAAAAGGAAAATCCGAAAAATTTGAAAATCGAATTGGCTAAAGAGCTAGTTCGCATGTATCACGGTGAAGCGGCGGCGGATGCTGCGGTCGAGGAATTCGCGCGACTTTTTTCCGGCGACTCGAAAAACGGTCGCCCGGACGAGATTCCCGAAATTCAAATCGAGGAGGGTAGCTGGGGAATAGTCGAACTGCTCAATTCCGCGAAACTCGTCGCATCGAAATCAGAAGCGCGCCGTTTGATCGAGCAGGGTGGTGTTCGCGTCAATGATGCGAAAATTGAAAAAGCGGACCAAAATTTCACGGTCGGCCAGGAAGAATTGATTCTCCAAATCGGTAAGCGTAAATGGGCCAAGATCGTTTCCGGTTCCTAAATTCCATGGAAATTTTTCTGATTCTCGTGATCGGTGCGCTCGGCCTCGCGGTCGGCAGCTTCATCAATGCTGCCGTTTATCGTCTGCGCATCCGCGAATTCAGGAGCTTACTTTGGGGTCGCAGTTTTTGTCCCAGCTGCAAAAAAACTCTGGCCGCGCGTGACCTCGTTCCGCTCCTGAGTTTTCTCTGGCTCAAAGGCAAATGCCGCTTTTGTAAAAAGAAAATCGGCTCGCACTATTTCTGGGTCGAGCTGGCTACGGCAGTCGCTTTTCTTCTGACGGCGACCTTCGGTCCGTGCGGGACAGGCGCGTTGTTATGGAATTTATTTTTTGTTTCGGTTCTGATTTTTCTGGCGAGTTTCGACGCGCAGTTCGGCGAAATTCCTGACGAAGTTGCTTGGCCTACGGCGGCTATCGCACTGCTGGGGAGTATTCTCGTCTTTGCTCCGGGTCTCCCAGCTGCGCTTCTCGGCGCTCTGGTCGGCGGCGGTTTTTTCACGATTATTGTTCTCGCTTCGAATGGCAAATGGATGGGTGGCGGTGATATTCGGCTAGGGCTAATTCTCGGCTTATTGCTAGGCTGGCGTGGTTTTGCAGCTGCGCTCTTCATCGCTTCCCTGACGGGCTCACTGGTCGGAGTCTATGAGATTTACCGCGGGCGCAAAAAATTCAAGTCCCCGATGCCCTTCGCGCCTTTCTTGGCGGGCGGGGGAATCATCGCACTGCTCTTCGCCGAAAAAATCTGGACTTGGTATCTCGGTCTGCTCTTCCAAATCTAGAATTCGTTATTTGCCTCGTCGCGTAGTTCCTCCTGTTTTTTATTGATCGCCGACTGAATCGCCAAAGTATAAAGCGCTCCAGCTGCGATTCCTAAGACCGAGATAAACATGACTGGCAAAGTCATGGGCATGCTCTTGAAGCTGAAAAACATGACGAACGAAGCGCTCGTCTGGATGTTTTGGAAGGCAATAATTAGCAAGACAACTGTGATCACCAGGGCGGTGATAAGGTAGCTCATTTTCATTTGGCGAGGTTTTTAATAAGGTCGGACAAAAGCTTAATTATTTTCAATTGATGTTGCAAACGCAGGTAGTTTGGCGTGCCGACCGCGAAGGCCGTCCGGACCTCTTTTTTCTGAGATTCAGGATAACGCCCAGCCTCGTTTTCGATTGCCGCTTCGATTTCTCCCGGCTCGATGGTCGGCTTCTCAGTCTCGACCAACTTGTCCAAAATCAGTCTGACTTTGACGCGCTTCTCAGCCTCGATTCGCAATTCTTGCCTTAAAACCGCTTCGGTTTTCTTGGTAGCTTCCAGGTATTTTTCCCAAGTCAGCCCGCCGCTCTCGATGCGCCCGCGCAGATCTTTGAGCATCCATTCCAATTCTTCCTCGACCAGGATTTCGGGCAGTTCGATTTCAGCAATTTTCAAAAGCTCAGCGACTAGATCAGCCTCGAGTTTTTGTTGGGCAGTCGCATTTTTCCGCGATTGCAAATGTTCCACGATATCGGCCTCAACTTCTTGCCAAGTTTTTTTCTGGCCGCCGCTCACCTTTTCCGCGAAAGCGTCATTCAGTTCGGGCTCCCGCAGTTCCTCGATTTTATGCAGCTTTAGTTTGAATTTCACATCCTGATCGGCGAGGTGTTTCGCGTGATAAGTTTTCGGGAATTTAACGACATGCTCTTTTTCTTCACCGATTTGCATGCCGGCGACTCCCTCCTCGAAACCAGGAATGAAATGACCTTCCCCCAAGATTAGCGGGTGATTCTTCGATTGAGTCCCATCAAGCGGTACGCCGTCTTGCGTAAAACCAGAAAAATCAATCTCGACCCGATCACCTTTTTTCGCCGGTCGATCGGTAATCGGTTTAGCCTCGGCATTGCCTTTCAAAATGTCTTTGATCACGGCTTTGATTTCTTGCGGCTCGACCTTCAGCTCCTCTTTCTTGAGTTTGATTTTTTTCCAATCGCCAACCTTGATTTCAGGTAAAACTGCGACTCGAGCCACGAACTTCAAAGGCTCGGCTGATTTGATCTCAATCTTGGGATGGCTCACGACGGCCAATTTTTCCGCTTCGACCGCCTCAGCGTAGGCTAGCTTGATGGCGATGTCAGTCGCTTCGAGCGCGACATTGCGCTCGCCAACTTTTTCAAGAACTTTCTCGCTCGGCGCCGCGCCTGGTCGGAAGCCGTCGATTTTGACTTCCTTCTGAAATCTTTTGATTGCTTCAGTTCGCGCCTCGGCTAGGACTTTTGCCTCGACTGTGATCGTGAGTTCAACCTCGGATTTAGGCAGTTTTTTGACAATAACGGACATTCCAAAAAAGATTAAAGGGCTAACATTCTACCTGAAAGTCGGATTAATTTCTCGCCCAAATTTTTCGGCGAAAAACCCAACCCGAGGCTCCAAGGGCGAGCAAAAGCGCGATCGCCAGAGTTTCAGCCGGACCTTCTTCAGAAAGTTTGACTGGTTTTGGCGCGCTGGCTTTGAACCCGGACGCGATAGTCTGAGGACTAGCTTTGGCCGAATAAACCGCAGCGACCTCATTACTGCCGGAGCTTTCCGCACCATTCGCCGTGACTGCGCTGACCATGAAAAAGTAGCGTTTAGCATCGATCAGATTCGAGGATAGGATTGTCGGCGCACCGAGCGCTGTGACGCGATGGATGTATTTCCCACTTTTTGTGCCGTAATAAATATTGAAGTGATCGGCGTCGTTTGTCGTATCCCAGCTCAGCTCAATGCCGCGTCCGATTACTGTCGCGACCAAATTCTGCGGCGGTTCGCCAGCGAAGACTGGAGCTACGGTAGGCAGCTCGCTCACAGCTGGTGGCAGGACTTGCTGAGCTGCTGGAGATTCGGGAATAGTTTCTGGTTCGGTTGGCGCCGGATTATCAGGGATTACGACCGCGGGTTCCGTCGTCGTAGCTGTGGGAATTTCCTCGACGGTTGTCGTATCAGGCTCCGGATTTGTCGTAGTCTCCAAGACGTCTGTCGCGAGCGGCGAGCTCTCGGTCGGCTGAGTGGTTTCCGTAATCGCACCACCATCTGGCGTAGCTTCGGCAGTTGTCTCAGGCGGCGGAACCGGACTGGCTTCGGTTATCTCAAAATCAAGCGGACTCGCGATCATGCCAGTCGGCATTGTGATTTTGACCGGGTATTTGCCTGTATTGGGAATCCAGGGAACTTTCACGGTTACTGCGATCGGCAGGTCTTTACTAGTCGTCGTAGTGGTCGAGCTGGTTTTTTTGGAGCTGACTACTTTTTCGACTTTGGTGATTTCAGCTTTGAATTCCCCAAAAAATACTCCACCTTTCGAGAAATCACTCAAACCGCTGACGATGATGTTCACCAGATCTCCGGATTTACCGCTTGCCGGATCGAGCGACATGATAGCGGGGGCAGCAGTCGTTTCTACGACGGTCGCCTTCAAGGGACTTGTTGCTGGGGATTGCTCATTTTGTCGTCCAACCACGACAAAGCTCGCAAAAATTCCGATGGCGATTAAGCCGCCTAAAAATTTTTTCCACTGGCCAGACTGTGGTTTAGTTTTATCCATTTTTGTTTTTGAAATCCGCCCATTTTAGCAAAAAAGCCTCCCAAAAGCAATCATTTAACAAGAAGCTTACCGGAGTGCGGGGCACAAAATAAACCTAAGACTACTTATTTTTCGCGTGCTTCTCGCGAGCGGCCTCAATCGTCCCGACCATGTAAAAATCCGACTCCGAGAGATCGTCGTGTTTGCCATCCAAGATTTCCTTGAAACCGCGCACAGTATCCTCGAGTTTGACGTATTGGCCAGGATTGCCGGTAAAGACCTCAGCTACGTGGAAAGGTTGGCTTAAAAATCTTTGCAGTTTTCGCGCTCGGGAGACAGTCAATTTGTCGTCTTCGCTCAGCTCATCAATTCCCAGAATCGCGATAATGTCCTGTAAGTCCTTGTATCTTTGCAAAACTTTTTGCACGCCGCGGGCTACTTCGTAGTGTTGCACGCCGACCACCTGAGGATCGAGCTGCCGCGAAGTCGAATCAAGCGGATCGACAGCGGGGTAGATTCCCTGCTCTGTCAGCGCCCGGTTCAAAACCACAGTCGCATCAAGATGGGCAAAAGTATTTGCCGGAGCGGGATCGGTGAGGTCGTCAGCGGGGACATAAACCGCTTGAATCGAAGTGATGGAACCATCTTTGGTCGAAGTAATTCTTTCCTGTAATTCACCCATCTCGCCAGCCAGAGTCGGCTGATAACCGACCGCACTCGGCATTCTGCCGAGCAGAGCCGAGACTTCCGAACCGGCCTGGCTGAAGCGGAAAATATTGTCGATAAAGAGCAAAACATCGCGGTGCTCGACATCGCGGAAGTATTCCGCGACGGTCAGGCCGGTCAATCCGACCCGCAAGCGTGCTCCGGGCGGCTCGTTCATTTGGCCGTAGATCAGGGCCGTTTTATTGATGACGCCGGACTCCTGCATTTCACGATAAAGATCGTTACCTTCACGAGTTCTCTCGCCGACTCCGCAGAAGACAGAATAGCCACCGTGATTCTTGGCGACGTTATGGATTAATTCCTGAATTAAAACGGTCTTACCGACTCCGGCTCCGCCGAAGAGACCGACTTTACCGCCTTTCGCGAATGGTGCGAGTAGATCGACAACTTTGATCCCAGTCTCAAAAACCTCGACTTTGGTCGTTTGCTCCGTAAATTCCGGAGCACTGCGGTGAATCGGCCATCGTTCCTTTGCTCCAATCTTGCCTTTGCCGTCGACCGGATTACCCTGGACATCCAAAATTCGACCCAAAACCTTTTCTCCGACCGGGACAGTGATTTGCTCGCCCGTAGCGCGTGCCGACTCACCCCGCTTCAAACCATCGGTGAGATCCAAAGCGACTGTCCGGACCACGCCGTCGCCAAGGTGTTTGTAGACTTCTAGGCCGAGCTCGCCCTGATCGCGCTCAATCACGATGCGCTCAAAAATCTCCGGTAAATTGCCAGGTTCGAAAGCGATATCGACGACTGGTCCAATAACCTGACGGACAACACCGATTCGGTTTTTGGACTTAGTTTTGCTAGCTTCAGGGTTCATAAGGTTGCGAATTAATGAATTTTCAGTCCGCGAAATTTTAGCGGCGACCCGGCAGGGAGTAAAGCCTGCCGAAAACAAGATTAGTTCAAGCGAGAGATTGATTTTGCCCAAGTTTTATTTTTTTGACAAATAAGCCGAAAGAACCTTGGACAATTTTCAGTTATTGCCCTTAACGTAATTTTATGTTAAAATGACCAGATATAAATTAGCGAGTTTTGCAACCCAAAAGACTAATTTTTCACGACCTTGAGGCCAGACCTCATGTAGAAAGTCAGGAAAACCCAAAAACAAAAAATCCTGATATTAAGAATCCGCCCCGGGCAAAAACAAACTCCGAGGCACATCTCGCCGAGGAGGAAATCACTAATCCAGCCAGTCTCGCCGAAGCTTTATCAAAGCAGCTCGGCATCGACCTAAAAATTTTGGAATTAACTGAATTAATCGGCCAGTTAAATCTTCAAAAGGAGGATTTACAAAAATGCTTTGAGCTATCTCAAAACCCAAATTTTTCACTGCAGGATGTTCCCGAGAAATTAAAACCGTTATTGGAATTTATCCAAAACGCGTTAACTGAAAAAATCCAAAATAACGAAGAGCAACTTAAACGCAAAATTATTGGCTCGTTAGATCAAATTCTCAATTTCGCTGCCCAAGGGAAAGGCAAACTTAAAAAAGAACTTGAAAATCTGCCCGCGCAAAAAGTGATTGAGTGGCAGGTGCTATTTTTGAAAACTAGAGAACTGGTCAGGGAACAAAATGCCCAAAGAGTTTCTTTCGATCCGCAGCTGATGTCCTGCTACGCCCAATTGATGAAGGGTGAATTGTTGGATCAAGTCTCAGTCGATTATTTGAAACAACTCGAAAATCCAAAAGACACGAGTTTTTTGGGAGAAATGTTGGTCAGGATGATCCCAGGAGTGAATACTTTCAAAGATGGCTGGAAAAAAGAGGGCGAATTTTTGGATTTAAATTGGGAGGCCTTGATCGCCGACGGGGTCAATGTTTTGAGTATTTTGTCGATGATCGCTTCGGGCGGACTAAGCAGCGGAGCAGTGATGGGGGTTCGGCTGGGTTCGGCTGGGTTGAAAACTGCGAGAGTCGTCCTTGCCGCCGACGCTATTGTGACTGGCGGATTTGCGGCTAAAGGCGGAGTTGATTTTTACGCAGCCTATCAAGCGAATGATAAAGGCGCGATGGCTTTGAACGCGGCTATGACCGTGATGGGCATTTTAGGTGCGCGCGCCAGTCTCAAAGGCGCGGCTGAAGCTAATGCACTTATAAAAAGCAAGCAAAAAATTTCTTCTCCAAAGGCTAAAACCCGATCGGGAGGTTCAGTAGCGCCCGAAAGAGTTTTTAGTCAGGGCGTTAGTATGCCAAATGCTGCAGACATAGGTGCTGTCGGTGCTGTACACCAAGGGGCAGAATTAGCCGAAAATTTGGGCCGAGCTGTGCCAGGGATAGTTGATTTTAACCTTGATCATCTAGTGATTGTTCCTAAAGATTTGTTACCGCCTAAGGGAAATCCTGACCTGTCGCTCAGTAATCTTCTTAAAGAAAAAAGAAACAGAATTCCTGGCAGTCCGGATGTTCGCACTGTGCTGCAGATGCAATATTTGCAAGCTGCTAGGATCGCGCACAGAGTTCAAGAATATTTGGAGAAATTTCCCGATGCTCAATTAAACCAGTTGCGCGTGAAATTCCTGACTCCTGAGGTAGAAAAAATTCTTTCGCCGGAGCAGGTTGAGCGTGTTTATAAAGAGCTCGATAATGCGGTAAAGCATTTGGCGACGGTCAAAGAATGGTTTCCAAAATTTAAAGCTCAGCCAGAGCGCACGCTAGAGGAGGCCCTCGGTTTACAGCCAAACTCCCTTAAGGGCCCGATAGAGGTAAGCCAAGGGTCTGGAGTGATTGATTTCGTGATGCGCAACGAAGATGATTTCAAGCTGATTTACGGGTCAGATAAGGCAGATATTGTTGCCGGTTTTGCTATTAGGCATAGAAAAGGGCTTCCTGAAGATTTGCATGGAACTTTGACATTTCGTAGAGCAGGAGATGAGATCGAAACATTTAGGAAAACTGGCATACACGAGGCCCGTCACCATGTTAACGGTTTTACAATGCACGAGCGTGGTTCAACTTTTGGTTCTATGTCTTTAGCTAAAGATGAGATCATAGCCCACTTAAAGGGCGGCAGAAATATGAATGAGATAAAGAGCTCACTTACGCTTCAAAACGGCGGATATGATTTTTTTGCTGAATCTGACCCAAGCTTGTCATATAAACTTAAAAGAAGAGCTTGGCTACAACATGAGATAGATCAGCTTGCGGAGAAAGGGCAACAAATGGACCAATTAGTTAGCGAATTTCCAGATGCTGTCAAAACGTATAAGGATGCGGGATTGCACGAAAATACATTGCGAAATGTAGAGTTTGTCAAAGGACAATCAGATTTCCCCAATGATTTATTGGGAGATCTTTTTCCTACAGAGTCGACATATAAAGGCCCACCCTTGGCCGAAGCGAAAGAGATTTTGAGGTCGCAACTAGAAGCAAAAGGATTCGGAGATAAATTTGATGATCTTTTGGACTACTTGGCACGTGAAAATATTTTAAAAAGCAATCTTGTCGATAAACAAGAAATGCTTGCCTCGCTCGGCCGCGATCTTGCGCCCGCAGATAAGGTTTGGAAACGACATACAGATTTGGTTAATCAGTATGTCGATGCAGCGGCAGAGATCGTCAAAAGATATGGATCCGAGGCTTACGATCTTCTCGCAGTTACCCCTCCGAATCATTGGCACTGGCTTATTGACCCAAACAAAGAAAAAGCAGCTGGTGAATTAGCCCAACATGTCAGGCGCCGGAGTTTAAACTGATTTTAATTCTAAAAAACCTAGTCGTTCAGGCGAATAATACACAGCCTGATTTTCTTGATTTGGTAAGCCAATTTTCCCCAAATTTTTTCTAAAATTAGCGCAACTTAATTAGCTCAAATGCACTCCTCCAAATCCAAGTTGGTCGCCTTCGCGCTGACTTTGTTTCTGCTGTCCGGTTGTGGCTCTTCACGCGATTCCACTGCAACTAAAAAAGTTTCGGCTGCTCAATAGGCTGCACCACTTTAATTTTTACTGGGAAAATTTTCTCAAATCTTTTGGCCAGCGAGTGGAATTCCAGCTCGCCGAAAAGTTTCAAAACAGCTTCTCGGTCAAAGTCCTCCAGTCGACATTTCCCGAGATCAAACTCAATCTGAGCGTCGCAGCGAATTGTTGCGAGTCTTTTTGAGAGTAGAGCATTTTCTCGATTGCGTTCCAATTTCTCACGTACGGTTGGCCGGATTTCAGCGAGATGATCCAAAATATTTTCCAGCGACCCGAATTTTTGAATCAGCTCAGTCGCTGTTTTTGGCCCGATACCATCGACACCTTTGAGATTGTCGGAGCTGTCTCCAGCCAAGCCCTTGAAATCAGGAATCAAGCTCGGCTCAAAGCCGAATTTCTTTACAACTTCAGCTGGACCGAATTTTAGGGCCTGGCGGTAGCCGCCTGCCAAGTCGTGAACAGAGACTTTAGCATTCACGAGCTGCAGCAAATCACGGTCGCCTGAAACAATAATCGTTTGCAAGTCAGCTTCATTTTTCACGCGCTCGCAAATCGCACCCAAAATGTCATCTGCCTCGAAACCATTGCCCGAAAAGATCGGAATCGAAAAGGCGCGTACGATTTCATAAACCCTTCTGATTTGGTCGATTAATTCTGGTGCGGTTTTGGCTCGAGTCGCTTTATACTCTTCGGTCGCATGATGCCGAAAAGTTTTGCCCTTGCGGTCGAAAGCGACTGCTATGTAATCCGGTTTCTCGATTTCCAGGACATTCAGCAGCATTGAGCTGAAACCGAAAACCGCGTTGACCAGCTCGTCTCGCGAAGTCGTCAAAGGCCTGATTGCGTGGAAAGCGCGATGAATGATCGCGTGGCCATCGAGAAGGACGAGTTTTGCCACGGCCGCAATTATCTCACGAGCTCATCAATCGGAACCTCGGGCAGATTGGCAGAACTCTGCGAACTAGCCGAGCCAGAGGAAGAAGTCGAAAACGATCCCGATTGTAGCTGTGCTGGAGCGGGGGTGTCAGACTGAAACTGTGAGAAGAGGGCGTTAATCTTGTTAGAGAGAGTTTCGAAATCGAAGAAATTGAAATTCACGCCAAACAGTTTCCCGATCAAAGGCACAAAGACCAAAGAAAGCAATGCGATGATCAAGCCAATAATGGCGTAGCGAATAGTATGAATCGCCTGTTTGACCTTGGCCTCCTCGCCGCCCGAGAGAATGAAGGAAAAGCCGCCAAAGAAAATAAAAACGATCGAAAGGGCGCCCGCACCAAGGATGGCAAGTGCAGCAAAAAGATAGACAACATCTCCCAGGTTGAGATTCGCTAGATCGGTATAAGTAACGCCTGTCTCTGCAAGTGCGGTCGGGACCAATTCAATCATTGCGAGGGGGTTAAATTTGCCCTGATTCTAGCCGCTTCAGATGATATTTTCAAAGGCATTGGCGGCTTCTTCGCCCTCGTTTTCGTTTTTCGGTTCGGCAGCCGCGACGCGTGGTGTTTTGCTTGCCGGTCTTGTCGGAGCGAGGCGTGGTCGTTCCGGTCGCTCAGTCCGCTCGATGCGCCGCTCACTGCCGTCCGGCTCGAGAATTTTCAAATTAACTCGCTCGTCGAATTTACTGCCGACCAGACGGAGGAGAGTCCGGAGCGCCTTGGCCGTCCGACCTTCTTTACCTACGATTTTGCTCATGTCGATCTCATTCACTCGCAATTTCAAAAGTACTCCCAAGTCATCGACGGTGCGCTCGACGATGACATCATCGGGACGATCGACAATCGCTTTGACTGCCATCGCGAGGAAGTCTTTGTCGGCCCCAACGGTCGGGTCAGCAACAGGGTTGTTCATTGCGGAAAAATTAAATTTTTCGGATTACGCAGCCTTGGGAGCCTCGGCTGGTTGCGCTGCGGTCGGAGCAGGTTTTTTCGCTTCTTCGACCGGTGCGCTCTTGGATTTTTGCTTGGTGTATTTCGCGACAAACTTCGCGACTAGTTCTTTTTTGAATCCATTTTTCAATAAAAGTCGGGCTACCGTATCACTCGGCTGAGCGCCTTTTTGGATTAATTGTTCGATCTTGGCTGCGTCAAAAACAAGCTTATTTTGAATATTAGCTGGATCGTAATTACCCAAGACAGCCAAGACTTTGCCGGACTTGGGAGAAGCGGTTTTTTCTTGCGCGATGAGCCGAAACTTCCGTAAATTTTCATGGCCGATGCGAGCGAGGCGGATGACGAGCATTCAAAAAAATTAAGCCGATGGATTTTAGGTAAAGTTTTTCAAATGGTCAAATTGAAAACGTGGAACACGAAACACGGAACTTGAAACAGATTGTTATTATTTGCCCAATTCGATCATTTTTTCCAGGCTTTTGCGCGCGGCACCGGCGATTTTCGGATCGACCGTGATTTCAAATTCTTCCTGCTCAAGCGAATGCAAAACTTTCGCCAAGGTGATTTTTTTCATATTGAGACATTCACCAGCTAGGGCGAAGAATCTTTTTGCCGGCGCGGCACGCTTCAGCTTCTCAAGCATTCCGCTTTCGGTCGCCACCAAAAATTCCTCCGCTGTGGAATGCTGGACGAATTTAAGCATTCCGCCCGTTCCAGCGACCAGATCACCCAAAGCGCGAATTTTTCTGGGTGCTTCAGGGTGGATCAAAGTTTTTGCGTTCGGATGGGATTTTTGCGCGGCCAAAACTTTTTCCTCGGAAATGCGAGCGTGGACGTAGCAGCTACCCGGCCAGGTCAAGATTTCCTTCTCTGGCAAGTGTTCGGCGACCCATTCGCCGAGATTGCCATCCGGCACGAAAATAATCTGTTTTTGCGGCAACTTCCGGCAAACCGCGACTGCATTCGCGGAGGTGCAGCACGCGTCCGACTCAGCCTTCACCGCCGCACTTGAATTCACATACGCCACGACAGCTGCTCCGGGAAACTCCTTTTTCTTTTCCCGTAGGCGCTCGACTGTGATGCAGTCGGCCAAAAAACAGCCTGCCGTGCGATCAGGCAGTAAAACTTTTTTACCGGGATTCAAGAGTTTGGCGCTCTCAGCCATGAAATGCACACCTGCGAATATGATCATATCAGCCTTGGTCTTTTGGGCTGCGACCGCGAGCTCGAAACTATCTGCCACGAAATCCGCGACATCATAAATTTCTGGCAGTTGGTAGCTGTGCGCGAGAATAATTGCGTTTTTCTCACGCTTCAATTCACGAATCCTAGTCTGCATGGTCTCGATTTTCATGCCGGAAAAATAGCATGTTCGGGCACGATTTGCTAAACTTTCGGCGAGATTAACCTCTTCCCAATGAAGTCCGCACTCAAAATCCTTCTCGCATTCGTGCTTTTGGTAGTGCTTGCGCCGACTGTCGCGCTGGCCGCGCAAGCAGAAAAGCCACAGGTAGTTTCGATCGGAATTGGTAACGATTTTTACGCTGCGGGCAATTCAGTTGCGCTACTGAATGATGCCGAGGATGATGCTTTCCTGGCTGGTGCGGTCGTCAATGCGACTAAGAAAGTTGCCCACGATCTTTTCGCAGTGGGCAGCTCGGTCATGATTCTCTCCGAAGTAGGAGACGATTTGCGCGCGGCGGGGAGTGTCCTGACTCTCGCTGGCAAGACTGCCGGCGATTTGGTCGCGGCCGGAGGAGTAGTCAATTTTTCCGACACCGCCTCAGTTGGCGGTGATGCCGCACTCGC
>JAZDPN010000046.1:0-5157 GCA_043797545.1 Patescibacteria group bacterium | reverse complement strand
ACCGCGTTCGCGGCTTCGAGAATCGTCGTCGTCGAGCGATAATTTTGTTCCAATTTCACGATTTTCGCCTCCGGATAATTTTTTTTAAAATCGCGAATATTCGAAATGTCGGCGCCGCGCCACGAATAAATCGACTGGTCGGGGTCGCCGATCACGCACAAATTTCGGTACTTTTCCGCGAGCGAATTCGTGATTTTCGCCTGCGCGAGATTCGTGTCCTGATATTCGTCGACGGAAATAAAGTGCCATTTTTCCTGATATTTCTCCAAAATTTCGGGATGTTTTTCGAACAGCTCGACGACTTTCAAAAGCAAATCGTCGAAATCGAGCGCGTTCGCTTCCGCCAATTTTTTTTCGTAAATCGGATAAAGTTCCGCGACGAGATCGCCGAAACGCGAGCCGCCGACGAATTTTTCCGCGCCGACGAGTCGCGATTTCGCGCCGGAAATTGCCGACAAAATCGCGCCCGGATTGAATTCTTTTTCTTCGATATTTTTTTCCCGGAAAATTTTTTTCATCAAAAGTTTTTGGTCGGTCGTGTCGTAAATCAAAAAATTATTTTCGCGGCCGAGCTGGTGAATTTCGCGCCGCAAAATTTGGACGCAAACCGAGTGAAAAGTGCCGATCGTCGGCAGCGCCGATTCCGCGCCGAGCATTCCGCGAATCCGATTTTTCATTTCGCCCGCGGCTTTATTTGTGAAAGTCACCGCCAAAATTTCGTGCGGCGAAATGCCGTTCGCGATCAAAAACGCGATGCGGTGAGTGAGCGCTTTTGTCTTTCCCGAGCCCGCGCCCGCGACGACGAGCAGTGGACCTTTGATTGTTTGAACTGCTTCAAGCTGCGCCGGGTTCAAATTCGCCAAAATTTCCTCACGATTTTTCACCGGGGGATTTTAGCAAATCAATTTTATTGTTTGATGACAAGCACAATTTTCAATCCTGTACGCAAAGCCTCAATTAACCGTTGTAGATTAACCATATCAAGTAATGCCGGGTAATTGCTCAACAGTCTTGCTATTTCTTTGCTCATTTTGAAAAGTTATTCCTCGACCGTGATCGCGCTGACCGGGCAAATCGCGACTGCTTCCTGCGCTTTGGCCAAATTTTTTAAATCGGCGTCAGGTTTCGGCTGGCTTTTGCCTGTTTCTAAATTCATTTCAAAAATTTCCGGCGCGATCGTCGCGCAAATTCCGCAGCCGATACAGGTCGCGTTTACGATGATCTGGGCTTTGGGCTTGCTCATTGGGGGAATTTATCAGGTTGGGATTTTACGCTTTTTGCGTGAAATTTATCAAATCAAGCAGCTTCTGTTTTGCCGCGCCTGAGTCGATCGATTTCTCGGCCAGCTGGATCCCGAGCTCGAGCGAATCAACCTTGTCGGCTGCTTTGAGCGCGGCAGCCGCATTCAAAATCACGATATTTCTGGGCGCTCCGCCCTCGCCGTCGAGAATCGCGCGCGTGATGGTCGCATTGTAATCAGCATCTTTGCCCAGCAATTCACGCGGATCGGCCAGCGGAATTCCTAATTCATCCGGTCGGATTTTCAGATACTCGACTTCGCCGTTGCGTAATTCAAAAGCCGTATTTTCTGCTCCGGTCGTAGTCAGTTCATCCAAGCCGTCGCCATGCACGACGATGGCGTGGTTATGCTTCAATTTGCGTAAAACCTCAGCGATCTTGGTCACTAAATCGGTCGAAAAAACACCGACCAATTGATGTCGTGCCCCGGCAGGATTCGTGAGCGGACCGAGAACATTGAAAATCGTGCGTCTTTTTAATCTCTGTCGGACTGGCGCGGCATGGCGCATCGCGGGGTGAAAATTCGGCGCATAGAGAAAGCCAATACCGACTTCTTCGATCGATTGCTGGACTTTTTCGGGTGGCAGATTAATCTCGACTCCCAGAGCGGCCAGGACGCAGGCGCTACCAGAATTGGAGCTGACCGAACGATTGCCATGTTTGGCGACCGCGACTCCCGTCCCGGCGACTACGAAAGCGACCGTGGTGGAAATATTGAAAGTGCCGCTCTGATCACCGCCTGTCCCGCAGACATCGACCAGAGGCTCGCGATCGGGCGCGATCCTGATCGCGTGTTCGCGCATGACCTCGGCTGAGCCGGCAATCTCATCGGCCGTCTCGCCCTTGTCCGCCAATAGAACCAAATACTTCTCAAGCTCGTCCGGGTGGGCTTTGCCAGCCATGATGATTTTCATCGCGGCTGCAGCCTCTTCTTTCAAAAGATTACCTTGGCCTTTCAGCTTCTCGATAAATTGCTCAAGCATTTTAAATAGTTAAATTGGCCGATCCATTTTCCAAAAATTTCTCGGTAATCTTAGCTGTTTTTTTCAAAATTTCCGGAATTTGTTTTTCCTCATCCGGCGTAAATCTCGCGAGCACGAATTCCTCCGCGGGCATCACATCGAGCAATTCATTGCCGATGCCGAGCCGCAGCCGCGCGAAATTTTCCGTCCCGAAATGCGCGATCAAACTTTTCAATCCGTTGTGGCCGCCCGCCGAGCCGCCGGTCCGGAAACGCAAAGTGCCGAAAGGCAAATCGAGGTCGTCCGAAATCACTAAAAAATTTTCGATTTTCGGTTTGTAAAAATTCAGCAGCGCACCCGCCGACTCGCCGGAGAGATTCATGAAAGTCTGCGGCTTCACGAGAAAAATTTTCTCCCCGCGAATATCTTTTTCCGCGAGCTCGGCTTTGAATTTTTTCTCCAGTTTGAAATCCGGAAATCCCAATCTTTCCGCCAAAAAATCAACCGCGCGAAAACCAAAATTGTGCCGCGTTTTGCCATAGTCCTTTTCGGGATTGCCCAAACCAAGAATGAGTTTCATATCTTGATTTTAGCAAAAAACGGAATACTATTTTTTCTCAGATTTATCTCTGAATGTGCGAACACTGCCAGTTATACTTTGCTTGTATCCAAGTAATTCCATAACTTTTTCGAATGTTACAACGCCTAGAGTTTCCATGACAGTTTTTTTTAACCGATCTTCTGCTGCTTGCGCGCTAGCTAGGTTTTTTCCAGTTCTCAGGGACGGTGGCTGCATAGTCATGCTATGGTTGTAAGCTTGAACAGCTCGCTCAATCAGTTCTCTGGATTCTGCACTTAAATTTGTCACAGCCAATTCAAAAGGTGTTTGTTTAGCTTCAAGTTTAGATTGAGACATTTTTATAAAGTTAAAAGAAGGGGCAAGCTTAGCTAGTTTTTTTGATTTGTCAAAACATCAAAAAAACAAAGTGAATATTTTATTTTTAGCAAAATAAGTTTTTAACCCCACCACTCAAATCTCTTGCCCGCGATCTCGATCGTCGCGCCTGGTTCCGCACCAGCGCGACTCAATTCGCGACTAACTCCCAATTTACCCAGGACATCTTGGACCCGGGCCAGCGCTTCGGGATTCGTGAGGTCGGACATGACCACGATCTGATTCAGGCGCGGACCGTCGGCCAGGAAAAGCTTTTTGTTTTTTTTCTTCACGAAAAAAGCTTTCGATTTTTGCTCGAGGTGCGGACGGAAAATTGGCATTTCGAATTTAGTTTTGACTTCGGCCGGTTTAGTTTTGGCTAGGATTTCCAGCGAAAAATTTAACAGCTCATTGACGCCAGCATGAGTCGGAGCGCAAATCGTGAAGCTTTCACGATCGAATTTGGCCTGCAGTTTTTCCAGAATTTTCGGCTCGACCAGATCGCTTTTCGAGAAAACTAAAATCTCTGGTTTCTCGGCCAGTTCCGGGTTGAATTTCCGCAGCTCATCGCGAATCGTCCGATAGTCAGTTGTCGGCGTTTTGCTAGTCGCATCAATCAAGTGCCAAAAGAAGCGGACGCGTTCAGCGTGGCGTAAAAATTGATGACCCAGACCTTTGCCGCGACTCGCGCCCTTGATCAAGCCCGGCATATCCGAAACCACAAAAGTCGAACCGCGGTGCTCGACTACGCCGAGATTGGGTTGGAGAGTCGTGAAGTGGTAAGCCGCGATCTTCGGGCGGGCGGCTGAAATCACGGAAATCAAAGTGCTTTTGCCGACTGAGGGCAAGCCAATAATTCCGATGTCAGCTAGAAGTTTCAGCTCAAGTTTCAGGTTTTTGGCTTCGCCCGGTTCACCCAGCTCCGCAAAGCGGGGGATTTGTCTGGTGGAGCTACAGAAATTCGAATTACCTTTGCCGCCGAGACCGCCGCGTGCCGCGAGAAAAACCTGGCCATCTTTGGTCAGATCAGCGACCAATTTTCCGTTTTCCAGGACGAGTGTTCCGACCGGGACATCGAGGATCAAATCCTGGCCGGCCTTACCAGCACAGAGTTTGCCCGCACCAGCCTGGCCGTTTTCCGCCGCAAAAAGCTTCACACCTTTGAAGTGGTGCAGAGTATTTTTGTTCGCAGTCGCCTGAATCAAAACATTTCCACCATTCCCGCCGTGTCCGCCGTCCGGGCCGCCTTTGGTGATGTATTTTTCGCGGTGAAAAGAAATTGCGCCTGCGCCGCCCTTGCCCGCCCGGATCGAGATTTCGACTTCATCTAAAAACATTTCTGCTAAAATTCGTGAGCTTAATTTTAGCTGATGAATCTCAAAAACCGAATTGTGGCCGAATTGACTGACGCGATGAAAAATTCTCAGGAGTTAGAGAAGCAAACCTTGAGAATGCTCAAAGCCGAGATCATGAAAGCCGAAGTCGCTGGTGCCAGCAAAGTCGAGCTGACTGATGCCGAGATTCTCAAAATCGTCAAAAGGCTGGTGAAACAGCGCCGCGATTCGATCGAGCAATTCGAAAAAGGCGGTCGGCCGGAGCTGGCAGCCAAAGAACAGGCCGAGATTATAATTCTCGAAAAATATTTGCCGGCGCAGATGGGGGAGGAGGAAATCGCGAAAATTGTCGCTGCGAAAAAAGCGGCATTGGGTATTACTGACAAATCGAAAATGGGAATGCTGATCGGTGCAGTGATGAAAACGGTTGGTGATCAGGCTGACGGTTCGATTGTCAAAATTGTGGTCGAAAAAAGTTTCGAGTAGTTGGTGCCGGAGGAGGGAATCGAACCCTCACGAGTTGCCCCACACGATTTTGAGTCGTGCGCGTCTACCAATTCCGCCACTCCGGCTCGCAACTGCGGAATGATACCACAAAATTTCCGCGCAAACAGATTTGCAATTTTTG
>JAZDPN010000038.1:0-3675 GCA_043797545.1 Patescibacteria group bacterium | reverse complement strand
TTCGTAATTATTAACCACCCTTACAATGTCTAAAAAAGTTGGCGTGATCGGCGCGACTGGCGCGGTCGGGATGGAAATGGTCAATGTTCTCCACGATCGCAAATTTCCGGTCGGCGAGCTGCATCTTTTTGCGAGCGAGCGATCTTCCGGTAAAAAATTAACCACTCCGTTCGGCGAAATCGAAGTCGAATTATTTTCCGTCGAAGCTGCCAAAAAAATGGACTTCGTGTTTCTCGCGGTGTCCGGTGACTTCGCGAAGGAGTTCGCGCCGCAAATCGCGACGGATG
Source organism: Patescibacteria group bacterium (assembly GCA_043797545.1). Classification (GTDB taxonomy): domain Bacteria; phylum Patescibacteriota; class Gracilibacteria; order JAHISY01; family JAHISY01; genus JAHISY01. The sequence goes on along the minus strand of JAZDPN010000038.1, from coordinate 3,388 downwards.
ACGGCGCGATCGTGATCGACAATTCTTCCGCATTTCGTTATGAAGAAAATATTCCGCTCGTGATTCCGGAGATCAATCCGCAGGACGCGAAAAAGGGAAAGCTCATCGCGAATCCGAACTGCACGACCGCGATTCTTGCCGTCGCACTTTACCCACTTTACAAAAATTTCGGTCTGAAACGCGCAATTGTTTCGACTTACCAAGCGACTTCCGGCGCGGGCGCACCCGCGATGGAGGAGCTCGCGAATCAGACTCGCAATTATCTTGACGGTAAAAAAGTTGAAAATAGAGAATTCGTCCACCCGATTCCTTTCAATCTCATTCCACAAATCGATAAATTCCAAGACAACGGTTATACCAAAGAAGAAATGAAAGTGACCTGGGAAATGCGCAAAACTTTCGGCAATCCCGATCTCAAAATTTCCTGCACCGCCGTGCGCATTCCGACTTTCCGCGCACATTCCGAGAGCTGCACGATTGAAACAGAGAAACCGGTTACGCCGGAGGAGGCGCGTGCAATTCTCGCGCAGTCTCCCGGAGTCAAAGTCGTCGACGATCCAGCGAATTCGAAATACCCGATGCCGCTCAACGCGACGAAACAGTACGATGTCGAGGTTGGTCGTATTCGCAAATCGCTCGTTTTCGAAAATGGTCTCGACTTCTTCGTCTGCGGAGACCAACTTTTGAAAGGCGCGGCACTGAATGCGGTGCAGATTGCGGAGTTGCTGATTTAATGCGCAGCGATCGAGAGTTTTCCCGAGAGTTTCGGAACAAAAAGCGGTCGTATCAAATCTGCCCCGCTCATTCCTAGTTGAACTTTTGCCGAACCGAGAGTGCGTGCTATTTCTCCGACCCGCGCGAGTTTACCTACTTGCGTGACCTCTCCGCCTACGCGTGCCACCTCACCAACACGTGCGATCTTGGCTACACGTGCTGCTGTTGTAGCTGCTCGCAAACCAGCTCCGACTCCGAAAATCAAAAGCACGTCACTCACTCCACCAACAACTGCCCAAGCTCCGCTAATCATTCCATCTTTCAAATTACCACGCTCGAAATGTTTCCAAGCATCGGTAGCGTCTCGGTAAGTTCCATAAACTGGAATCATGTACATGGCTGCATTGCCAATTTCTGTCCAGCTGGATGGCGCATGACCAGCGAGTAAATCGTCGAGATTTTTTTTCGCATAATCAATTTTTTCGTAGAGCTGCGAGCGAAAATCATTTTCAGTCGCGTAATCTAGCACAACTTTTTCGTTTTCAAATTTGAGCGTGAAAATTCGACCGATTATTTTTTGTTTCATTTTATCCTGAAAATTTTTGTAGAATTCGCGGATTGCAGCTTGGTTGATTTTGACGAATTCCAAAATCTCGTCGAGATTTTTCTTATGCCGGGCTGCTGCTACTTCGATTTTTTGACGAACGGTTACCTCATCCCATTTTTTCAAATTTTCTGGGGAAAATTCGGCAAAAAGCTCATCATATTCTTGATTTACTGTCCCGAAATAATTAATGACTGCGCGCATTGACTCTTTGTTTTCTCCGACGGTTTCCCTTTTGTCGCCTTTCGTTAAATCGTCAACTACAAGTTGCTCACCCTCTTCTGATGCCCAAGCGACAAGTTCACCCATGCCATACATTGCCGCCATGGTTGCAGCTATCCCAAATAAGCCTTTGCCAAATTTTTTGAGACGTGGATGACCAGGGACGCCAATATGAACTTCAGGCGTGTGAAGTTTGAATTTTCTTAGAATTTCTTCTGGTAAATCTTTAACTAATTCTGCGCGTCTAGCATAAAGGGGCGTGATCGTCGCAAGCTTTTCTTTTGCGATGTTGCGGATTTGTACTCGTAGTTCTGGGTCGCGCACACTTCTACCTTCAGCAATCGCTTTTTTGAGAAGCTCGCGTATTTTCGCATTGGACTCCTTTACCTTCGTCAAAATTTCGCCGTCGAGCGCACGTGCATTTTCAGCGGCTGCTTCTGCTGCGTGAGTAGTTTCTTTTTGCCGACGTCTTTCTGCGAGATTGATCACGTTCGAATTTTCGGGAGGATTTGGATTGGTTTCGGCGCGGGGAGTAACCCCCGGTGATTTTCCGCGAATTCGTGCAATTTCTGCCTTTTTTTCCTTAATGATTTCTTCAAGTTTTTGGATACCATCTTCAATGTTTTGATGATTTTTACCGAATTCAGCTAGCGTAATTTTGCCGCCTAGGACTATATCTCGGACTCTTAATTTTTCAAGTTCCCAAACTTGATTTAAAAGAGATTCTCTTTTTCTGCCGAACGAGCCATTCGCTTGAGCCAATAATTTTTTGGCATGTTCGAGGTCGCGAATTTCTCGATGGATTGCACTAATACTTCTCGACAACCCAGGGTTGTAAAATCTGAGAATCCAACTAAAACGGGCTTTATTGGCGTGAATGAATTCACCGAATGCAGAAGTAAATTCGATTTTTGGATTTGTAAAGATCGCTTTTGGATTTCCATCAGAGATTGGTCGCAGAATATGACTGGCAATTTTCTTTGCTCCGACGATGGGGTAAAAAGCTGTCCGAAACAAAATTCGATTTGGGTAAAAAGCTCTCCAATCGCCACGAGCTATTGCGCTTGCGGTTCCAACAATCATGATTGGCAGAATCCCTTCGGCATATTCATATGCCATCTCGACACAAGAAAATTCTTTGCCGCCTGGTAGTAAATTTGAATACCAAATCATATCCCAGCCTCCGAGGATATATTTTTCCCCGGCCTTGCCAATTAGTGAGAGTATTCCGCCCACAGCCGTAATATACCAGCCCTCTTTTAGCTTTCGCTCAATCACTTCCCGGCCTTGCTTGACCGTCGTGACATCTTCGCGCAGAGCGCCCAAGGCAAGTCGCAGCTGATCGACTGGAACCTCGATAATTTTTCCGCCTGCCTGATAAACATCATCTTTCTCAACGGAGAATCTTTTTGCTGCTTCGAATTGTTCTTTCTCTGATGAGGCTGGGTCAATACAAATTGAGCGAAAACGTACGAAGCCATTTTCGTCATGATAAGAAGCTATGATGCGGCCATCTTCCGTTTTGAGATCGATTTTCAAAGGTTTTAGTACGACTCGCAAATTTTCCATTTCTTTAAGATCAATCTTTTCGCCAGCTTTGATCTTCACAACCAAGGCTTTGATCGCGCTTAAGGCTGATAAATTTTCCGAACTTGGTTGGCCACCGCCAAGTTGAATGATTTTTTCTTCAAAAGAACTCAATCCTGTGAGATTACTTTCTCGAATTTTTTTCTCGGGTGTCAGTTCGGCCATTTTGGCGATTTCTTCCGCCATACCGGAAATCAATTCATTAGTCGGAGGTATAATTTGAGATAGCCTTTTTGTGCCAGTCAAAATTTCCGCAGTCGT
>JAZDPN010000009.1:0-12556 GCA_043797545.1 Patescibacteria group bacterium | reverse complement strand
GGAGGAGGGAATCGAACCCTCACGAGTTGCCCCACACGATTTTGAGTCGTGCGCGTCTACCAATTCCGCCACTCCGGCTCGCAACTGCGGAATGATACCACAAAATTTCCGCGCAAACAGATTTGCAATTTTTGGCAAATTCTGATAGAATACACGCGTTCCTTTACTGAGATTGTCTGCTCTTCTTGACTCGCCTCGGCGAATCAAAAATCTCTCAATCACTCGTCTCTTAATCCTCGGATTATCCGACGAAATCAGTAATCGAGCCAAAAACAAAAATAGTTCGCTTCAGCGGGCTATTTTTGTGTTTACACCCTGAGTAGCGTAGCGAAGAAGGGTATCTGGGCTAAAATATTTGGCGTGTTGGTCCAAAATATTTTCGAGCTGATTCGTACAGCCGCGACGAATTTACCGGCGGATGTTGCCGAAGCTTTGCTTGCCGCGAAAAAGCGTGAGACGAATTCGCGCGGCCAAATCGCGCTCGCAGTGATTTTGCGCAATATTTTTCTCGCGCAAAATCTCGAGCGGCCACTGTGTCAGGACACCGGCGCACTCACTTTTTTCGTGAAAAGTTCTCCGAAAAATTGGCCGAAAATCGAAAAAGCGATTCTCACCGCGACGGAAAAGGCGACGAAAATTGGGCTGCTCCGTCCGAATTCCGTCGATCCGCTTTCCGGCAAAAATCTCGGCAACATTCCGAAAATCGAATTCGAAAATCAAATCTCCCCCAACCCCTCTTTGCCAAAGAGGGGAGCGATCGAAATCCAACTGCTTTTGAAAGGCGGCGGGAGTGAAAATGTTTCCGCGCAAATTTCCCTTCCGGCGGAAACACGCTTCGGACTCGCCGGGCGCGATCTCGCCGGCATCGAAAAAGCTGCGTGTGAAATTATCCAAAATTCCATCGCGAAAGGCTGTCCGCCGGGTGTCGCGTCGATTGTCGTCGGCGGCGACCGAGCCGAGGCTTTCAAATTGGCGAAGAAAAATTTATTGCAAAAAATCGGCAAGCAAAATTCCGATCCGGTTTTAGCGAAAGTGGAAGCGACGATTCTTCGCAAAATTAATTCAAGCAAAATCGGCGCGGGCGGACTCGGTGGACGGACGACATTGCTCGACTGCCGCGTTGCCGCGCTCCCGCGACATCCCGCGAGTTTTTTCGTGACGCTCGCGTACTCATGCTGGGCGACGCGCCGTGCGAAAATCGTGCTCGATTCCGCGGGCAAAATTCTCCAAAAAGATTCGCTGAAAAAATTTCTATCTATGGAGCTCGATCTCGGAGAAATCAAAAAAATCCAGCTCCCGATCTCGGAAAAAGAAATTCGGCAGCTGCGGGCGGGAGATTTGGTTGCAGTTTCCGGCCGAATTTTCACGGCGCGGGATCAAGTTCACCAGCTCGCCTTGAAAAAGAAATTGCCGCAAGATTTGCGCGGACTCGGGATTTTTCACGCCGGACCGATCGCAATTCAAAATAAAGTTGCCCCTCGACAAGCTCGGGACAAATTTCCCGAAAAGGAAATTTGGAAAATCGTGGCGGCGGGACCGACGACTTCCGCGCGACTTGATCTTTTCACGCCCCAATTTTTGGCAAAAACCGGCGCGCGAGTTTTGATCGGCAAAGGCGGGATGGGGGAGGCGACGCGTGCGGCGCTGCAAAAATCCGGCGCGGTGTATTTGCACGCGATCGGCGGCGCGGCGGCTTTCTATGCCGACTCAATCAAAAAAGTGCACAGCGTGAATTTTCTCGCTGAATTCGGTATGCCCGAGGCGATGTGGGAATTGGAAATTGAAAACTTTTTGGCGATTGTTGGGATGGATTCGGTCGGCGGAAAAATCTAAACAAGACCAGCATATTTTTCTGCCGAGTGTAGCTCATCTATAAGCATGGCCCATTGAGTTCCTTTTTGAGGGAACGTTTGATCTATTTGTATGCGAGTCATAAGACTTAAATCTCTTAAAACAATTTTTAAGTTTGCCTCCAATAATTCTCGGTCAAAATTAATTTGCAATTGTTGCAGCGCAGTATTTATTTTTTCCGAAAATAATGCAATTATACTGGCCCAGTTTCTTCCGAGGGTATCGCGTTTCGGTCTTTGGGTATCCAAATTCCTCGCCGCCATGAGGACCCAATCGGAAGCCAGAAAGATATCAGTTTGCGGTAAGAGTTCGGCAAGCCAATTTACTGTTTGTATGCGAGGCCAAGATGGGTCTCCTGGGACACACTTATCCCTGTGATCTGTCGGACAAATGACTTTTAGCTTCAGGTCGTAATCAGGTAAGGCTGCCTGCAAAAGTTCTCTAGTAATCTCCTGCAGACTTTCAGGGAAATTGCAATGACAAATCAAAAGCGATAATTTCGTTTTTTCAGTCATATTAAAGAAGTCGCATTTTAAAATAATTTAAATAAAATGCAAGATCGGTAAAGTCTAAAAAACTTTAAAAAGTTTCATCGCGAGCAGACCAAACAAAGTGAAAGTTCCGGCCAAGAACAAGACTTTAGTCAGCAGCTTGAGCGCCTTGCCGGTCATCATATCGATCTCTTCAGATTCAGTCATGGCCGAAAAAAGTTTGCGAAAGAGTATAGATGCTCGGTCCACGCGTCAAGACTTTTAGCGCAAAAATTAGCTTGCACGAAAAGCTCTATTTGGCTTAAATAAAGCTAACTCCAGGGTAAGTGTCCAAAATTTATAATACGACCTTCACTCGTTTCCCTGCTTCCGCGGCGACAGGCTTGCGCGCCACGATTTTATTTAGCGCGTTCAGATAGCTTTTCACACTAGCGACGACGATGTCAGTGTGACTACCTTTTCCGGAATAAATTCGACCTTTGGCTGTTTCGACTTTCACCGTGACTGTCGCCTGTGCATCGATGCCTTCGCTCACTGCGTCCATCCGAAATTCGAGCAGCTTCACTTTTTCGCCGACGATTGCGTTTACTGCGGAATACGCCGCATCGACCGGACCAGTCCCGCCCGATTTATTTTTGAAAATCTTATTTTTCGAATTGCGCAGTGCGACTTTGGCGTGCGGTTTTTTGCCGGTTCCCGCGATCACTTCGACCGATTCGACTTTCCACTCCGCCGCCGCTTCCGCGATTTCATTCACGACCAAGGCTTCCAAATCTTCATCGAAAATTTCCTTTTTCTTGTCGGCCAAAATTTTGAAGCGCTCGAAAGTTTTGTCGACTTCGTTTTGCGTCAGCTTAAAACCGAGCTCGACCATTCGCTGAATCAGCGCCGCCCGGCCGGAATGTTTCCCCAAAACCAATTTATTTTTCTCCACGCCGACATCCTCGGCTTTCATGATTTCGTAGGTTTCGCGTTTCGCGATGATGCCGTGTTGGTGAATTCCACTTTCGTGCGCGAAGGCGTTTGATCCGACGATCGCTTTATTCGGCGGGACGACGAAGCCAGTCAAATGCGAAACCAGCCGACTCGTCCGGAAAATTTCTTTCGGCTGAATATTCGTCCGCAAATTCCGGAAAAAATCTCTGCGCGTTTTGAGCGCCATCACGACTTCCTCGAGACTCGTATTGCCCGCGCGCTCGCCGATGCCATTCATCGTGCATTCGACTTGCCGCGCGCCGTTCTCGACCGCCGCAAGCGAATTCGCGACAGCGAGCCCGAGATCGTCGTGGCAATGCACCGAAATCACGACATCTCGCGGCACATTTTGGCGAATCATTTTGATAAATTTCCCGAATTCTGTCGGTGTAGCGTAGCCGACCGTGTCGGGAATATTCAAAGTCTTTGCGCCATTTTTGACCGCGACGGCGAGCGCCTTCAACAAAAATTTAGGATCGCTGCGGCTCGCATCTTCCGGACTGAATTCCACATCGCGCACCAAACTTTTCGCGAACCTCACCATTTCGGCGATTCGTTCCAAAGCCTCAGTTCGGCTCATTTTCAATTTGTATTTCAAATGCATGTCGCTCGTCGCGAGAAAAGTGTGAATCCGTTTTCTCTTCGCTGGCGCGATCGCGTCCGCCGCCGCTTGAATATCTTTTGTGATGGCGCGCGAAAGTCCGCAAACCGTCGATTTTTCGACCAATTTCGCGATCTCATGCACAGCCCGAAAATCATCCGGACTCGCGACAGGGAAGCCGGCCTCGATCACATCGACGCCCAATTTTTCGAGCTGGGCGGCGATTTTTAATTTCTCATCATGATTCAGACTTGCGCCAGGACACTGTTCGCCATCGCGCAATGTCGTGTCGAAGATTTTGATGATTTCAGTCATTAGGAAGGAGTAAGGAATAAGAAGTAAGAAGTAAGTTTGGTTTTATTTTAATCCGTATCAGTTGAGAAAATAAAAAGCCTCCCAGTTGCGAGAGGCTTCAATTTATTTACAAAATCGAGCCTCTCAGCGGGTGAGGAGAAGGAGCTCGAGAAAAGATTGGCGGGAAATCATCTTTTGGGTTTCTTGTGCTCAAGGCTATGAAAATGATGACCGATTGCCCAATGCGGCAACATGATGAAAAGACCAGTGATAATCCTGCTAAATGGCGTGATCAGATAAATCGTATCAAAATCAGCCCGCAAAAAGAGCGCGCTCATCAGATATTCCAGTAAGTTGTAAAAACCAGTTGCTAAGACGACCAGGCCGATGAGGGCAGCCAGATAAACGTAAACCGCTTTCATGGCTTGGAAAGGAGTGCTCATTTTGGGTGGATTAAATTATCAAAATTTTAAACAACTTTTTTCAGCTGAGCAAATCAGTTATTCAGTTTTTTTGCTAAAATGCCCTTATGAAAAACATTCAGGGTCAGGCCCAAATCTTCGCGCGGAATGATATCGATACCGATTTGATTATTCCGGCGAGCTATCTGACTAGCTCAGATCAGGCTGAATTGGCCAAACATGTCTTGGAAGCTTTGGGTGGCGCAAAATTACAAAAAACCGAAAAGCCGATTGTGATCGCGGGCGAAAATTTCGGCTGCGGTTCGAGTCGTGAGCACGCGGTTTGGGCTTTGTCTGGGGCGGGTGTCCAGGCGGTCATCGCCGACTCCTTTGCTCGGATTTTTTTTCGCAACTCGATTAATTTTGGCTTACCAACTTTTGTCTTGTCCGAGGCAAGTAAAAAATTTGCCGAGAATGATCAAGTCGAAATTGATTTAGTCAACGCCAAGATTAAAAACTTGACTCAAAAAACCGAATTTGCTTTTGAACCCGTGCCGGCCTTTTTACAAAAAATTGTCACAGCCGGCGGACTCTTGAACCAAATTTGATGGCCTTTGCGCTCTTCAAAAATCACGGTATCTTGGGCATTAATGCTCGCAATTTGCAGTATTTGAAACCGTTTAATCGCAAGAAGGCGGTCAAGATGGCCGATTCCAAACTGGCGACCAAACGATTTCTCTCGACGCGCGGCATTCCGGTTCCCAAGATCTTGGCTACGATTCGTAGCCATGCCGAGCTGGAGCGTTTCGATTTCGCAAACCTGCCTGATTCTTTCGTACTCAAGCCGAACGCTGGCTACGGTGGAGAGGGGATTATCGTAATTGCCAAAGAAGTTATTGAGGGTGTCTGGCAAAAAGTCGGAGGCACCAAGATCACCGAGCCGGAGCTGCGTGAGCATATCGACGATATTCTGGATGGCGAATACTCGATCGCGGCTCTGCCGGACATCGCGTTTTTCGAGGCGCGAGTTAATTCGGTCGAATTCGTTCCCGGCCTGAAGGTCGAGGGCTTGCCGGACGTCAGAGTCATCGTCCACAATCTCATCCCGGTCATGGCGATGCTGCGTGTCCCGACTCCCGAGTCAGGCGGCAAAGCCAATGTTCACCTCGGCGGAATCGGTCTGGGTATCGATCTGGCTTCAGGTCGGACGACCCACGCTGTCCAATTCAACAAATTATTGGATGAACTACCAGGAGGGATTCCGACTTTTGGTCACACAGTTCCGCATTTCGACGAAATTCTCAAAATCGCTAGCTCAGCTCAACTACACACGAATTTGGGTTATCTCGCGGCTGATATTGTCGTCGATCAAAAGGAAGGCCCAGTCTTGCTCGAAGTCAATGCTCGGGCCGGCTTGATGGTCCAGATTGCCAATCTCGCGCCGCTCAAAAAAAGACTGGAAAGAATTCGCGGCCTGCGGGTTGATTCGCCGGAGAAAGGCGTCAAGCTCGGCAAAGAACTTTTCGGCAGACTGAAAAAGAAAAAAGACCTTCCCAAAAAGAAAGTCGTCAGTTTCGTCGAATCAGCCGAAATTTTGCTGGGCGAGGGCAGTCAACGAGTCAAAGTCGAACTTGATCCGACTCACGAGACGAGTGCGATTGACGCCGCTCTGGCCGAGAGATTCAACCTGCAGAAAGTCGGGGAGAGCGCCAAAAACGTTCACCTAAAAATTATCTTGGCGGAAGAGCGCATCACGACCGTAGCCGCCAAGACCGACCTGGGCTCGGCTGATTACAAAATCATTCTCGGTCGCCGTGATCTGACCAATTTTTTGATTGATCCGACCTCAGCCGAGATCAAGATCTTGCCCAAGGAAAAAGCTCCCGACCTGCAGCGTTTTGATTTCCGCAAGATTGACCAAAAGCTGGTCGAGATTGATAAAAAAATCAAACTTTTGTATTTCCTCAAGCCGATCAATCTCGCAGCTGAGAAGAAGAGGTTTTTCACCTCGGGCAAATACGAGCCAGTTTTTCATTACCGCAAACTAACTTTTGATGCTCAAAAATTGCTGGCTCAACTGGCTGAAATCCAGATTCCCGACTCGCCGCTCGGTGTGCTTTTCCGTTCCAAAAAAATCGAGATTCGGCGCAAAATCGAGCTGCTCGAAGTGCGCGGCAGCTCTGATTTCACGACTAAATCGAGACAGCTTTATGGCTTTCCCAGCCCTGAGACTTTGGCTGAAGCGGAGAAACTCTTAACCAAAAAACCTAAAAGTTTTCCGATCGAGACGGCTGACCTTACCGCCGAAGCGGCCTTACCTGAATTTAAAAAAGTTTTGGCTAAGTATGGCCTCAAGCACTGGAAAGTCGTTTTGAAAAAAGATCTCGTGGCGGATGCTTTGGCTGGCAAGTCGGGTACGCTTCTAGTCCGTACCGGCGCGAAATTCTCGCCTGAACGTCTGCGAGCTTTGCTGGCGCACGAAATCGAAACCCACATTTTGCGCGGCGAAAACGGCCGGCAACAACCCTTCCAAATTTTTAGTCGCGGCTTGGGCAATTACCTCGAGACGGAAGAGGGTTTGGCGATTTACAATCAAAATTTGTTTTTGCCGGTCGAGCACGAAAAGCGCTTTTGGCCGATTCTGGGTTGTCTCGCAGTCGGGCAGTCGGAAAGAAAATCTTTTCGTCAGGTTTTTGACTTTATCCAAAAAGCTGGATTTGATCGCGAGCGTGCATGGAAAACTGCAGTCAAGATTAAGCGCGGTTTGGCCCGGACAGCCGAGCCGGGCGGCTTCACCAAGGAGGCGATTTATTTTTCCGGTTTCCAAAAAATCCAAAAATTTGTCGAGTCAGGCGGTGATCTCAAAAAACTTTATCTCGGCAAAATCAAAATTTCCGATCTCTCGATTTTGGAAAAGATTTCTGAAATCCGGCCGGTCAAACTTTTGCCAGAGTTCTATTCGGTCTAGCGCGGGCTGGGTCGGCCCAGCCATTTTCGCGAGTATTTCAGCGCGTCGCGCAGATGCTGGCGCAAAGTCCATTTTTTGAAAAAAGCCAGAAAACCGCCAGCCGAGCAGCGCACGCCGTCAGCCGCGACCTCGACTGCAGGCCAGAAAACGACTTTTTTTCCAGTTTCCCAAACTCTTCTACAAAAATCCGGGTCGGACATGAAAAGAAAAAAGCGTTCGTCGAGTCCGCCCAGCTCGTCCCAGAGATTCCTCCTAACTAACCAAAAGCTGGACTGAATCCAATCGACTTTTTGTTCACGCTCGAGATCGAGGTGGCGCATTTCGTCGAATTCGACTCGCGCGCGCAAGATCGGTAATCTTCTAAAAAAAGTGCGCCGCGCAATTTGATTCGACAATTTTGGAAAGGCGCGAATCGTCAGCGCGACCGAGCCGTCTGAATCATTCCTCTGACGCGGAGCCAGGACGCCGATCTGCGGATCGTTATCGATCTTGGCAACCAGTTTTTGCAGTGAGCTGTGATCGCGGCAAACGATATCGGGATTGATAATCGCCAAAATCTGGCCGGTTGAATTTTGGACGGCCGCATTGATTCCGCGCGGATAGCCGAGATTTTCCGTGTTGAAAATAAATTTGATTTTAGGGCTATCGGTGATAGCAGCGAACCGAATTTTTTTCTCCGGGTTTGCGGCGTTTACCGCGATGACAATCTCGAAGTCAAAACTAGTTTTTTGGCGCAAGAGTGCGGCTACATTTTCGAGGACGCGCGTCGATTTTTCGAAGTCGAGAATAATGATAGATAATTTCACAGCTGATATTTTGTGGTTGATGGTTGGTCTGTTAATCCCCGAGATATCTCGAGGGTTAACCTCGAAATTTAATTTTTTGCTTTATATAAATAATTTTTCAACTTCCGCGGCCGGGATTTTGCGCGGCGATTTTTTTAATTCTCCCTGAATTGCGTCAAATTTTCGAATTCCGTTACGTTCCGCCGGATGAAAAATTCCCCAAATGCGCAAAGCCAGCAAGCGCAATTTTATTCTCAGTCGGGTTGCCCAAGAAAAATTCGCATCGAAATTTTTTGCCCAAACGACGAGTTGTCCGAAAGTCGAATTTTCTTTTTCAAAATCCGAACGCTCAGTGCGCGCTTTTTTTTCGCCTAAACCGCGCGCGTGCCACGCCATGATTTCCGGCGAAAATTGCGCCGACCAGCCGAGCCAATTCAACCGAAAAGCGAGATCGCAATCATTTTTGAAATGCAGTTTTTCGTCAAAAAATTTCCCGGCGACCGCGACTTCGTCGAGCGCTTTGCGCCGGTAAATCGCGAGCGCGCCCGAGATGCCGAAAACTTTTTTGGCTTTCACGAAATGCATCGAGTCTTGATTTGCGCCGATTTCGAAAAATTTCCCGAATTTGTTCACGCCGATTCCGGCCGAGTCGAGCGTCGTGAGTCGCGCATTTCCCGCGAAGTCCCACTGCAAAATTTGTCCGCCGAGCGCGCCGATTTTTGCATTTTCCGGCCGATCCAAAATCGCGGCGGCGCGCACCAAAAAATTCGGATCGTAGAGCATATCGGTCGACGCTGCGACGAAAAATTCGCCCATTGATTTTTCGATCAAGAAATTCATCCCGCCGGAATGCCAGAGATTTTCTCCGCGAAAAATTTGGGCGCGGGTAGCCAGCGCGGGAAATTTTGCCTCAATCAATTTGCTCGCGGCGCAATCCGGCGAATGATCGCGCAGCAAAAATTCGACCGATCCAAATTTCTGCGCGAAGAGCGAGGGGAGCGCTTGCTCCAAAAACTTCGTTTCGAACAGGACGAGACCGATTGAGAATTTGGGTTTCAATGAGCTGATTTTAGCAGCTCGCGAGCGGTCTAATTATATCTTTTGCAATAAAAGTATGATTTGTAAACTAGGCTCAGACTTAGACTTTTGCAGCTTAATAAAGCCACGATACAATTTTTTTGTTCAGCTATAATTTCACCAAGCTTCAAAAATTAGGTATCATCTCCGAAATGGACGAGATTGCTAAAGCTTACATTCCGAGCGAGGTTGAAAATAAAATTTCGCAAAAGTGGACTGATGCTGGAGTCGGTAAAGCGACCGGCAAAGCGAAGAAAAAAGTTTTCACGATGATGATGCCGCCAGCGAATGTGACTGGCGCGCTGCACCTCGGTCATGCCATCACGCTCACGATTGAGGATATTTTGGCGCGTTTCGAGCGCATGCACGGCCAGGATGTTCTTTGGCTGCCAGGGACTGATCACGCCGGGATCGCGACACAAAATGTAGTTGAGAAGAGATTGCTCGAAAAAGGTCTGGTTCGAGATGAGCTTGGTCGGGAGGAATTCGTCAAAAAAATCTGGGAATGGAAAGATAAATACCATGCTCGGATTAGTGAACAAATTCGCAAAATGGGGGCGAGCTGTGATTGGTCGCGCGAGGCTTTTACTTTGGACGAGCCGCGTTCCGAGGCGGTCGCACACGCTTTTGTCGATTTATACAAAAAGAAGCTCATTTACCGTGATAAAAAACTAGTCAACTGGTGCCCGCGCTGCAAGACCGTCCTCTCCGATATCGAAGTCGAGCACCGCGAAGAAGAAGGCAATTTGTATTTCATCCGCTACTTTGTCTCAGCAACTGATCGTTCGATCTGTGTCGCGACGACTCGGCCCGAGACCATGCTTGGTGATGTCGCGGTCGCAGTCCATCCAGACGATCGGCGCTATCACGATTTCATCGGCAAAAGCTTGATTCTTCCGATTGTGAATCGCGAGATCAAAGTGATTGCTGATTCTCGAGTCGATCCGAAATTCGGCACGGGCGCAGTCAAGATCACTCCGGCGCACGATCCGCTTGATGCCGAGATCGGTCGCGATCACAAATTACCATCCATCGTGGTGATCGGTCCGCACGGCAAAATGACGAAACACGCGGGTCGTCGTTTTGTCGGCATGCCGTTAAATGAGGCGCGCAAAGCGGTCATCAAATATTTGGATGACATCGGCAATCTCGAAAAAATCGAGAAACATAATCACTCGGTCGGGCATTGCTCGCGCTGTGATGCGACGATCGAACCGCTTGAGTCGATGCAGTGGTTTGTCAAAATGCAGCCCCTGGCGGAAAAAGCCTTGAAAGCAGTAAAGCAGAAAAAAATCGAATTTGTTCCGGCTCGTTTCGAGAAAGAATTTACGCGCTGGCTGGATGAGATTCGCGATTGGTGTGTCTCGCGGCAGCTGTGGTGGGGACATCAATTACCGGTCTGGTATTGCAAAAAGGTACCCGAGTTTGCTGATAAGAAAATTCGCAAAAAGGAAGGCTGTCAGAGAGTGATCGTTTCCGAAAAGCCGCCCAAGAAATGTCCGACTTGCGGCAACCTCAGCTTGGCCCGTGATCCAGACGTTTTGGATACGTGGTTTTCTTCCGGACTTTGGCCTTTCGCGACTCTGGGCTGGCCCAAGAATACCAAGGACTTCAGGACTTTTTACCCCAACACGATTCTTGAGACGGGCTACGACATTCTCTTTTTCTGGGTCGCGCGGATGGTTATGCTCGGTCTGGAATTCACGGGTAAAGTTCCTTTCAAGACGGTCTATCTGCACGGACTCGTGCGTGACGAGCAAGGCCGTAAAATGTCTAAAAGCCTAGCCAATGGCATCGACCCGCTCGCCATGATTGAAAAATACGGGACGGACGCTTTGCGACTTTCCCTCGTGGTTGGTTCGACTCCTGGCACCGATTTGAAATTTTCCGAGACCAAGGTTACTGGCCAGCGCAATTTCGTTAATAAACTTTGGAATGCCTCGCGTTATGTTTTCGGCGTTCTCGGCAAGAAGCCCGAAATACCAGCGAGTCCGACGCCACGCGGCTTGCCGGATCGCTGGATTCTCTCCAAGTTGAACCGCTTAATTCTCGAAGTTAATCATGCTTTCGAGAAATACGCTTTGGCCGAGGCGGCCAGCAAGATCCAGGAATTCGTCTGGAGTGATTTCTGCGATTGGTATCTCGAAATCACTAAAGAGGCGCCCAACAAAAAATTACTTGGCCATGTGCTTGCGCAGATTCTGCGGCTCGCGCACCCTTTCATGCCTTTCGCGACTGAGAAGCTCTGGGAGAATTTCTTCCCGAGTTCCAAGAAGCCGAAGTTGTTGGCACTCGAAAAATATCCGCGACCGGCCAAAAACCGAATTGATTCCAAAGTGGAAGAGGAAATGAAAGTCGTTTTGGCGATTATTTCGGCGATTCGCTCGGTGCGGTCCGAACTGGCGGTCGAGCCCGCTCGCAAAATCGCGGCGATCGTTTACGCCGGTAAGCTCGAAAAATTTGCCAAGAAACAAGCCGGCGAAATCAAACGCTTGGCGCGGCTTAATTCTCTAGTTGTAAAAAAATCAGGCAAGAAAATCGAAAACGCGGTTGCAAAATTCGAGTCCGGACTCGAGATTTATCTCCCGCTGGCAAAACTGCTTGATCCGAAAGTCGAGAAGAAAAGACTGAACGCCGATCTCAAAGAAGCCCAGAGCTATCTCGTGGTTGTCCAGAAAAAGCTGGACAATAGGGATTTTACCGAACGCGCCCCGAAGAATGTCGTCGATGCTGAGCGAGCCAAGCTGCAAGCTGTTGAAGATAAGATTGCGAAGATTGAGGAAAGATTGAAAATTTTGAAGTAGGGTATAGGGGTTAGGTGATAGGGTATAGTTAATTTATGATTAAAAATTTCAAAGAACTGATTGTTTGGCAGAAAGCTTTTGTGCTGTCAAAAAAGGTCTATAAATTTACTGAAAGTTTTCCACGCAATGAGGAGTTTGGTTTGAAATCACAAATGCGGAGATGCGCGATTTCGATTGTCTCTAATATTGCGGAAGGCTATGCGCGCGCGACTCGGAAAGATTACGCCCATTTTTTAAGTAATTCGCTTGGGTCTTGCGCCGAGTTGGAAACTCAAATTCTACTTTCGCAAGAATTCAAATATTTAAATT
>JAZDPN010000041.1:0-14816 GCA_043797545.1 Patescibacteria group bacterium | reverse complement strand
CGCCGGCGATCGGAGCTGTATTCAGCTCGTCGGGCAGTTTTGCGAAAGCCTTGTCTTTCATTTCATCCATCTTGGCTTCGAGGTCGATACCGATGCGCGCCGAGATTTCTTGGTCGACAAATTCTCTTTTCCGGCCGTATTTCAGCCGCGAATATTCTTTGATCAGACCAGCGACCTTTTCATTTTTGCCAGTCTCGTCCCAGATCGTCGAAATCGAAAAAGGCCGAGTTGTCGTGTTGTCGATGTTTAATTTGATATACGCCGAATAGTTCGCGATATTGATCACATCTTGCTCCGAAAGAAGCGGAGCGTATTCCTTGGCCATGTATTCCGCATCTGCTGCGCCGATTTTGAAGTTCATCATTGTACCGACGTTACCGAAGACGGCGTCGCGGATGGTCGGATCCTCGTGACTCACACCCTCCGGATTAGCCTGATGGGTGAGCTGACCGATGTATTGATGCGCGATGATCAGACCGAGATGGTATTTCCGCGCTTCAGACAAAATCGTGGCGAAAGCGTCAGTCGCGAAATTTTGAAATTCATCGACATAGAGCCAAAAATTTGGGCGTTGGTCTTCTGGCACATCGACCCGGCTCATCGCGGCCATTTGCAGTTTATTCACGATAATCAGACCAAGCAGCTGGGCGTTGATGTCGCCGACCGCGCCTTTCGAAAGATTCACAAGGATAATTTTTTTCTCGTCCATCACCTTGCGAAAATCAAAAGCCGAATGCTTTTGGCCGATGATGTTGCGCATCATCGTATTTGTGATGAATGGCCCGAATTTCGCCGAGAAATACGGAATCATCTCTTCTTTCTCGCGTGCGCCAGTTTTCGCCATTTCCCGATCCCAGAAGCTGCGGACGACCGGATTTTTAATTTTGCTGATTTTGTATTGGCTGAATTCGTCATCAGTAAAAAGTCGCGGTAGATCGATGAGTGTCGCGCCTTCTTCCTCGTCATCCATCAAAGTCAGACAGCCATTCCGGAAATAGTGCTGGATACGTGGTCCGAAAATCTCATTACCGAAAAGCTTAATGAAAATTTGCATCGCCGAGAGTGAGGCAAAATCTTTTTCCTCGGCAGTGTGCGCCTCCAGCAAATTCAAGCCCATCGGTCGTTCTAGGTCGGCCGGGTTGAAGATGATGACATCTTTGGCGCGCTCTTTGGGAATGTATTTCAAAATGTCCTCGATCAAATCACCGTGCGGATCGACCACGCCGATCCCATCGCCATTCGCGATATCCTGGCGCGCCATGTAGCTGATGAGTGCTGATTTACCCGAGCCGGATTTACCAATCAGATAGAAGTGGCGGGTGCGATCTTCCGGTTTCATGCGGACTTCTTTTGTTTCGCCGCGGTATTTATTTAGTCCGATCAGAAGCGGCGCTTCCTCTTTTTTCGGCAAATTAACCGGCGGCGGGAGAATTTTGTATTTGAGCCACTCAATGAGTGGAGTGTAGTTGTAGCGACTGGTCGGAAAATGGAAAACGCTGGCTAATTCCTCTGGGACGAGCAAGCAAGCTTTTTCCTCGATCGGCCAAACTCCCTGCAAAGGCAGGCGATGTCGGAAATTGAACAGCATCCACTTATCATTCACGAAGTCGAGGAAGATCATTCTGCGATTTTGCAGCCAATTCAAAAACTCGTTTTTGTAAATACCAAAAGCAGTTGCGAGACCGTTGGTGATTTGTTCAGCGGCTTCCTCCGAGTCGCTCGAGCCGACAATGCGGATCAAAGTATCAAAAGCCGGCTGGACGATTTTTTCGCCGACGTGTTTCAAATTTTCATCGGTGGCTTGGTCACGCACAGTGAAAGGATCGCCTCCGCTCGCTCCTGGCTGATTCGTTCCCAGCTCGGCGATGGCCGAATCATTACCCAAGACCAAAACTTTGATCAGCGAGACGAGCCAGCCGAGACCGGGAATCCCAATATGGCTTTTCTTCTTCAGCAGCTCACGATTCAAATTTTTGCGTGCTTTCTTTTGCCAGCCGCCGATCAGGTGACTGCCTTTTCTCGGTCGAACCACGATTTGCAAGCTGGCGCGATCGGTCGGTTTCAGCTTTGAAAGAACATTAGTCATTGAGTTGAGCGGATCATTCTCGATGACTTTATAGGTCTTAAAAGGCCGCCAATTCGGCATTTTCTGGTAAAAGTAAAAGCATTTGGCACTTGAGCCTTTGGGAGCCGGATCGGGTAATTCTTTCATCGGCTCGACGTAGGCATCGGGATAAAAACTGGTGATCTGTTTCTCGACTACTCCGGCGTAGTATTTATTGGTGACCACATAAAAATTAATTTTTTCATTTCCGTAAACTAGCTCGAAACTGACCAAATCAGTCTGAAAAATGGCTGAGCGAATGATATTGCCCAAGTTCATCTCGCTGATCTCGTGCAAGGCGCGGTAGAGCTGCTCCATGACGCCGATCTTTTCGCGGAAATCTTTTTCGGTCGCCTCTTCCCGATCCTTGTGAGTTTCCTGTCTCGGCTGGGTGACCTTGAGACAGACCAAATTGCGCGACCATTTCAGCTGATATCCTAGACGGACGAGATATTTAAAAGCATCCCAAACCAGCCAAGCTGTCATCGCGATTCCGAAAAGCGAAATGGTGTGCTGCCACCAGCCTGGTGCAGAGACATACCAAACCCACCAGCCTTTCAGTCGGTCGGCTGTGAGCCAGCCAGTTGAAAGCTCATAGAGTGCGACTCCGGCGATGACGAAAAGTTCCCAAAAGCGTGCGAGAAAACGAATTAAAAACCCCATTTATGTTTGTTTTAGAATCTGTTCATTTTAGCAAAAATAAGCCCAAAAGGCAAGCTTCCATAGGCTCATTTTCGTGTTAAAATCGCAATCGTGGTCATTCGCCGCACTCGTCGCCGTTCTTCAATTCGTCGCTCTTATGCTTCTGCGGCGCCAGTCCGCCGCCGACCTTCTTTGCTCAAAAAATTATTCTCGGCGGCCGGCAAAACTGATTTCAAATTGGAAGTCGAAAGTCGAGTCGCTCGCGATATTTGGGCTGTGATTTACTTGACTCTGGGTATTCTGACTTATCTCAGTCTAGGCGGGCAGATCGGGACTTTCGGCGAATGGTGGACGGCTAGCTTCCGTGGTTTGTTCGGAATCGGGATCAATTTCATTCCTCTGATCTTCTTTGCGGTCGGAGGAGTCATGCTTGGTTCCAAAACCATTCAATTCAATTTCACCAGGGTTTTTGGCATTATGCTCTTGACGGCGACTGCCCTGGGGATCGTCCACCTCTCGGTCGCGCCCGAGATGATGCTGACTGAGGCACCCGAGTATGGTGGTTTGATTGGGTTTGTGATGACGGTTTTTTTCCGCGCAGCTTTTGCCGACATGGGCGCCAAGATTATTCTGTTTGCTCTTTTTCTGATCGGAATTCTGCTGACCTTTGGAGTTTCGTTCCGTGACATTTTCGAATTTATTTTGCGTCTTTCGGGTTTCGAGAAATCCAATCCCAAAGCTAAATTACCCGAGAATGATGAATTGAAAGTGCGTGATTTTCAGAAAGAAGCGGCTGCCAGCTTGCCAAAAAAAGCTGAGCACTCGGAAAAAGTTGAACCGAAAAAAGATTCAACAGCTGAACCAGAATTCCGTATCAATCGGCCTGGCGCGGTCAATTGGCTGAGGAATTCAAACCGCAAAAATCCAAGATTTCCGATGCCGAATGGACGCCGCCCAGCCTCGATTTACTCGACGAAGCTGCCAAGTCGGCTTCGATTGACGAAAGGCTTTTGCGGCAAAAAGCCGAAACGATTCGCCAAAAGCTCTCTCAGTTTGGAATTGAGGTGACCATGTTTGATGTCAATGTCGGCCCGACTGTGATGCAGTACACTCTCAAGCCAGCCGAGGGAGTCAAGCTTTCCAAGATTGTCGGGCTGAAACACGATATCGCCCTAGCTCTAGCAGCCAAGAGTTTACGTATTGAGGCGCCGATTCCAGGCAAATCTTTGGTCGGGATTGAGATTCCGAATGAAAAACGCACTTTGGTTCGACTCAAAGAATTACTGCTCTCCGATACTTTTGCCAAGATTCCTTCCAATCTAAGAGTTGTCCTAGGCCGGGATGTTTCCGGCGCGGCGCGGATCGCCGATCTGGCTGAAATGCCGCATTTACTCGTCGCTGGTGCGACCGGTTCAGGTAAATCGGTTGGGATCAATACATTTTTGCTTTCTTTGATTTACCAAAATTCACCTAATGATTTGCGGCTCATCTTAGTCGATCCGAAAAGAGTTGAGCTCGTTCCTTACAATGGCATTCCGCATTTGCTGACTCCTGTGATTAATGACCCCGAGAAAACAATTTCCGCTCTGAAATGGGCGGTGGGGGAAATGACGCGTCGCTATATAGAGCTTTCCAGAGCTAAAGTTAGGAATATAAAAGAATACAATGCCAAGAACCCGCCGGAGAAAATGCCATATATAGTGATAGTGATTGATGAGTTGGCTGATCTCATGATGGTCGCGCAAAAAGAAGTTGAAGGTGCAATCATGCGACTCGCGCAAATGGCTCGTGCCGTCGGCATTCATCTCATCCTCGCGACGCAGCGTCCGTCTGTGAATGTCATTACTGGCGTGATTAAAGCCAATATCCCGACTCGTTTGAGTTTTGCAGTCACTTCTGGAGTCGATTCAAAAACGATTCTCGACTCGATCGGAGCAGAGGATTTGCTTGGTCAGGGAGACATGCTTTTTATTCCGCCAGGAGAGTCGAAGCCCGTGCGTATCCAGGGTTCATTTATTTCGACGAATGAAGTTCGCAAAGTGACCAATGCGATCAAGCTCGATCTTGAGGAAGAGCCAGAATACAACTCAGAAATTACCGATTCACAAAAAACGGCTAATGTTGTTTTGCCAGGCGTGAAGATGCCGACGGAGGCGAATGGCGCAGGCGACGATGAAGCGATTTTGCGGCAGGCAGCTCGGGTCGTGGTCGAGACGGGGCGTGCTTCAGCCTCACTTTTACAGAGGCGATTAAGCTTGGGCTATGCGCGCGCCGCGCGCATCATCGACTTGCTGGAAGAACGCGGATTCGTCGGTCCGGCGGACGGAGCGAAACCCAGGGCGATTTATGTGACAGCTGAGAAATTGGACGAACTAGGAAAAAGCGCCGATCCATCTGCACTACAAAATCAATCTATTTTGGATGATTTAGAGAAGGGGAGAGGTGAGCGATGAAGAACTTCATGCAAATCGCGATCGATGAAGCAGAAAAAGGCTTGCGTAAAAAAGATGGCGGTCCGTTTGGTGCGGTGATTGTTTACAAGGGTAAAGTGATCGCCAAGGCACACAACCAGGTTCTCAAAAATTCCGACCCGACTTGCCATGCCGAGATGCAGGCGATTCGCGCGGCCGCGAAAAAACTAAAACGCTTTGATCTGTCCGATTGCGAGATTTACTCGAGCTGTGAGCCCTGCCCGATGTGTCTCGGCGCGATTCACTGGGCGAAGATGCGCCAGCTTTATTTCGGTGCGACGCGGTCGGACGCCGCGAAAATCGGCTTTGACGATAAATTTATTTATGATGTGATTCTCGGAACGGCGAAAAAAAAGCAGGTCAAAATTATTAAAATTGGTCGGGCAGCTTGTCTCAAGCCTTTTCAAAAATGGCTGAATCTAAAGTCCAAAACGCAATATTGAAATGTCCAATTCTGAAATTCTCATCACGAAATTGCGCCAATTTTTCGCCGACCGAAAATTCCAAAAAGCGGTCGTCGGACTTTCGGGTGGCGTCGATTCCGCGCTGACTTTGGCGATCGCGGTGCGCGCGCTCGGTGCGGAAAATGTTTTCGGTTTGATTCTCCCGCGCAAAAATATCAGCTCCGACGAATCCAAAATTCTCGCGGAAAAAGTCGCCGCGCAGTTCGGCGTCGCGACTTTCGAATTCGAAATCGGAGAGATGATTTCGCAGTTCCGGCCGCCGTGGTCGCAAAACCAGCTAGCCGAAATCAATCTCGCGCCGCGGGTTCGGATGCTCACGATTTACAATTTCGCGAATTCACAGAACGCACTGGTGCTTGGCACTTCGAATAAATCGGAAATTTTGCTCGGTTACGGCACAAAATTCGGCGACTTCGCGGCGGATGTCGAAGTGCTCGGGAACCTTTTCAAGACAGAGGTTTTTGCGCTCGCGCGCGAATTGGAAGTTCCGGACGAAATAATTTCGCGCGCGCCAACGGCCGAGCTGCACGCCGGTCAAACCGACGAGTCAGAGCTCGGTGCGAATTACCAAATCTTGGACGAGATTTTGCTGCGGCTCGAAAAAAATAATTTCGCGTTGCCGAAAAATGCGACCGAATTGGAAAACAAGATTTTGCAAAGAGTGCTAGAAAATAAGCACAAAACCGAACTGACGCCGCTTTTGTGATTGTCATTCTCGCCACTAAGTGGCCTCTTTGGGGCGTAGGCGGGAATCTAAATAAAAAATTTATGTAGTAAAAATTCTTCGCTGGCGCGCGCCGCTACTTTTTTGGCAGCAAAAAAGTAGCACAAAAAACTGCCCGCCTGTCGCCGTCGTTCGCGCGTTGTCTGCGCTCACTCACTAAAAAATCCGACATTCACTTTGTTCACCGGATTTTTTTACGTTCACTCGCGCACAACGCGATCGACCTCCGGCGAATGGCGGGGGCTGTTTTATTTCACGATTCCCGCTTTCGCGGGAATGACAAAGCTGAACGTTATTCCAAAATTTTCTTGCTTAAAACTTTTCCGCTCGCGTCGATCTCATAAACGATCGGTTCGCCGGTCGGAATTTCGAGTTTCACGATTTCCGCGGGCGACAAATTGTCGAGCTGCATCACGATCGAGCGCAGCGAATTGCCGTGCGCTGCAACCAAAATATTTTTGCCGGCTGCGACCTGCGGCAAAATTTTCGCGTCGAAATAGGGGAGCGTTCGCGCTGCCGTGTCTTTGAGACTTTCGCCGTTCGGTGGAGCGACGTCGTAGCTTCTGCGCCAAATATGGACTTGCTCCGCGCCAAATTTTTCCGCAGCTTCGGCTTTATTTTGGCCGACGAGATCGCCGTAATCGCGTTCATTCAAAGCCTCATTTTTTTCAGTCGGCAGCTCGATTCCGAGTTCTGCGAGCATCAGCGCCAAGGTTTTTTGGGCGCGTTGGAGATTGCTCGTAAATGCCAAATCGAATTTCAATCCGGCCGCTTTCAGCTTCTGCCCAGCTGATTGCGCTTCTTCGATTCCGCGCGGACTGAGATCGACATCGCGCCAACCAGTAAAACGATTCGCAAGATTCCACTCTGATTGACCGTGGCGGACGAGGACGAGGAGAGCCATCACAAAAAAATTAGGAAATTATTTTACCGATTGTAGCAGAAAATTATTTGCGCGCGACAAAATTCACCAAAACGTCAGCCAATTTATCTATTTTTTCAGCGTATTTCGCATCCAGCTCGGTTTCGCTTTGCGCGAAAAGTTCAGCGACTTTCGAGAAATTCAATTCCGCGGTGAGCGGGACGAGGCCGATGTAGCGCGCGACTGGGACGAGTGACTCGACTGCGCGCACTCCGCCGAATCCGCCCGACGAGACGCTCGCGAACGCGACCGGTTTGCCCACATAATTTTCGAAATCCCGATCAAGCAACATTTTCAATTCGCCCGGAAAACTGTGATTGTATTCCGGGAAGACAATTAAAAATGCGTCGCTTTTTTTCACGATTTTTTGCCACGGCTCGGTAACCGGATTTTTCTCCCACGGCGGGATCGTCCGACCGTGGATGAAGTCTTTCACATCGACAAATTCGATCTGCAAATCTTGGCGCGCTTCCAGTTTTCGCCGCAAATAACTCGCGACCTTTTCGCTTTGGCGACCTTCGCGCGCTGTGCCGAGAATGATTGTAAGCTGCATTTTTAGGCTTTTAAACGTTTCGCGGCGGCGTCCCAATTTACGATTTCCCAAAAAGCGGCTACGAATTTAGCTTTTTCATTTTTGTAATCGAGATAAAAAGCGTGCTCCCAAACATCCAAAACCAATAAGATTTTCATCTCGGGAAAATAAATTTTGTTGTGATTTTCGATTGGCGCGACGAGAAGTTTTGCGCTCGCCGGCTCGGAAAAAAGCGCCGCCCAGCCCGAGCCTTCGATTGTCGTCGCGACCGCGGTGAATTCTTTTTGCAATTTTTCTAGGCTGCCAAAATTCGCGTCGATTAATTTCGCGAGTTCGCCGCTCGGCGCAGTTTTTTGTGGCGATAAATTTTCCCAAAATAGCGAATGCAAAATGTGGCCGGCGAGATTGAAAGACAGCGCGCGATTCAGCCGCGGATCGGGTTCGGCACTTGCTTTGATTTTCGCGAGAATTTCATTCGCTTTCGCGACATACGCCGCATGATGTTTGTCGTGATGCAAAGTCAATTGCTCGGCCGAAATGTGCGGCGCGAGCGCGTCAACAGCAAAAGGCAGGTCGGGGAGAGTGAAGTCAGTCATTTGGGAAAATTATTCTGAAAAAAGATTAGCTAAACTCAAAAGCTTTGGCAAAATGTCTCTAATGAAAATTTATCTACAAACATTTTTGCGCGGGATCGGCCAGGTAATGTTTCAAAATAATGCTTGGACAGGCCTGCTTTTTTTGGCGGGGATTTTTTACAATTCCTGGCTGCTCGGACTCGGCGCGCTACTCGGCGGAGCTCTCAGTAATATTTTCGCAGTGCTTTTCCGCTATCGGCAAAAAGAAATTCACGCTGGTTTGTACGGTTTCAATGGCGCGCTACTCGGGATCGCGGTTTGGTTTTACTGTGTGCCGAATCTCGCGAGCACTTTGGCGATTATTTTTGGTGCGGCTCTCACGACTTGGTTGATGCATTTTTTCAAGCAAAAAATTCCATCGCTGACTGCACCTTTCGTTTTGAGCGCCTGGCTTACAATTTTTGCGCTCAGATTTTTTAATTTAGCTACTTTCAATTTACTCGCGACCACGCCGCAAAACCATTTCGATTTATTTTCTAGTTTGAGTCTCGGTCTCGGTCAGGTCATGTTTCAGGCGAATTTCGTGACCGGAATTATTTTTTTAATCGCGATTTTGTTGAGTTCGCGCCGTGCTGCGTTTTACGCTTCTTACGGTGCGCTGGTCGGTGCGCTGCTCGGATTTTTATTTTCACTGCCGCTCGAGTCGCTCAATCTTGGTCTTTTCGGTTACAACGCTGTGCTCTGTGCGATCGCGCTCGGTGAAAAGAAATGGTCAGCTTTTGGCTGGGCGAATTTGGCAATTATTTTGTCAGTCGCGCTGATTTTTGTTTTTCAGCGACTGCAAATGGTCGCGCTGACTGCACCTTTCGTGCTCGCGACGTGGGCGATTTTGTTTTCCAAAAAAACGCTCAGTGCTCACTGAAAAATTTCACCGGGTCAATCCAACCCGAAAGTTCAGATTCATTCTCGACATAGCCGCGCAAATCCAAATCGAGTCCCGGTTTGAGGCTGAAATGCAGATGTTTGCGTTCGCCGTCGGTTGCAGTGGAAAAACCCGCGCCCAAAGTCGTCAAAGCTTGTTTGGCTTTGACTGTGTCGCCGACCTGTAAGTTTCCCGGCAAATTCAAATGACCGTACAGCGCGGAATAAGTTTGCCCATCGATCACGTAGCTCAAAATCAAAACTCCGCCGTAGCCATTCACACGCCGCTTTAATTCGACTTTGCCATCCGCGATCGCGTAAACCCAAACGTCGGCGTCTTTTTGCGCTGCGGTCGTCTCGATGTCGACGCCGGTGTGGTAGCCCGTGAAACGCTCCGGCTGGACGGGCGAAGTTTTTGGCGTGATGTAAATCCCGAAAGGTTTTTTCGTGATTCCGGTCGCGAAATTTTCGATCGGATAGCTGAGTTTGGTTCCGGAATTTTCCGCGACAGGGGAATTAGAGTTTGACGTTTGGGTACAGCCAAAAAGGATGCAGACCAGAGCGGCCGCAAAGACTTTGGTGCGGATTGGCATAAATTAATTAAACAGGTTTAGAACCAAAATTTTGCGAGAATCTTAGGATTATTTTCTCGAGCTTGCCAGCCAAAATTTAGCACGACTATTTTTTGAGTTTGAGAAAGTCGCTAATTGCGCCAAAAACCCGGTCGGCATTATTCAGAATCACAACATGGTTTGCCTCTGGAATAATTTTAAACTTCGAACCAGCAATTTTTTTGTGGATTTTTTTGGAAATTACGGCTGGGAAAATACTGTCTTTTTCGCCGACAATCACGAGCGTCGGAGTTTTGATTTTTTTGAGGGCTGCCCCCAAATCCAGCTTAATAATTTCCTTCAAAATCAGAGTATAGCTACGCAGCGAGTTATGCGCGATTGTTTTCATCAATCCAATCCAATCATAATCTTTGTGGAATTTTCCGACTGGGTATTCCGAATGCCGTGGTTGGTAAGGTTTGGGGCTCACGAGCGCGCCTAGATTGGCGGCACCGACAGCCAGTGCTTTTGAAATTTTTCCGACGAGGCAAGGCGGGCTGGTGTAGGAGCCAGAAATGACGACTAGCTTTGTTAATTTCGCTGGATATTTAATGGCAAAATGCAGGGCTAAGATGGCGCCGAAGCAATGACCAATCAAAATAATTTTTTTGATTTTCTCTTTTGCCATGATGGTCGCGATATCCTCGACGAAATTATCAATCTCGTAACTAATGAAAGCACGCGGGTGATCGGAATAGCCGTGTCCGCGCAAATCCATGCTGATCGATGGAATGCCTTTCTGCGCAAGCTGATCTCTCACAAAATGCCAGGCATCGAGATCGCCCCCCAAGCCATGCAGAAAAAACAGAACAGACTTATTTGTTTTGGGAAAATTTTTTTCGTAATACAGTCGGATGTTGTCTTTACTTTTTGCTGCGTGATGATTAGCCCTGGCAGAATGGTTTACGGATTTCATATCTGAGGGATTCTTTAAAAAATCTCGTTTGTAAAATGGAGAGGATTGGCTGCGCATTCCGAAACTGTTTCGAACGGAATACAGACCGCATCTTATTCAATTTAGGAAGGAAATCCAACTTTACGAAGATGTCCGAGAACATTTCGAGATTTTCGTTGCACAATTTCGGAAGACTTGTAATTTGAAGACTTAATTCAAAAACATATTCTTATCAAGAAATCAAGATAAATTGAAAATAATCATCTTGATTTTGATTTTAATCATAGATAAAATCTGATCGAACCAACCACTAATTGCATTCCACTATGCAAAGCACGACCAACCAAAATCTCGGCAAGCAGCTCGGGGAAGCCGTTAAAAAGCTTCGTTCTAGTAAAAACATTTCACAAATGGAACTACAAGAACATTCTGGATTATCGAGTGGGTATATCTCCAAGTTGGAAAATGGTGATTTCAATTCACCAACAATCAGACAGATTTTTTATATCGCTCAGGCATTTGAAATGAGCTTGCGTGATCTATTGGAGGCTGCCGGATTGATTCCTTCAGAATCCAGCTTTGAGGGAACTTTGCGGGCAGAAGGAGCTACCGACAAGCAGATTGAAGAGCTAAAGGTAGCCAAAAAAAATAATTCTTCATTCAAATAAACCCTAAAACAAAATGGAAATAGCAACTCCGAGCAATCTCGTTAATCCCTTGATACCTTGTAAAATTTTGCAAGCTAAAGCGCAAAGCATAGGTGGGTATGATTACAAGAGTGCTATTCCGTTTCGCTATTTACTAGACTACCGAGAAGCAATCAGTAAGCACAGAAACCATTATCTTTTTCTTGTAGAAGAATTTCATAAGAAAAATCCAGTGCCGCCATTCAAGTATGAAGAAGTGGCTCTTTTTTTAAAAGACGAAATGGGTTTTTATTCCGAAATATCTCTTGTTGATTGCATTCCTAGAAGTATTTCAGCGATTTGGGAATGGGAATCTAGTATAACGAAAAGATGTTGCACAATTCTTGTTAATTCCAGCCAAACCCCCGAAAGAATTAAATTCACGATAGCTCATGAACTTGTCCACGCAATTCAAGACTTAGATATTGTTTTCAGAAGGATTGTGGAAAAATTACCTGAGTCCATTCGGTTGAAATTTATAGATCGTATTGCAGACATCACTGCTTCGAGATTTTTAGCTCCTCCTAAAATAGTAAGAAGTCTAAGAAACAGGGGATTTTCAAATACTGAAATTGCGCGACAGTTGGAAGTTAGCAACCAAGTAATCGAATATACTTAAAAAAATTTGCCTTTACTCTGATTATTTTCATAATTTTAATGATTGAAATATGCCAAGAAAAGCCGCAAGTCGCGAATTCGAGAAGTACTTCTCGGCTAAGCGAAGATACCAAAAGCAATTTGATTGGCTTCTTTCAAACTCTAATTGCGATCGATCGGGAACAAAAACTAGCCACTCAAAAATGATAGATACTGTCGTGCTTACATTACCGCCGAATAAGTTCAGCATCGTAGATTACTCTTATTTTGCGCCAAATTGTCGCGGACTTTTTCACGAACCTTACACCGATTTTCGGGGATTACCCTTTATCAAATGTGTGCAAAATCCGACCAAGCAGGATGCAAAAGAAAGTAATTACAAGCCCCGCCTAACCGTAATCAAACGAGTTAGCCGAAATGGTTTCCTTGTTTCGCTCAAGATTGAATTTTCCGTGCCGAAACTGCTTTTTGGAAATAATTTTGAAGAAATAACCGAAAAAGATTTCCCCAAAATTCTAAAAGTTCTTCGCAGCAAGCTGATGCAAATGCGCGTGATGACTTCGGAAGAAAATCTTAGAAATGCCAAAGTCTCCGTAATCCACTTTTCTAAAAACATTGCTTTTACGGACTTTACTACGGTCTCAAGTATTCTGAATAAAATCCGTAAGGCTAATTTTACCCGCCAACTCGATCTCAATAGTACTAAATTTCGCAATGAAGGCGCAGCGGTTTATTTCTATGCCAAGTCCCATTCTTTCGTGCTTTATGACAAGATCGAAGACCTGAAACAGCCAAAGTCTCGTTCGGTCGAACAAGACAAAGACTTCAACCTACAACTCAACATCTTCGATGAAATTCGCAGAAAAGAAATGAAACCACTTGAGGTTTTGCGTTTGGAATTTAGGGTTTGTGATACTCGAAAGCTCAAGGCTCTCCTAAAAGAAATTGGCGAAGATTGGGGCGGGGAAACTTTTGAGGAATTATTTTCCGAGAAAATCTCGAAGAAGATGTTGTTAAATTTTTGGGAAAAGATTTGGCATTCGCTCAAAACGATCCTGCTAACAGAGATTTCGCCAGTCCAAATTTTCGAAAGGATAATTAAATCGAAGAAAATTACGCCGCAGGCAGCTCTCGCCCTTTTTAGTTTCTCGCAGATACTCAATCTCGAGGGAGCGAGGCAAATGCGCAGGGTTTTCGAAAAACGCTTTTCAGATCGAACCTTTTCAAGGTTTCTGAAAAAGTTTGAGGAAATTGAATTTCCAGCTTTAGAAATTTGGGAGCCTTTTCGAAAAATCGAGCAAGATGTTCAAGATTTCTATCCCTTTCGGATGAAAAATTTCCAAAATTATGATTTGGAAGGATTGTTAAAAAAAGTGTAGTATTTTTACAAATAATTTTTGCATTATGGAGCTACAAATCGAAGAAAAGGACGGAAAAATTTACAGCCATATTCGCAAAAAGTGGCTCGTAAAAACTCCTGAAGAGATAGTTCGCCAAAATTATTTGCTCGTTCTCGTAAATCAATATGGCTACTCTCTCGAGCAAATTGACGAAGAGCTAAACACTACGGGACGAGGCACAGGGAAAGCCCGAGCTGACTTTGTAGTTTGGCAAACAGCCGAAGACAAGCAAAAAGCAAAAACGCCTTTAATCGTAGTCGAATGCAAGGCGGATAACATAAAAATTTCCCAAAAGGATTATTCTCAAGGTGAGAATTATGCGCGATTAACCAGTGCTCCCTTTTTCGCAACACACAATAGCAACGAGACTAGATTTTGGCGCGTAAAAAAGGACAGAATGCCCGGGTATATTGAGGAGATTGAGGATATTCCGAGGGCTGAATCGACAGAAAAACAAATCGAAGAACTACTTAGTAAATTAAAAGTATTCAAAGAAAATGAATTTGCCGACTTGCTACATTCCTGCCACAACATTATTCGCAATCGCGAAAAACTTGATCCTGCCGCCGCCTTTGACGAGATAGCCAAAGTGCTTTTTATGAAGGTTTATGCTGAAAGAAATCTCAAAGGCAAGATGAAAAATAACATTTTTTCGCTTGAGTGGGTTGAACAGGCGGAAGATTTTACGAAAGACTTTCTTGAGAAAACATTTGAAGATACTAAAAAGGAGTTTGGTAAGGATAGGATTTTTCACAAAGACGAGAAAATAAACCTTCGCAAAAACACGATTAAAGCGATTATCGCCAAGCTGGAAAAATATAATCTTTCAGCAACTTCGGAAGATGTGAAGGGCATTGCCTTTGAAAAATTTTTGGGTAGAACATTTCGGGGAGAGATCGGGCAATTTTTCACGCCTCGTTCGATTGTTGAATTTATGGTGCAGATGGTCGAGCCACAGGAAGGAGATGTTGTTTGTGATCCTGCGACTGGATCGGGAGGCTTTTTGATTCGTTTTTTCGAGATGGTGCGTGAACAAATCCATAACGAGATCGATAAGAAATATAAAAAGGAAGAGGCTGAAATTGAGCGTAAAAAAGTTTCGAGCGAAGAAAAGGCAAAGCAAAAAACTGAAATTTTCGAAGAGCTTCAAAAAGAGCTTGATTCTGATCTGCACGGTTCTCGCACTTGGGAATTAGCTAACCGCTGTATTTATGGCACGGATGCTAATGATCGAATGGCGCGAACGAGCAAGATGAATATGATAATGCACGG
>JAZDPN010000031.1:0-11038 GCA_043797545.1 Patescibacteria group bacterium | reverse complement strand
TTATTTGTAATCCGATTTGAGTCGGCAGAATAAACTTCATCTGCGGCAGCGGCAAAACTACTGGCCGAAGGCGCAAAATAATAAAAACCATAAGCCGGAATCGTGCCTTCAATCTTGGAATCCAGATAGGTCGAATCACTGCCTGAACTTGTGACTTTTTTCAGTTGCCAATTGGTCAAATCGACTGGCACGGCAGACGGGTTGAAAATTTGTATAAATTCGTTTGAGCCGCCTTCATCAGTCGCAATCTGCGAGATCACGACATGCCCGACTGTGGCGGCAAAAACCGGTGTCATCGAAACACAGAGCAGCGCGCAACCCAGACAAAATTTTCGCAAAGTAAAATTATTTCAGGGATTAATGGTTTTCCAAGACAATTTATTTTGCAGAGAAATGGCAGTTTTTGGCTCGTTAAAAAATTAAGTTTTAATGAAGCCTAAAAGGCTTAATTTCAGAACGCTTTTCCGCTACACTTTCCTAGTGATTGCTGGCCGCCTCCAAGCTCGCTACCCTTTCGACCATGTTTTGGGAATCATAATTGTCGGGTTAGCGATTTTTGGTTTGATCATGATTTCATCGGCCAGTGTCTACGAAAGCTATCAGGCTTATGTCCGCGAAGGCGTAGACTGCAGCACGCTTGATGCCAATTGCAATGATTTTTACTTCTGGCGACAAGTCCGGAATCTCTTGATCGCTTTGCCGCTCGGTCTCATCG
This sequence comes from Patescibacteria group bacterium, assembly GCA_043797545.1. Taxonomy (GTDB): domain Bacteria; phylum Patescibacteriota; class Gracilibacteria; order JAHISY01; family JAHISY01; genus JAHISY01. The sequence goes on along the minus strand of JAZDPN010000031.1, from coordinate 10,323 downwards.
CCGCGGGAATTCCTTATCTTTTTTGGCGCAAAGCCGCCCTGGGAATTTTCGTAGGCAGTATCTGTCTTTTGATCGCGCTCTTTCTGCCTGGTCTCTCGACCGGCTGGGGCACCAGCCAAAGCTGGCTCACGATTCCGATTTTGAGCTCGATTCAGCCGGTTGAGGTCGCTAAGCTCGGGCTAATTTTTTATCTCGCGCGCTGGATGGAGGGTCGCAGTGAAGCAATCGGCACAGTCGAAAACGGTTTTGTCCCTTTCGCAGTCATTCTCGGAATCGTGGTTTTTTTGCTAATTCTGCAGCCAGACTTCGGGAGCGTCCTGGTAATGACTTTGATCGCGACGGCGATTTATTTCGCGGCTGGCGCCAGAGTGAAACACATCGCCGTCGGCGGACTGGTCGCCGGTTCACTCGCGATTTTGATTGTTAATTTTGGTGGACTGGATTACATCAAAAACCGCTTTTCGGCTTTCCTCGATCCCTCGCTCGATCCGGAGGGCATTGGTTTCCAGGTCAAACAAAGTCTGATTGCAGTCGGCAAGGGCGGCATGTTTGGAGCCGGCCTGGAAGGTGCGACTCAGCGCTTCGGGTATTTACCGGAAGTTCAGTCTGATGCGCTTTACGCCGCGACATCGGAAGCCTTTGGCTTTTTCGGCAGTGTAATTATTGTCGGGTTTTACCTTCTGATCGCTTATCGCGGTTTTCGCATCGCTTCGGCCGTGCCGGATCGCTTCGGACAATTGGTCGCAGTCGGACTCTCGGCGGCCCTGGCCGGACAAGCTTTCGTCCACATTGGAGTAAATATCGCGCTACTGCCCTATACTGGGATTACTCTGCCTTTTATGAGTTATGGCGGCAGCTCACTCGCGACTAGCTTTGTGATCGGCGGAATTCTGCTGAACATTTCGAAATACGCAAACATTCACTCAGCTAATTTCTACCGCGAGCAAAATCTCTCCGCCCGCGAGCAGCGCCAATTGCGAACTGGTTTTTGAGGTAAAATCACAATATGGAAAGTTTTCCTGGATTGCGTCCCGGCGAGCAGGTAATTTTCTTCGTGCGCAAGCACTGGATGGCTTATGTCCGGGTATTTTTGAAATTATTGCTCAATCTGGTTGTTATGTCCTTGCTGGCCTATTTCATCGTTGCGAAATTTCCTCACGATTCAATTACTTATTTTATTTTGGTTGAAGGACTCTTGTTCTATTTGCTGGGGATTTGGTGGTTTACTTTCAACGGCTGGCTGGACGAAGAGTTGGATGCCTTCATCATCACCAATGAAAGAATCATCGATACGACCCAGTCTGCTTTTCTCTCGATCGAAATCGCGAGCGCCGACCTTGATCATGTCGAGGATGTGCGTGGCAAAGTCTCCGGTTTCGCGGGCGGACTGCTGCATGTCGGCAATATAGAAGTCCAAACCGCTGGCAGCGAAGTTCTCTTTTTTATGAATTACATCAAAAGCCCAGAACGCTATATCGATCAAATCATCGAACTCAAAGATGCTTTTGTCGCGCGCCGCGGAACAAGATGAAAAAATACTTTTGGAAAATTTTCGGTTGTGCGATGAATTATGCCGACGCCGAACGAGTCGGGAGAATTTTGGAAAATTTAGATTTCGCGCGCACGGAAAATTTGGACGAAGCCGAGCTCGTTTTGCTTTTCAGCTGCTCGGTGCGCCAAAAAGCGGAGGATAAAATTTTCGGCGAGCTGCAGAAATTCGCGGAATGGAAGTCCGCAAAACCGGGGCGAAAGATCGGATTGACTGGTTGTCTTATTCGCCGCACTTCGAGCCAAAATTACGCAAAAAAAGATCGGATTTTGAACCGAGCGAAAGTTTTGGATTTCGTCTGGAAAATCGAGGAGTCGGGAAAATTGGGCGAATTTTTGGAGGAAGCGCGAAGTGGGAAATTTGCGGAATTCCTCACGATCGAGCCGGAACGGCGAAATAAATTCCAAGTTTTTGTCCCGATCATGACCGGCTGCGACAATTTTTGCAGCTACTGCGTCGTGCCGTACGCGCGTGGGCGGGAAATTTCGCGCGACCCGGAGGATATTTTGGCGGAGTGCGCAAAAGCCGTGAAAAACGGCGCGCGCGAAATTACTTTGCTCGGGCAAAATGTAAATTCTTTTCAGAAGAAAAAAGGTGCGTTTGCGAAACTACTTGAACAAGTCGCGCAAATCCCCGGTTTGCGAAGATTGCGCTTTACCTCTTCGCATCCGAAGGATTTCGACGAGTCGGTAATCGACGTGATCGCGGCGAACGAAAATATCGAACGGCATCTTCATCTCCCCGCGCAGCACGGCGATGACGCGATTTTGCGGCAAATGAATCGGCATTATTCGGCGGAAAAATATTTGGAGCTGATCGGAAAATTTCGCGCGAAAATCCCCGGCGCCGCGGTCACGACTGATTTGATCGTCGGTTTCCCCGGCGAGACGGATGCGCAGTTTGAGAATTTGTTGAATTTTTACCGCAAAGCGGATTTTGATTTTGCGTTCATCGCGAAATACTCTCCCCGACCCGAGACTCCGGCCGCGAAATTCGTAAATCAAATTTCGGCCGAGGTGAAAAAGTCGCGCTTCGATAAGCTGAACGAACTCGTGATCGCGACGACAAAAAAGAAATACGCGAAATTGAAAAACCAAGTTTTGGATGTTTTGGTCGAGAAATGTGCGAAAGGAGTTTGTGAAGGTCGCAGTGCAGAATTTTATTTAGTTAAGTTCGTAGGTGCGGAAAATCTGGTCGGAGCAATGGTAAAGGTGAAAATCACGCAACCGCGCAAGGTCGAGCTTTGGGGAGAAATTGCTAAATAGTGATTAGCAAGCTAAATTCAGCCAGATCAAAAAATTGAAAATTGTGTATTGATAATTGATAATTGAAAAGGCGGGGTGTGGCGAAGTTGGCTATCGCGCCTGGTTTGGGACCAGGAGGCCCCCGGTTCGAGTCCGGGCACCCCGACCAGTAAATGTCTCGGACCAAGAGGCATACCGAAAAAACTATTGGAATTCGACTATGAAAAGGAGCTCAATATTTCTGCAGGTGGTCGTCGTACTCATCGGCATCGGTGCTTTTGCCTTTTTACTCTGGGAGCCCCATATCGAAGGTAGAAACGCGCATGCCACGCTCTTTGAGATATATTTCAAAGATCCGTTTCTAGCGTTTGTATATATAGGCTCAATTCCGTTCTTTTTGGCACTCTCTCAGGCCTTCAAAGTGCTGGGATATGTCGGACAAAATAAGGTATTCTCGCAAGCGTCCGTGAAAGCTTTACGAACTATAAGATACTGCGCAATAGCTATTGTCGGTTTTGTCGCAGCAGAAGAAATCCTAATTGTGTTGGGCAATGGTGATGATGATCGGGCTGGCGGGATTTTCATGGGTGTCCTCATCACTTTCGGCTCGCTCGTGATCGCCGCTGCGGCGGCAATGTTTGAACAGATCTTACAAAGCGCTGTGGATATGAAGTCCGAGAGCGGCTTGACTGCCATCTCTTAACTACCTCGAATTCGATGGCTCCAAAGAAGAACTGCCAACGAAGCCCTCGGGCGACTAAATAAGCTGCGGCAAACTCAGTTTGACAGAATCAGCAAACGACGCAGGAACACTTTCTGGGCAGTAGAAAATTTCCGAACATTCCGACCACTTCTTGGCTTTTGGGTCGAAATAAACCACGCTCTGCCTTTTTTTAGAAATACTTGACTTTTTATAATTTGGGTGTTAGAATAACAGCAAGTTAAAAAGCCCTTTGAACACAAACATAAGCCACATTTCGGGACAGATTTTGGGCAAAGTTTTTAATATCGCGCCCCATGAAGTCCCTCGCGTTCTTTTTGCCTGGCTGTTGAAATTTCTTTTCATGATCGGCTTCACGGTCGGCTGGACCATGCTGACTGCAATACTCGTCGGCCGAATCGGAATCTCCTATTTACCAATTTTATACGTCGCAAATGCGGTTTTGGTGATCGGGGGGGCAGTCTTTTTCGGCGAGCTGGCACACCGTTTCTCCAAGTCCAAGCTGATTTACGCCACGATTCTGAGTGGCGCGATCTTGCTGGGATCAGCCTGGGCCGTTTTCGGCAATATTGGTAATTTGTGGCTTTTTCTAGGCTTGGCACTTTTGGCTGAATCGGTCTTTTTTGCCCAGCTCAATATTGTTTTGGGACTCTTTATCGAAGATCTTTTCACGCCGCTCGAGAGCGGACGAGCTTTCCCTTTGATTGAGTCGAGCGAATATTTTGGAGGCATCGCGGGCGGTCTCTTGATCTTGGGCAGTTTGAATTTTTTCCGAGCCGAGGCCGCCGATCTGAGCTGGATTTGGATTGGAGCGATCGTTTTGATCTTCCCAGCGCTTTGGCTTTTCAACCGTTTTCGCCAGAAATTACCGACTCTCGAATTCGAGGAGCACGCAACAAAAGTTTCTAAATTCGAACAGTTTCGTGAAGGTCAAAAACAAATTCGTAAAATGCCTTTCCTAACCGGACTGGTTTTTGTAGTTCTGTTGCAATGGACTTTTCTTACGCTTTTGAATTTTCAATACACCAAAGCGGTCAATGCGAATCTCACCCATAGCAGTATGACGGAAGTGGAAAATGAGAGTGGGAAAGTTCAGACCACGGCTAGTCACAGCTCACATGAAGATTTATTGACTCACGGCTTGGGCCGACTGCACATCATATTTTTCACGATTGCGCTTCTGACCCAATTGCTTTTGACCAGCCGCGTCATGGGTCGGTTTGGGATCGTAAAAACTCTGCGCCTGCATCCTCTCGCGAGTTTTGGCAGTGCGCTTTTGATGATCGCGAAACCCGGCTTTGGCTCGGCTGTCTTTGCTAAAGGCCTTTTTGAATCGACAACCGGGATCTTTACGGCAGCTTATCATTCCAGCTTTTACGCCTTGCGCGAAAAAATTCGTGGCAGCGTGAAGGAGTTCCTAGAAGGCTTGATTCGACCAGCCGGCGTCCTACTCGGAACCGGAATCTTACTAGTCGGAGAAAGGCTTTTGAGTGGCGCTGATTTTGCTCTGGCTGTGAATTGCGCCTTGGTCACGGCAGCCGCCGCAATGAGCTTTTTACTTTTCCGACACCAGAGAAATTATACGAAAATCCCAGCGGCCAACCTCCAGCTTTTTGGCAATCATCCTGCCAAATTCCAATCAATCGAAGTCCTCTCTCAGCCAGGCCATGCCGGAGCAGCCGAAATTTTGGTCGAGAAGTTGCACGATCCGCATGAGTCGCCTTTCCTGAAAATTAAAATTCTGGGGACACTTGGCTTGCTCTCCGATCTACAAACCGTCCCGGCAATCTTGGAACGTTTTCAAGATGCGAATGAAGAAGTCCGGCTCGCAGCAGTCGAAGCGCTGGCAAGCTTCAAAAATCTAGACAGTAAGGGCTTCACGCACCGACGTGTTCTGGATGCTTTGAAAGAGCTTTTTGCGGGCGATACGTCGGCCGAATTGCGCTCGGCGATCGTCCGCGTTTTCGCCAATCTGAGACAGGAAGAAGCTGTTCAATTCATCATTGCCGAGCTGCAAAATTTGGAAAGTCCGATCCGCGGCGATTGTGTCTATGTTTGCGGTCAGTTCAAAGATACTGGAATCACCCACTATATCGAGCCATATTTGAAGTCGCCCAATCTCACGATTCGAGCCAATGCGATCATCGCATTGTGGCAATTTCAGAGCTACCGCCTGCGCTTGAATCGTCTCTTGGCTGAAATTTTGGAAGCGCAGGATCGCGATACGCGCAAAGTCGCAACTCACACTTTGGGCGAAATTCGGGCACACCATGAGCTACCCCGGCTTTTGGGTTTACTCGAGGAAGATGATGACGAGCTACGTCTGCTCGCCGCTCTCGCTTTGGGTAAATTGGAAAATCCGGTCGCTCATCACATGATTGCTGAATTCATCCTGCATCCCAATCTTGAGCTGGCTGGCCACGCCAAAAAACAATTGCCGAACTTGCCCGCGAAGACTCAGAAAAATGTCGAGAAAATTTTGCACCACCGGCTTTCGGAGAAATTGAACGGGCTGCTCGCCGCGACGCGCCAGCGCACAATCGCGAAAATATCCATTGAAACGCTGGCGAAAATCCGGCGCGTTTACGAGCTAGCTGACGACTGGGAAGAAGTCGCGAAAATCGATGCTGCGCTGGCGGGCCAGCGGTTTGAATAATCTTTTAACTTTTTCCAAATGCCTACCTGCACTTTCGAACCGGAAACACGCGAAGTCAATGGCAAGCCCTGTGCCTTCGTCTCGCTGGCCGGACATCTCGACGAAAAAAGTTTAGCCGAGCTGGGAGCAAAAATTGAACCGATCCTGGCCGGCAATCATCTCTACCTCGTCCTCGATCTAGGCGAACTGGATCTGGTCAGCAGCCGCGCCGTGAGTTACTTGGAAAGCTTGCATCGGAAACTAGCAGCTGCGCAAAAACGGCTGGCCTTCATCAATGCCAATGAAGAAATTAGGGAGATTTTGGAATTCATCGGACTGGCGAAATTGGTCACGACCTTTGAGGCCGAGGAAAATTTTTGGAAGGCGCTTGACCTCGAGGAAAATTAAACCAAGCCGGGAATGAATCTCCAGCGAACTTGTCTGACGTATTTTTGGTAAGCCGGATCAAGCCGCAAATGCCTTTCCTCAGTCAGAGCGCGCAAAATGTAAATCGCGTTCCAAGCAAGCAAGGCGAGCAAAAGGCCGAAATTGAGGTAAGGGAGAAACTCAAACCACCAAGCCAAGTTCTTGGAAATGTAGGCCGGATGCCGCACGAAACGATAGGGTCCCTGCGTGACTATCCCGCGGTTGGTCAGGTTGCTGGCTTTGAAACCAAGTGCCAGCGTCGCCCAAACGTAGATACCAAAAGCGACTAGGATTCCAATCTTGAAGAAATCTAAAACCCAAACGTTTTGCAGCCAGGCCGCAGCCTTGTTGAGCGGGATGAATTGATCGGCCGCGCCGGAAAAAGGCGGATAGCAGATCAAGGCAACCGCCCAACCCGAGACGAAAGGATCAACCGACTTGATACGATTGCGCAGGAAGCGAAATTCGAAAGCGTAGGCGAAAGCGAAGACTGCCGTATCGATTACGAAAATCGCCTGGAAGATAAGATTGTAGCCGGACTGCCAAAAAAGCTGGAAGAAATTTTTACTGAGATCGGCGGCTCGCCAGAAGTCGGTAAAATTCTGAATGTGCATAAAAAAGAAATTCAGCATCAAAGGCAGAAAGAAAAATTTTACCAAGTAGGAAAGCGCGGCTGTTTTGGCTGCAGCTTTGATTGCCGGAGAACGTTGGCCGCGAAAAATGAAGTTGCGTAGCACGACAAGCTTGTCGCTGGCATAATCTTTTTCGGCAGTAAAAAAACGAAAACGTAAAAAATAGTAAGGCAGACCGAGAACCAGATAACTGAGAAAAAGAATTTTCAAAGTAGTGATCGTCTCGGCGCGCAGGAAACCTGAATAGTAAGAGTGGAAATTATAAATCGCCAAAGCCGTCCCGAAAACGAGGAGTTGCACGCAGTAGTGAGCGAGAGTGCGGCGCAGATTCGACATTACAGACCAAGAGCTTTTTGGAGAATATCAGCGATGCTGTCGAATCCCGGCGGCGGATTGTTTTGGATGCGCGAATCATAACGCAGGACGACTGCTTCCGGCGCATTGGTATCGAGCGCTGGCTCGCGGCCATTCAACTCGTCGTAAGCGATTTCAGAGTAAGGAGTAGCCGTCTCGTCGCAGCTCGAGATCTTCCAGTTTTGCGAACCGTAAGGTGCAAGCGCCGAGGTCAGATTGCCGCATTTGAAATATTCACGCAGATAGGCCAAATCGTATTCGACCGCCTCGTTCCAGGACGGATCCGGGAAGCCGCCGCCGATTTTGTAAGGACGACGTGAGACCGGACAATTCGGATCGTTGGCTGGCCAGACCGGATCGACTGCGCCGCCGATTGAATTGAGAGAGAGAATCGTTCCTTCCCACAGAATCTGATTTTTGAAAGTCTGATACCATCTAACGTTCGACCGATCCGTCGGCAGATTCCAATTCTCATCGACAGACTTCACACTCCCTTCGAGATAATAAGCTCCGACTACATTGGTCGGCTTGGGATGTAGGAAAGCATCGCCACCGTAAGTCGCGCCGCAAACGTCGTTCTTGATGAGAATCACACCCAAGCTCGCATTAGAATTTTTGGGATAAACGAGATTGTCGGCGATACGTAGATCCGCTCCTCGGACGACCAAGGTGACCGGATAAGGCGGCAAAACGAAATCATCTCCTGGCGCATCTAATGTAACAATTCCCCCGCTCGGCGGGTCGAAAAAAATCACATTTCCGCTCGCACAATCAGCCAAGTATTTTTTCTCGCCGTTGACTTTGTCGTTAGAGGAATTCGAATAATCACGGTAATCAATTGCCTTGTTGAGAGAATCGAGCGAGTCGAGGACAACTCCTTTACCGGTCGCATCACAACCACAAAGCTCGACTGTTTTGCCGTTGGCGCACTGGACCGGGGAACATTTTCCCGGCTCATGGAAAGGCTGAAGTATCTGGGCAATGCGCGGATTCATCAGAGTGCGCGCCTCGGGGTAAACCGTATCGCAAATGTTTTTACCGTCGGCTACACTCGCAAAAGCACGCGAGCAATTCGTCCCTGTGCCGCTAATCGGCTGAACCCTGGTATCGAAATAGCAAGTCTGCCCCGCACCCGGACTCGTCCCGACACGAATTTTGTAAGACGATTTGTTTTGAGCCGGGATATAAAGTTTGTTGCCGACGATGTCGAAACTGCTCTGCGGCAAACAATCTGAGAAAGTCGCAGCGCGCACATCCTGACTGTGATTCGCGACGATCGGCGTGCTGCCGACTTGGACGCAAACTTTGGATTTATCGAAACAACTTGAACCGCTCACATTGAGCGGGACGGCAACCTCGCCGTTCTCGACCTTGAGAGTCGTCAGCTTACAATCAATCGGCAGCGAGCTACATTCGAGGTCGAAACTGCAACTGCCGCCCGAGGAAGAGCTACCGCCCCCGCCAGAGGAAGATCCGCCGGAAGATGAGCCGCCGCCTGAGCTAGAAGAGCTTGACCCGCCGGAACTGGAACCGCCCGAGGAGCTGCCGGAGCTGGAGCTGCCGGAGCTGGAACTAGAAGATGTGCCGCCGCAAGTACAATCCGCACGGCAAGATCCGGGACAGGCCGTATCCGCCGTACCGTCACACTGCTCGCCCGGATCGAGAATATTGTTGCCACAAACCGGCGGCATGACTATGTATGTCTCGACATGCGCGACTGCTACGCCTGTTTTTTGACAAGGCTCGGTCAGAACAAATTCGTAATTGATCTCAATCGTAGAGCGAATCGTATCGGCCGGCCCGGATGGGCTAGTCCAGAAATTGAGATAGCCGCCCGGATCAAGTCTCTGATGTGCCTTGAGCAGATAAGGTGTCGGCAGAACAAAAAGTGGTGTCGAGCCACTCTGAGTATAAAAATCAAGACCAGTCTTGGGATCCTGGACCCTAGTCAGCGAACCATTGAGCGACTCCCAGGACTTACGAACGCTGAGTATTCGCATATCGCAGTTAGCATTGTTCTGTATCCAGTAAATATGGTGGAAAGGGTCGCCAGCCATGTAAGTCCCGGCCTGAACGGAACTAACAAAACCCCAACCTAGTAAGATTAAGCTCGCGACAAGCAGGGGTCGGGCAAACCGATTGAAAAGATTCAGCATAGCGATAGATTGCATCTTACTGCCGATTTTGTCAACTAAAACAAACCGCCCTGGATTGCGTCTGGTGCGTCTCCTGATTCATAAAAATTATCGTCTCGAAATAAACTGTCCCGGCCGGAGTAAAAGATGTAAACCCCGACCAGGATCAGCAGGAGAGCAACTGCGAGCAGGATAAAGTATCTGCGCATGCCCTGATTTTACACGATTTAAAATTCGCCCGTTCCAACCGGGACTGTCCCGCCTGCATCACCACCTCCTGCGGTCGGAGGAGGGGGAGTCGGACACTCTGGAGGTGGAGGTGGTGGAGGCGGGGGTGGTGGAGGCTCGGTTGGAGGGGTCGTAGGCGGCTCAGGTGGCTTCGGGGGTTTCGGTGGTTCCTCTGGTTTCTTTGGAGGCGGCGGGGATTTCTTCGGAATGAAGAATCTCCAACCCGGAAGCAAAAGTTGAATTTCATTCAAAGGCAAGCTGATCTTGTTGCCACCAGTTCCCGGAACTTGGCCTTTGAGCACGAAATCGCGGAAAGCGTCGAAGGTAGCCTGGTCGTGAAAAATCTTTTCGAAAAAGGCTTTGGCTTCAGGCGAACCTTTTGCCTTGGAGAGATACTCG
>JAZDPN010000039.1:0-25799 GCA_043797545.1 Patescibacteria group bacterium | reverse complement strand
GACATGCGCCAGCAAAGGGTTGCCGCCGCCGCGCGCGGAGATGCGGGTTTGGATGAAATTGCCAGCAGCATCCAGCTCGGAATTCGCCTGCGCCACTTTCAAACTTTCTTCCTCATCGGCATCGTAATATTCATAATTCGTGGTGATGAAGGCCCGCACCGGCGCAAAATTCAAACCCTCTTTTTTGGAATCGGCGATTAATTTTTTTGCGCCGTCTTTTGAAATAATTTCACCCTCTTTGGTGAGAATGCGGTTGCCTTCTTTGATGTCACTCTTCGCCCGCCGTCTGGTTAAATCTTCAACTTTGAGCGGCGCATCTTGAGCGACTTTGTAATAAGGAGTCTCAATGAAACCGAATTCATTAATCCGAGCGTAAGCCGCGAGGTGGACGACGAGACCGATATTCGGACCTTCCGGCGTGGCGATCGGACAAATCCTGCCGTAATGGGAAGTGTGAACATCGCGGACATCGAAGCCGGCGCGCTCACGGGAAAGTCCTCCCGGACCCATCGCAGAAAGCCTTCTTTTGTGAGCTAACTCGGCGAGCGGATTCGTCTGATCCATGAATTGCGAAAGCTGCGAACTGGCAAAGAACTCGCGCAGCGCGGCAGTAATCGGCCGGGCGTTGATTAATTGTTGCGGCGCAGCAGTCTCGAGGTCCATCACAGTCATCCTGTCGCGCACGATGCGGTCAACACGCAAAAGCCCGACGCGGAATTTATTTTGAACCAATTCACCGACTGCACGAATGCGCCGATTGGAAAGATGGTCGATGTCGTCCGAAGTGCCGATGCCGTTATTGAGACGAATCAAATGTTTGATAATCAGAATCAAATCATCGACTTGAAAGACACGATGTATCTTGTCGGCTGCCGTTTTGAGCCCGAATCGCTTGTTCAATTTGTAGCGCCCGACCGGACCCATATCGTAGCGACGGTAATCGAAAAATAATTGGTCAATCAAAGCCTTGGCGTTGCCGGGAGTCGCGAGATCACCAGGCCGGATTTTTTGGTAAATGAGCTGAGCCGCCTCATCGACCGACTCAGCTGGATCTTTTTCGAGCGTCGTTGCGATGAAAGGTAATCTGCCTTCAGCTGAATCGACATCGGCGAACTCTTTGAGAATCTTGGCATCGTCCCAACCGGTAAAAGCACGAATCAGCGCCGTGACTGGGATCTTGCGTTTGCGATCAATCTTGACGGAAATAATGCCACGCTTGTCGGTTTCCAGCTCCAACCACGCGCCACGCTTTGGGATAATCTTGGCGGCGTGGAAATAAGGGACAGCGGGATTCGGCGAGAAAAAAACACCGGGGCTGCGAACGAGCTGCGAAACCACGACACGCTCAATTCCGTTTACGATGAAAGTCGCTTTTTCCGTCATGAGCGGAATGCCGCCGAAAAAGACTTCTTGCTCTTTTATTTCGCCGGTTACTTTATTGACGAGTCGCACTTGAATCTTGAGCGTGCCCTCGTAAGTTCCGCTTTTTTCTTTGGCTTCAAGCGGAGTTAATTTCGGCGCCTCGATGGAATGCTTGAGAATATGCAGCTCCAGTTTTTTGCCGCTCGAATCCTGAATCGGCGAAATCTCGTCAAAGAGCTCATTGAGTCCTTCCTCGAGAAACCAATTGTAGCTCTTCAGCTGAGTCTCGATCAGATTCGGCAAAGGCACGCTAACTTTTTTTTGATCGAGAAATCTACGCGGATTCTTCGGTCGCGCCGTCGCCGCATTCGGCAAAACCGCAGGAATCTTGTAAGGCTTGGTTTTGACGGTCGACTCCAGAACCAATTTTTTCCTGGGAGCAGATTTCTTGGCTTCCTTCTTGGAAGCTTTTTTGGGGGTGGCCATGAAATAAAAGTGAGAAAAAGTAGCACTTTTTCACTCATGACACACTCTCAACCTGAAAAACAGCCGTGTGATTCTATTGGATGAATTGCCTTTTGTAAAATCCTGACAGAAATGTAGTTGACAAAAACAAAATATATTCTAGTAATAAGCACGCAACGCTTTCACCCCGGCTGAAGTCTGAACTTTGATTTTAGTCGCATCAGGATCATCGACATCGACTAAGGCTAAACCATAAACAACCCCGTCGCGAAAAATCCGCACAGGCGAAACTGCCTCAAAAGGATCAGCCGCGATTTTAACAATTTTTTGGCCATCAAAAAGTCTCAAACCGATATCCTGATAACAATCATTTCTTTTCTGGGCAAAATAACGACCAAGATAGTTTTTTACGCCAGAATAATTGGGATCCTTGCAATAAAAAATCTTGAGTGTGCCAGCATTCGTAGTCACATTGCCGCCACCACGATTGTCAATCGTGCCAGAAACGCTGATGGCTCCGCCTGCCTTCAAGAGAACTCCTCCACCAGCTCCAGCTGCCCCAGAACCACCGGCCGCTCCATATGAAGTAGAACCATAAGCGTCGTTGCAAGTCCCCCCACCAACATTTCCCCTATTACACCACACCCCACTGCTACCTCCTGATCCATAAACACTGGTCCCGGCGGCGGAAGACAACCCGCCAGATCCACCGGTACCGACAATACCACCGCATCCACCACCACTACCAACCCCTCCATTACCACTAGAACTTATTTTCCCGGTCGCCAGTATTGAACCACTTATATTTAAAGTTTTAGCCGCAATCAATTTTACATAACCTCCACCTGGATTTCCCGCTCCTCCACCACCTCCGCTGGATCCGGTAATACAACCCTTGCAATCACAATCAGATCCACCAGCTCCCCCTCCGCCACCACCGCCACCACCAGATCCCATCACGATATTTTCATCTGTCGTGGAATCTCCGTTCAATCCGTTAGCTAAATATCCGCCTAGGTAACCGCTGGACCCGGGATATCCGTTGGTTCTAATACTGTTGTTGGGACCGGACAAACCACCGGCACCACCAGCCCCAGAATATGGCCCAGCACCTTTCACACCACCAACACCGTGTGTTTGCGGGTAGCCTTCATACACTCCGGGCGCACCAGATCCTCCATTACCGCCGCTATAACCTGATCCCTTCGCATCAATCACACCTAATACGGAAATGCTTTTGGCCTGGATGGTCAGTCCGCCATATTTCGAGCCATCAAAAGGATTGACTCGAATAGTCACGCCAGCTCCGACCGAGAAATTACCGATATTGTAATGATCTCCCGACACAGCCGCACCATTCGCGGGCGACCAATCCTGACCACCATGATCGCCACCACCAAGCTCGGTCCAAGCCAAAGCGGTCTCGGCCAAAAAGAAAACCGAGAGACTAAGGACGAAAAGGAAAGCTTTTTTTAGCAAGCAGTTGTTTAATTAATTCCAACAATCACGCTTGTGTCCAGCCAAAGTTGACCGGTCTGAAGATTTGACGGCGTGCCGTAGTAAGTTTGGATAATCAGACCATCAGTGGTCTTGACCGGACCGCCCACCACCTCCAATTTTGTGGTCGGACTAGTCGTTCCGATGCCTACATTTCCGTTTCCTTTCAGGGAAATCGCCCCACCATTGAGAAACAGGTCTTTGTAAGCTGACGCACCGAAATCATAAGCATCTATCCTGGCATAACCTGCATCCAGCAGATATCCCAAAATTAATTTTTTCCCGGTCGAACTGCCAGCTTCACCCATGCTGATGCCATAAGTATCTCCAGCCGTTTGAATCGATAACTTAGAAAGCGGCGTGGTCGTCCCGATGCCAATCTTGTTTCCATCGTCATAAACAACAGAATTGCCAACTGCATTGACTCCGGTAAATTTGGCAACAAAGTTTTGTGTCCCAGTTATATTCGCGAGCGGCGCATAGTAGTCCCCATGTTGACCATCCAAATAATCAGCATTGAGATTGGAAACCAAAGTTTTCGAATTAACTAAGAATGGAGATGTCCCGTCTGCCAAAGTGGAAATAAACTGATTGCTGGTTTTTACCGAACCTCCAGCAATTTCTAATTTTTCGGTCGGAGCAGTCGTACCGATACCAACGAGGCCAGACGGGTTGAAAACTAGATTGCCAGTCGGGCTGATTGAAGTTAGCGCAGTCATTGAAGTGATATCTGCATTTGCGCCCTTGGCCGCCTTGAGTCCGAGCTGATCGAAAAGTAATTTCGCAGTCGGATACTGGGTGTCAGTCGAGGCAGCTGAGATTGAAGTGACTTTATTGATCACATTCTCCGGGACATAGCCGAGGCCGACATTGAGAATATTCCAATTGCCAGCAGTCTGGCCGGGATTGTCAACTAAAGCACGAACTGAATAGCCGGCAAGAACCGGCGTGCCGCCGAGAGTACCAGGCGCGGAAATATACCAAATGTCTCCTTTCATAATCGCACCAGCCGAACCACTACCGCCAGTCGAGGGAAATTGGTTACTCGAAGCATTGTAGCTGCCACGATCATCCAGCAAGCCGACTACGATTCCGTCGACATAAGTCTTGACTGCTTTTTGGCTCGGAACTTTGGAGTCAGAATTAGCCGCCAAGCCGGAATTCGTATCTAGGGCAGCTGTAAAAACAGGGTCAATTTCAATCGAATTGACTGAGGTGCAACTCTCGACTGCGCCCTGGGCATTGACTCCGAGCGGAAAGCTACCAGCTGCACAATTCGCACCATTCGCGGCGAGAGCTGTGGCCGTACCAGCATTACCAGAGATTGAACCAGTGGCATTACCGATGTTTGGCGTAGTGAAGACGGGAGAGTTAGAGAAAACGAGACTGCCTGTACCGGTCTCATCTGTGATGACACTGGTAAGTTCGGTTGAGCTAGTCGGGTAAAAGGCTGAAAGTTTGTGACTCAATGTTGCGAAAGTGCGGCGGTAGGGATTGGAATCCGTGAAATACAAATTGGAACCGTCAAACTCAATCGCACCAGATTCGGGTGAGCCGAGGAGTGTGCCAGCTGTGAGTTTGATTGGAGCCGTACCAGCTGAAGCAGTCCCAGCCTTGATTTGGAGAACAGCGGTTGGTGAGGTGGTGCCGATACCAACATCACCGAAACTGTAATAGGCAATATTGCCAGCGGCATTTGACTGCCAAATCAAATTGACATTCCCATCTCCCGGATTGGCGGCAGGAGGATTATTGGGCAACCAGGTCGTGAACGCGTAAGCGCTAACTGCCAAGACGAGAAGCGCAACGAAAGAAATCCCGGTCGACTCAATGAGCCTTTTAGCCAGGGATTTTTGAGTTTTTTTAGAGCGCATTTTGGAGGGGGTGAGTATTTAGTTAAATGTTAACACAAGCTTCAACCAAATTTCAAAAGGTCGGGTGCAAAGATTAACAAGCCTCCCAAGATGAGCATCAAGACGCCCCCAATAATATTCGAGATGCGGGAATATTTGTGCGTGACGCCGAGCTTATCGATACCAGCGAGCGCGATCGCGAAGACGATCAAGTCGTCGATCATGTAAAAGAAAATGTAAATCGCCATCAAGCCTTGCTCTTTGATAAACGAAAGATTGTTAATTTGAATGATTTTGGTGAAGGCCTGCGGGATGCCGATCGAGCACGCGAACTCGATGATATTCACGCTGAACGCGAGTAAGAGAACTCCTGCCGCAGTGATCCAAGTCAGCGGCTGAGACACCAAAGTTTTAATTTTGGAATGAATCTTTGCCCGCTGTTCTGGGTTGGTGACTTGGCAAGTACCATCGGTAAAAATTCCTTCATAAAGGAAGAAGATCGCGCCACCGATCGAGACGATACCGACGATCGGCGTGACATATTTGTCGAAGCCGACGAAATCCCAAGTCGTGAACCAGACATTGAGAATCAGATAATACATGACTGCCTCCGCGAGAATGAAAAGTCCCGCGACTTGAAACATTTTGCGGCGGTCGCCGAGCTGCAGCAGCACGATCAAAAATGTCACCAAAACCCACATCGCGCAGGGATTGAAGCCATCGACGAAACCCAAGATTACTGAGATCGTAGGCAGGGAATATTTAGCTAGATCGACCGCTCCAACCCAAGGAATATCGACTAAAAGTTTTTCTTTAGGAATTTCACAAAGCTCGTTGGAATCCTTGCAGACTCCCCCTTCGACACTTTCAACTTTGCCATGTGAACCGCCTGCCGCGATAAAAGACGGAAAATCGAGCGTTTCTTTATCTTTGGAGGCATCCAATAATTCGATGATGCGCACTCCAGTCGAGTCAGCTGAGCCGAAACCTTGGATGATTGTATTGCCGACCAGGGTAATCGGGGTAACCTTGGGAATTTTTTCCAGTTCGGTCAATTGCTCGAAATGCGCGCGATGATCGGTCTCGCCGATATTGTGGTAAAAAACCTGAAAATCAGTCCGCTGCGTCTCCAACTCAGCGAAAAATTTTTCTTCGTCTTCACAATGGCCACAGTTGTCGCGCACGAAAACATTGACTGGTGTTTTGCTGGCAGCCAACGCGAGCGGCGCCAGCAGTAAAAAAGAGATCAGCGCGAGGAAGATTTTTTTCAGCATTTTTGAGAAAATTCCCGGGGAGTTTAACACAAAATGCCTTTGCAACTGAGCAGCACCGTCCTCGATCGCAATGCGGAATTCCGCGGAATTCTGACGCGCAAACTGATGGAAAATGCTGGAAAACAAGCAGCTAAATTGATTTCGCGGAAATTCGGGAAACCGACGAAAGTCCAAATTTTTTGCGGCGGCGGTGGCAATGGCGGCGACGGCTTCGTCGTCGCGGCGGAACTTTTGCGAAAGCGAATTCCGGTCGAAGTTTTTCCACTCGCGGAAATCCGGAATACCGACGCGCAATTTTATTTCGGGAAATTGCCAAAAAATGTTGTGCGAAAATTTTCCGGCGAAACCAAAATCGACGCGCCGCTTTTGGTCGACGCAATTTTGGGAGTCGGCGCGCGCGGAAAATTGCGCGAGCCGATTGCGACCGTCGTGAAAAAACTGAAACAAGCGCGCGGCAAAATAATTTCGCTCGATGTCCCGACCGGCGATTTGTCGCCAAAACTTACCATTGCTTTTCACGCGAGTAAAAAATCCCCCCTCAATCCCCCCTTTACAAAAGGGGGAAAGCGCGGCACTGCCTCGCGAAAAAATTCGCGGCAAACAAAGCAGGGGGATTTTTATCCCGAAGTCGTCGTCCCGATTGGAATTCCGCAATCCGCGGAAAAATTTTTCGGTCCGGGCGACGTGTGGGAATTTTTTCCGCGACGAAAAAGTGATTCGCACAAAGGCGAAAATGGTCGCGTCGTGATCGTCGGCGGAAGTCGGGAATTTGTCGGCGCACCAATTTTTACAGCGTTTGGCGCGCTCGCCGCCGGAGTCGATTTGATCGACATTTTTGTACCGGCGGTGAATTTTTCTGCGGCGCGGAAATTTGCGCCGAATTTTTTGGTGCACGAATTTTCCGGCGAGACGAATTTTTTGACTGTCGAATCCGCGCGGGAAATTGTGAAATTCGCGCGTGCGAAAAATGCGACGCTCGTCGTCGGTCCGGGACTCGGCCGGGACGACCGAACGCGCGCGGCGGTGAAATTTTTCGCGGAAAATTGGCGCGGACCGCTCGTCCTCGACGCCGACGCACTCGACGAAAATTTGCGAAAATTCGCGTCGCAGAAAATCGTACTCACTCCCCACGCCGGGGAATCTCGGCGACTGCCGAAAAATTTGAATGCCGTGATTTTGAAAAAAGGCCGCGTCGATGAGATCATTTTTGGGCGCGAAAAAAGATGGAACGACTCGGGCAGCGCGATTCTCACGGTCGGCGGCTCGGGCGACACGCTCGCCGGACTCGTCGGCGGCTTACTCGCGCGCGGCTTCGAACCGTTCAATGCCGCGGGCGTCGCCGCATTTTTGCTCGGCACAGCCGGCGAAAAAATTGCGCTAAAATCGGAGGGTACGACTCCGCAAATGCTCGCAAAAAAAATTCCCGAAGTTATTCAAGCAATGCTCAAATAAACGAGTTAATCAACGACTGCTAACACTTATCCCTATACCCTATACCCTAAACCCTAAAACCTAAACCCTATGAAAATCGCAGTCATCGGCGCAGGCGTGATGGGCTCGGCCATCATCGAGTCGCTCGTCCGCGAAAAAGTTTTTCGCCCGAGCGAAATCGCTGCCATCGATCTCGCTGGCCACAAACTCGCCGGCTTGAAAAGAAAATTTGGAATTAAAACGGCGGCAAAAATTCCGGAGTCGGATGTTTTTTTGCTCGCAATCAAGCCGCAAGGCATCGCCGCACTTTGCGAAAATTTCAAAACAGACAAGCTCGTGATTTCGATTCTCGCCGGGACGAGAGTGGCGAAAATCAAACAGCTGACCGGCTCGGCGAAAATCGTGCGCGTGATGCCAAATACGCCAGCACAATGCGGCGCGGGCATTTCGGGCTGGCACGCTAGCTCGCGAGTCAGCCGCGATGAAAAAATTCTCGTGCGGAAAATTTTGGAGAGTTTCGGCGAACAGGCGGAATTTAAAAACGAAAAAATGCTCGACGCGGTGACCGCGATCTCGGGCAGCGGACCGGCGTATTTTTTCGCATTTGCGGAAGCCCTCGAGCTAGCTGCGAAAAAACTAGGCTTGGGGAAAAACGCAGCGGCTTTCGTCGGACAAACTTTTTTTGGGTCAGCCAAATTGGCCGACTGCTGCGAAATTTCTTTTGCGAAACTGCGCGAAAATGTGACGAGCAAAGGTGGCACGACTGCCGCGGCTTTGAATGTTTTTACCAAATCCGGGTTAAATAAAATCGTGGAAAAAGCGGTGAAGGCCGCGCAAAAACGCGCGGAAGAACTGGCGGCTGAATAATTTATTTTTTGTAGAAAGGTGTTGCAATGCGTTTCCGCATTCGCGAGCGCAAAGAAAACAAAAAGCCCCCCGCCGTGGCGGAAGGCTTTTTCCCACCCTCAAAATCAGTTCCTTTTATTCATCTCCATCATCCTTGTCGTGGCCGCCGAACATTCCGCCACGACCGCCTTTTCCGTGTCCACCACCGAAGCAGTCAAAACCACCTCCGCCCGGACCGCCAATTCCTAATTCTTTTTCAATAGCTTCGGCTTGTTTGTGTAAACCCTGCAAATCTTTGAGCTTAGCGAAATTGTCAGCCGTGATCTTGCTTAGAATCGGGGCATTTGGATTCTTAGCAGAGATCAAATTCTTCCATGTCGCATAATCGCCATTGGTGATTGCTGTCTCAATCGCAGTCCGTTCCGCCTCCCGTTCGGCATGCTTGGTCGCCATTTGGGTAAATTGATCCTGAGTCATTTTGGTATTACCAGTCGCAGTCTGAAAAGCTGCAAAATCTTTATTTTCGATGGCTGTCTCGATCGCAGTCATTTTGGCCGGATCGAAATTCTTGCCACCCTCCCCACCGAATCCGCCAAAGGCGTAAACCGAAGGGAGCACAATCGCTGAAAGGGTGAGCGCGGTCAATCCCGCGAGGAGAGTCTTGTTCTTCATATTTTTGGGGTTAAGTTTTTTAGTTGGTTGAAACGCGCTTCTGCCAACTAATACGCCTAGTCCCCCGAATTTATTTCAGAATGCATTTCGCGCATCATTTCCTGATGCAAGAGTGCGTGCGGCAGCTTGGGAAAAATGAAATCCGCCTCGAATTTCTTTTCGGACGTCTGGGTGCCGACCGCACGAATATTCATTCCAACCTGCAGCTCAAACAACGGAGGAAGCTTGGCTTGGCTGATACCGACTTCCCAGACTGACTGGTCGCGCGAATTGAGAATCAAAACCTTGTCTCCGATTTGCAAAATCTCACCTAGGAGAAAACCCTCCTCGGGATTTTGCCATTCCGCCTCGTCAAAAGGTGGGGGGAAATTGTGCATGCGGAAATCTAGGAACTTGGGCGGTAAGGACGTCGCGAGCAGGGAAACCCCGCCAATCAGGCTCACTAGACCGATCGAACCGACGATCGCAAACAGACCAAAGCGATAACCACTTTTGGTTTGACGGAAAAGAAAATAAGCAAAAACACAAGCCGCCAGTAAAGAAACTAGCCAGAAGAAAGGCAAGGCGTGCCACAGAAAATTACCCCGTCCACCCGGAAAGTGCGAAGCAAGCTCCCACTCCGCCTCGCGAACCTCACCGACAAGACTGCTCACGAAGATTGCCGCCAACAGGACAGCCAGCAGCGCGAGCACCCAAACGCCGTAATTTTTGGCGAGGAAAACGAGCCGCGAGCGTGGCGCGAGATGCTGCTTCTTGATCTCGGCGAGGATTTTTTTGGAAAGCTTTTGCATTGCGAAAATTTAGATGAATTTTTGGAGATCGGCTTCGCGCGCCGCCAGTTCGAAAGCGGTTTTGGCCCGGGACACTAAGGTCGCGACACTACCCATCGGCTTGCGGAGAATGTCGGAAATCTCAGAGTAATCTTTGGATTCGAGGAAGCGCAAAACCAAAACTTCGCGGTATTTGGGGTCGAGCTTGGCCAGGATCGAGCGCACAAACTCAGCTAATAATTTTTCATCCGTTGCCGCCGGGATGTCCAGAGTAGATTGGAGCAGCTGAGCGGCCTCGGCATTTTCGAGATTGACCTCTTCGGCCCGCGCCGATTTTTTGCGCCAGGCCGAGATCGCCTCATTGTGCGCGATGCGATAAATCCAGCTCGAGAATTTGAGATCAGGATCGAAATCGCGCAGATTCTGGTAAGCCTTGAGAAAGACGTTTTGGAGTAAATCCTCACCCTCTTCCCGTGAGATATTGGAGATGCGCAAAAGGTAGCGCAAGAGCGGCCTTTCATATCTTTCGACGAGTTTGGCGTAATCATCCGGATCGGCCAGTGCGCGCTGCACAAGCTCAACGTCCGAAAGAGGAGCCTTGGTGGGTGGATGCACTAGAAAAATTATACGCGCCAAACCAGGATTTTCTTTCATTTTTGAAAGAAAATTGGACAATTATGCGTATCCAATCATAATGCTATTTGTAATAATCTTTTAATTTGAAAAAATCCCACTTCAATAAAATTGCGATCATCTTGGCAGTGATCGCCGCACTCAGTCTCGTGGCCGGGATTTTTACCGGTCGGCACGGACCAGGCAAGTTGGGCGAATTGCCCCGACTCGAGTACAATGCTCGGCCGCAGCGACCTCCGGAAATCGTAGGGAAAATCGAATCGCTGGTCGGCAATCAAGCCACGATTGCGAAGCTCGAAAAACCGAACTGGGAAGACCAAAAAACAAGTCCTGCCGAACGTCGTGCGGCCTGGGAAGCACTCAAGCCCGCTGAACGCATTGCCAAGATGGAGGCGCGATTGAATGCTTTCACCGGAGAAAATATCGTGGTCGAAATCCCAGCCGGAATCGAGATCACCCGCCGCTCCGCACCGCCCAAGGATTTGGCCGGACTGCGCGAGCTGGCCAAAAATCCAGACCTACCAAATACTGAGAACAAAACTGTTTCACCGATTGAGCTGGCTCAGGGCGACTACGTCGCGATCTGGCTGGATGGCAAAATTTCGGACAAAAACGTAGCCGAATTTATTAATTTAATTTTGATTAAACAAGATGCAGTCTCACAACCACAATAAAGATTCTCGCAATTCACTCGATGAGATCTTGGAACATCGTAAAAGCTCTAAGGGTTGGAAGCGTTTTCTTTCCAAAAAAATCTTGGCAGTCGTCGTCTTAATCGCGGCGGCGCCTTTTGCTTTCGGTTATTTTTGGGGCAATTCGAGCGAGACGACTGCGCCGACTGTCAAACTCTTTGAGGTTGCCAAAACCGATCTCAAGACGACCGTAAGCTCGAGTGGCAATGTCGTCGCCGAGGACGGAGTGAAAATTTCTTTTCCTTCGACTGGCGAACACATCACTGCGGTTTATGTGAAAGAAGGCGACTATGTCCATTCCGGCGACAAGCTCGCGACTCTCGACACCAAGGATTTCGAACTCGACCTCAAAAGCGCGCAGAATTCACTGAATACAGCTTATGCGAATCTCAAATCAACCTTGGACGGAGCGACTCAGACCGAGATCGCGATTTCGCAGAAATCAGTTGATTCGGCCAAAGCCAACCTCGAAAAAGTACGCGAAGATAATACCTTCTCTATTCAGCAGGCCCAGCTCAAACTAGATAACTTGAAAGATGATTTGAGCTCCATCACCAATGGCGACGCGACGACCGATGCGAATCTCGAAGCTATCCAGCAGGCTTACGAAAACGCACTTTTGAAAGCCGACTCAGCCGCGATCGACATGAAAAACTCTTTGCAGTTTGCCGACGACACTTTGGATGACAAGAATGATTATTATTTGCAGCTCGGCGCACTCGACTCGATTACCTTTCGTAAAACGGAAAACAGCTTCCAAACTGCTAAAAACGACTATCAAGATTTTTTGAAAAATTTTTCCGCGATCAACGCCTCAGCGGACAAAAGTCAGATCGTGGCCAAAGTCGATGCCACGATTCAGCTCGCCCAGTCTTTGGCTGATGCTTTCAACCTGCTTTATACCTCGCTCAAAAATACGACTCCTTCGACCATCATTACCGAGAGCCAAATAACCAGCCTGCAATCTTCGACCTCGAGCTACGAGTCGAAAATGAATTCCGATCAGCAGAGCCTGATCTCTGCCAAGCAGACTATCAATTCACAGACGCTTTCCAAATCGGATAAAACCAAATCGCTCAAGGATGATATCAAAGACGCTGAAATCAGCCTGGCTGAGACAAAGGCGAATGCGGCACGCAGCGAAGCCAGCGCCCAAAATTCCTTAGACGTAGCCGAGTTGAATTATCTGAAACTGACCGAGCCAGCGACGGCGATTGAGCTAGCGACTTTACGCGCACAGATCAATTCGGCGCAGATCAATGTCGACAAAATCAAAAGACAGATTGATGAAGCCACCCTGACTGCCCCGATTGATGGCGAAGTAGTCGAGCTAAATGGTCAGGTCGGCGACTTAATTATCAAAGACCAAAATGAAAACTTTGCGACGATTTTGAATAAAGATACATTTTTTATCGAAGTAAATGTCGAGGAAGTCGAAGTCAATCAAATTAGCAAAGGTCAAAAAGTAATCGCCACTTTCGATGCGATCGAGGGCAAAGAAGTCGAAGGTGAAGTCAGCTTCGTCTCGCTTACCTCGACAACCGACGGCGGGATCGTGACTTATCCGGTTCGAATTATTTTGAAAAACTGGAGCGACGTGCCAATCCGCGAGGGCATGACGGCTTACGTCGATTTCGTCGTCGGCGAAGCAAAAGATGTCCTGGCTGTCCCGGTCGGAGCAGTCGTGACCAAGGATGGGAAAAGTTTTGTCTCGATGGAAAACGGCAAATCCCAAGAAGTCGAAACTGGCTTCAATGACGGCTCGCTGGTCGAGATCAAATCGGGTTTGAAAGCAGGCGACAAGATTATTGCCAATCCCACTAATACTCCAACTAGCACGACTACCAGTTCGAGCAAAAAGGCTGGCAGCCAAATCTTCACCGAAGAGGAGCGCGCCGCGCTGAAAAATATGACTGACGACGAACGCAAAGCCTTTTTGGAATCGAAAGGTCTAAGCACGGGAAGCTTCCCGGGTGGTGGTGGCAACCGCTCGGCAAGTCCGGGCGGCGCGACGATTCGCATGGCCAACTGAAATGTCCGATGTTTTAATTAAGTTCGAGCAAGTCCACAAATCCTATTTTCTTGCCAATGGGGAAGAGATTCCGGTGCTGAAAGGTATTAATTTGGAAATCAAACGCGGCGAATTTGTCGCGCTCATGGGCGAGTCGGGCGGCGGCAAATCCACACTGCTGAATATTATCGGCTGCCTGCATCCCCTCTCGCGCGGCAAATATTTCCTGGAAGGCCGCGACATCGGCGTGATCCGTGAAGATTACGCGCTCGCTTTCGTGCGAAATCGGAAAATGGGTTTTGTTTTCCAGTCTTTCAATTTGCTGTCTCGAATGACCGCTTTGAAAAATGTGGCTTTACCGGCGGTTTATTCTGGAATGTCGCGAATCGAACGCGAGAAACGTGCGGCTGAGCTTTTGCGGAATCTCGGACTCGGCAATCGGCTCGATCATCGCCCGCCCGAGCTCTCCGGCGGCCAGCAGCAAAGAGTCGCGATTGCTAGAGCGCTGATGAATGATCCGGAAATTATTTTGGCCGATGAGCCGACTGGCGCGCTGGATTCGAAATCCGGCGAGGAAATCATGGAAATTTTTTGTAATTTAAAAAAACGTGACAAGACCGTCCTGATGGTGACACATACTGCCGAGGCCGCGAAATACGCCGACCGGATTGTTTTTTTGAAAGATGGCAAGATTCTGAGTCATGATTATAAATTGCAGCACAAATGAATTGGGAAACTTTCAAAATGGCGTTTGAAGCTTTGCTTGCGAATAAGATGCGCAGCGGTCTCTCGATGCTCGGAATCATCATCGGTGTCTCGACGGTCATCGTGGTCGTCGGCATCGGACTCGGCTCGCAGCAGCAAGTCGCCGACCAGTACAAAAATTTGAATGTGACTAGCGTGATCGTGATGGGTATGCGCGGTCGCGATTCGGCCGGATCGAGTCGAACTTCAGCCGAGGATGTGAATTATGTTTTGGCGAATGCGAATTATGTCTCGACCGGAACGCCAGTCTTGCAGGGCAATCTCGATCTTTCTTTCGGCAAGACGAGCTCGAGTTTTTCCGTCTTTGGGAATGAGGCGAAATTTTTTGAGATTTCAAATCTTGATCTCGCGGCCGGACGCATCTTCACTGACGAAGAGGCGCAAAAACAGGCTCTGGTCGCAGTCATCGGCAATGGTGTTTTGGAAAAATTTTGGGACGCAAACACCGACCCGACTAGCATCTTGGGCCAGATTTTGACAGTTGGGAATAAGAAATTGGAAATCATCGGCGTGCTCAAGGAAATCGGTACGAGCACTGGTCCGATGCGCTATGACGACTCGGTTCTGACGCCTTATCTGACGGCCCAGAAATATCTGCTCGGCGCAGCGACCAAACCAAATCTGTATTTCCTGGCAAATGACGCCGATACCGTCGATCTCGCGACAGCCGAGGTTGAAGCTTTATTGAGAAAAAATCACAAATTGAAAGACGGCAAGGAAGACGATTTCCGGATTTTCGATGCCGGGTCGATGGTCGGCGCAGCGACCAGCACGGCCGCGACTTTGACGATTCTTTTGACTTCGGTTGCCGCGATTGTTTTGATTGTCTCAGGTATCGGCATTATGAATGTGATGTTTGTGACAGTGACTGAACGCACGAAAGAGATCGGAATTATCAAAGCAGTCGGCGGCGAACAAAAAGATATCTTGGCACAATTCCTCAGTGAATCGGTGATGCTCTCGATGATCGGCGGATTGATCGGTGTCGGCCTAGGCGAGGTGATGATTCCTTTTCTAAATAAGCTGGAAGATTTCTACGTTTTACACTCCCCGATCTCGATCGTAGTTGGTTTCACCTTTTCAGTCTTGGTCGGAATTTTCTTCGGTTTTTATCCGGCACTCAAAGCTTCCAAACTTGATCCGGTCGATGCTTTGCGCAGCGAGTGACGGTATCCATTTCCACAAAGACCCTTGCAATTTTTAGAAAATTTTGGTAGAATATACTCGTTCCTTTACTGAGATTGTTATTTTTGAGAGCTGCTTCTAGCGGTTCGCAGAATTTCAATCACTCGCTCTCTTCTCGTCTTCACGACTTGAATCGGCGAAATCGGTATCGGGGCCAAAAACAAAAATAGCCTACTCCCTCGGGAAACGGGCTATTTTTGTAAATGGAAGAAATGCGCCGTCAAAAGAGGTGCAGAGAACGCAGAAACGCATTGCAATGCGTTTCTGCAAATTTTATTCAAAACGACCAAACGGGGCGTTTCTACTATTTCTAAAACCTATACCCTAAACCCTATTCCCTATTTAAATATCCAAATTCACCACGCTCTTCGCATGCGTCTGGATGAACTTGCGGCGCGGCGGAACCTCGTCGCCCATCAGGGTCTCGAAAATTTGGTTCGCTTTTTCGGCGTCTTCGATCGCGACACGCAGCTGAATGCGGCGCGCGGGATCCATCGTCGTTTCCCAAAGTTGCTCCGGATTCATCTCACCGAGACCTTTGTAGCGCTGAATTTTGACGCCGCCGACATTTTTCTTTTTCGGATTTTCCTCGTCGGAATCTTCCTCCTCCACGGAATCGTTCGCCGGAGTTTCGTCGACAGTTAATTTATTTTCTTTGAGAATTTTGAATTTCTCCTCGTCAGTATAGGCATACCAAACCTGTTTGCCTTTCGCGATTTTGTACAGCGGCGGCACGGCGATGTAAATAAATCCGCCATCAACTAACTGGCGGAAATGGCGGTAAAACAAGGTCAGAAGCAAAGTGCGGATATGCGAGCCGTCCACATCGGCATCGGTCATGATCACGATACGGTGGTAGCGCAATTTCTTCAAATCGAAGCTCTCGCCGATCGAAGTGCCAAAAGCCAAGACTAAGTTTTTAATTTCGTTATTGGCCAGCATACGATCGAGCCGCGCCTGTTCGACATTCAGGATTTTGCCCCTCAGGGGAAGAATCGCCTGCGTGTGACGATCGCGGCCTTGCTTGGCCGAGCCGCCAGCGGAATCTCCCTCGACGATGTAAAGCTCGGATTCCTCGGGCTTGCGACTGGAACAATCAGCAAGCTTCCCGGGAAGGTTCGAACCTTCGAGCGCGCCTTTGCGCAGGACCGTATCGCGCGCAGCCCGCGCGGCAATCCTGGCGCGCGCCGCGAGCGCGCATTTCCCGACCATTGCTTTCGCGTCCGCCGGATGCTCCTCGAGATAATTCGCGAACGCTTCGCCAAAAACCGCATTCACGGCTGACTGGACTTCGGCATTACCGAGCTTGCCTTTCGTCTGACCTTCGAATTGCGGATCACGCACTTTGACCGAGACGATCGCAGTCAAGCCTTCACGCACATCCTCGGCCGTCAAATTGGTCTCGTTATCTTTCAGGAGTCCAGATTTGCGCGCGTAAGAATTGATCTCGCGCGTCAATGCAGTACGGAAACCAGTCAGATGCGTCCCGCCGTCAACCGTGTGAATATTGTTCGCGAAGGAAAAAACCTCCTCGTTGAAAGCGTTGGTGTACTGGAGAGAAACCTCGACGAAAGCATCGGGGTGTTCTTTTTCGACGTAAAAAACATCCGTCAGCCGCTCCCGATTTTGATCGAGGTTCGCTACGTAGCTCTTTATCCCGCCCTCGAAATAAAACTTGTAGCGGCGGCTAGCGCGTTCATCGAGAATCGCGATTTTGACTCCCTTGGTCAAGTAAGCCTGCTGCCGCAAGCGGGTAAAAACGGTTTCGAGCTTGAATTCAGTTCCCTCTTTGAAAATAGCTGGATCGGGATAAAAAGTGATTTTCGTGCCGGTAAATTTCGACGCGCCGACTGTCTTCAGACCGCCGACTGGCTTACCGCCATCGCGAAATTCCTGCAGATAATGTTTGCCATCGCGAAAAACTTCGGCCACGATTTTGGTCGAGAGCGCGTTGACGACCGAGACGCCGACACCATGCAGTCCGCCGGAAACTTTGTAGCCCGACTCATCGCCGCCAAATTTGCCACCCGCGTGCAGGACGGTCAGGACCGTCTCGAGAGCAGAAACCTTGGTGACTTTGTGCTTTTCGACCGGAATACCGCGACCATTGTCGAGTACCGAGCAGCCGCCGTCTTTTTGGAGAATGACTGTGATCTCATCGGCATGACCCGCCATCGCCTCGTCGATTGAGTTGTCGACGACTTCCCAGATCAGATGGTGCAGCCCGCGCGAATCGGTCGAACCGATATACATACCCGGACGCTTGCGCACTGGCGCAAGTCCTTCGAGGACCTGGATCGATTCAGCAGTATAAGCAGAAGACATTTTTAGGATTAGTTAGAAAGGATTAAGGACAAAGGATTAAGTTTGGCAGAACAACTCAAGCTGATTGGAAAAATCTTCTTACTCCTTACTCCTTAATTCTTACTCCTTAATTCTGGCGGATTCTAGCAAATGAATTCCGAAGAACCAATATATAGAAAAATTTTGGCAAATCCCACAATGAATGGTAGGGTGAACAAATAATGAAGAAGATCGCAGTTTTTTTTGATCAGCCAAATTTCGACGATTATCCTTTCGATAGTTTGGATTACAAAAAAGCCTACGAAGAGTTGGCGGAAATAATTCAGCAAAAAGGCGGTGTGCTGATTGTCACCCGCGGGGAGAAAAGTTATCTCGGCGCGATGCGATTCAAAAATGGCTGGCAATGGGACGGCGCGAAATTTTCCGCGACTGGAGAATTCGTCGCCGACGTGATTTACGACAAACGCGGCGCGTCCAATTTCACGCCCCGTTTCCGTCTCGAGCCGGACGCGCGGATTTTGAATCCGAATCCGATCGTCGAGATTTGCGATGACAAATTCAAGACTTTCCATCTTTTCCGGGAATTTTGTCCGCACGCACTACTCACGCTCGACCACAAACAATTGAAAGAAAATCTCGGCAAAATCGGCGGCAAAAAGAAAGTCGCGAAACCTTTGGCAGAGAGCGGCAGCAAAGGCGTCGTGATCGGCGACGATGCGACAATCTTGGCGGAAGTGAAAAATTTCCCCGTTCTCGTACAGGAATTCATCGATATCTCCGCTGGCGCGCCGGGAAGATTGCCCGCCGAAGGCATTCATGATTTCCGAATGTTCTCCGTGAATGGCGAAATCGTGCACGCGACACTGCGCACTCCCCGCTCTGGAAGTCTGCTCGCAGGGGCACTCGACGGCCACGTTGATGATGTTCCACTCGAAAATATTCCAAAAAGCGCGCGCGAACTGGCTGCGAAAATCGACGCGAAATTCGCAAGCTATCCCCGCGCCTATGCGATCGACGTCGGATTTGAGAATAGCGAACCAAAAATCATCGAGCTGAATTCACAGCCCGGTTTGCACTCGAGCGAGTGGGGTCCGGGTTTTGTGAATTTTCAAAACAAACTCGCCGACGCACTGCTGAATTTTATTTAACTACAACTCGCAGATCTCTCTGCAAATCCAAACTTTTTTGCCGTAACTCGCGATAATTTTTCCCCGTCAATAAAATCACCGCGACTGGCTCGTGATTTTCGCGCGCCAGTCCGACTGGAGAATTTTTTGTCGCTTTCATCTTGAAATACGCAACCGCGGGATCTTTTTCAATTTGCGCTGAATTTTCGAGGCGCACGAACTTCCCGTTTTTTTCCGGGAAAATCTCGAGCAGCGAAACAAATTGCTGCGCCTTTTTGCGACGGCGCACGGGCCGACCCGTGACCGCGCGAATCAGAAGATCGGGCAAATAAAAACGGTAGGCGTGCTCATACATCAGCGGCCGGTAGCCACCCATCCGGCTAGCGATCTCGATGATCTTGACCGCGCCAGATTCGTCGACGATCAGATCGGCAAAAACCGCACAATTGCGCAAGCCGAGGACTTTAATCGCAGTCTCAGTAATTTTCTTGGCCTGCCGCCAAATTTCTTTGGGCTTCTTGGAAGGCAATAGGCGAAAAGCGAGAAAGGAGTCATCACGACCAATCTCCGCCGCAGTCGTGACATCACAGATTGAAGGCGCGTGCCAAACACGGTGACTGTCAACCAGAGAAGAAACCGTAATCTGCCGACCGTGAATCGCTTTCTCGACCAAGACGACTTCACGCGGATCGGGATAAGCGAACTGAAAATCGAGATATTTGAAATCATCGTAAAGCTCCTCATCCAGCTCGACCTTGAGCTTGCGGAATTCGTTCCAGGCACGGACAAGCGCCGCTTCGCTCTTGACGTGGAAAACACAGCGCGATTTGATCCCGGCGATTGACTTGAGGAAGACATCGCCACCCAGTTTTTGGCGCGCCCGCTTCGCCTCGGACAGACTGCGGACGACTTCGAATTCGATGTTTTCCGGCATCACGGAGAGCGCATGCCGCATCAAGACTTTATTGCGCGTGCAGGCCGCCGCGTAAACTGTGGTTGCCGGAACGCCCAATTTTTCGGCTAAATACGAGCGCTGCACGACAAAATGATCGTAATTGGAGACGACTGCTTTGACGTTGTATTTCGCCTTCAGTTTTTTCGCCAAATCATCCCAGACTTCGCGCGAGCTCAGATCGGCTTCGAAAATCTCGTCAAAAACTTTGGCTGCGCCGTTACGGATTTTGCGGGTAACCAAAACAGCCGTAAACCCAGCCCGTCGCGCCGACTCCACGCTTTCCAGCTTGTGGCGGTATTCCGTAAAAACAATGGCTTTTTTGCGGCGCATGAGGAAATTCGCGGGCAGTTTAGAGATTCCCTTTTGCCAAAGCAATGATTTAGAATTGCGCCGTTTTAACTTTGCGCATGCAGCTCATCCTGATCAATCACGGCCACAATCCGAAGTGCGAGGAATACTTGCTGAAAGCCGCCAAGAAAAGAAAACTCGAGACGAAGATTGTCAGCACACAAAAAAATATTTTCGAGATCACGACTGCGAAGCCGCTCAGCAAAACTCTGCTTTACCGCATCGCGATCGAGCGTTCCGAGGCGACACTCGAGCGAATTTATCTGACGCGCGGCGCGGTTGGATTTTCCGAGGAAGGTCAGTATTCCAAACGGATTACGAATAAGTTGGTGCGCTACATGGACTTCGAGAAAGCTGGTGTGCCGATCCCGCCCACGATTTTTTCGAATTCGACCAGCAGCGAGAACCTGAAAAAAATCGCGCAAAAACTCGGCCTGCCGCTCGTGATCAAAACTCTGGACGGCTCGAAAGGCGAAGGTACGCTCGTAGTTGATTCGTTTTTCGCGCTGAAATCGACTGTCCCGTTGCTGGTCGGTCAGGAGCTGGAATTCGTCTTCCAAAAAATGATTCGCGAAGCGGCCGGGCGGCATGTCCGCGTGATCGTCCTCGGCGGAAAAATCGTGTGTGCTTACCAAAAATCCATTCCGAAAAAAATAGATTTCCGCTCAAACGCGACTGACAAAGCGCGCCGCAAAATCGTGCACCTCGATGCGCAGACCGAAAATTTTGTCCTGAAGGCGGTCGCGGCTAGCGGCGTCAGCTTCGGCGGAGTCGATCTCCTGCCGACAAAAAAAGGTTATCTCATCACCGAGGTAAATTCGCCGTGCAATTTCGCCGCGTCGCAAGATTTTACCGGCATCGATATTGCCGGTCTGATGCTCGACTTTTTGATCGCCAAGGCGCAGCGCAAATGAAACGTCCGATCCTGATCACGCTCAGTCATTGCTCGGATTTTTTGCCGACGGAATTGCGAGCGCGCTTGAATTTAGACGCCTACGAACTGAGACACAAAAGCGATCCGGCGACTGAGCGAATTTTTGGCGTACGGAATGCGACGCACGTCGCGGCCAAATTTTCGCGCATCATCGGCGATCCAAATGCCGATCCGCAAAATTTCGATCCGCAAAATCCCGCACAAAATTGCGCGGTCTCGCTCCAGCCTTTGCGCGGGAAACAGGTTTTGCGGATGAATCCGAGCGCGGCGGAAGTCGCAGCCTGGCGCAAAAAATTTGTCGAGCCTTTTTACCGGGAAATCGAGCGCAACTTGCCCCACACACGCTTCTTGCTCGACGGGCATTCGCACTTCTCGCGCGATCGGGACACTGACAAACCGCGGGCGGACATCGTAATCTCGAATCGGAATTTCGAGACTTGCGGCGCAGAGCTGACACAGCAAATCGTGAATTTTTTCGCGCGCCGGGGTTTTTCCGTCGCGGTGAATACGCCTTTTCGCGGCGGCTTTCTCCTGAAAAAATTTTGCGGCAAGCGCAATCCGCCCGGAATCCAGCTCGAAATCAAAAGATCCCTTTACCTCGACGAAAAAACTTTGAAAGTGCGCGGGCGTGATGTCGCGCGTTTGCGCGGGACGATCGAGGAACTCGTCGAGCTGCTCGCGCGGAAGATTTAGGCTTTTGTGATCTCGAGAAAACCTGACAATTTTCCCTCATACTCGGCAGACAAAATAAAAGCCTTGCCTGATTTTTGCTCTGGCCCTGATAATGTCTTGACTGTTTTGAGTCGGCCGATACCAACGACATTTACAAACCCTCCGCGCTTGACTCCCAACTCTTTGCAAGCATCCAAAGGTAAGCCAATTTCATCAGGCAAAAACCCCGGTTTGAAAGCGACTTTTTTGACTGCCCAATATTCTTTTTTGTCTTGCTCAAACTTCGCCTCATATTTTTCTTGGAAAGGTTCTAATTTTTCTTCAAAGGTCTTTGCGCCCGGAAATTCGCGGGTAAATTCTTCCAAAATTTCTTGGAGAATCGCGCCGACTTGCTGATTCTTCGCCAATTTGAAACGCAGGTTTTGACCGATCTCGAGCTGCAGCGCTTGGAAATTTTCGCCGAAACCGCGGAAACCAAATTCGCCGCCGCCGTACCGCAGCTGGCGAATCGCATCTGAGCCGGAATACGGTCCAAGGTAAGTCCGGACATTCACAGTCGCAATCTCGCCCTTTTTATTGCGAATATTTCTCTCTGCCAACTTCGCCTGCAATTTTTCTGCAAACCAAAAAGCGAGCCGCGGATCGAGCGGCGTCTGGCCATCAATCACCTTCGCTGCAATCTCGCAATCCGCACCGCGGGTATCGACTTTGCCGTGTGCCGCGATGTAGAGCACAGGATTTTCGGCCTCGCCTTTTGGCGACAAATTATCGGTCATGCCCAGAAATCGCTTGATTCCATCGCGCTGTGCTTGTAGGACATTGATCGGCGGCTCGTGCGTGACGAGCGAACTTTCTCCGACCTGACCGGTCGCGCGGTTCGCATCCGCAAAAACCCGCGTTTTTTTCGGAATCATGTGATTCGCCGCAGCTTCGGCAAGTTTATTTGTCCAGCGATCCCAGACCGAGATACCGAGCTTTTTGTATTGCCAATATGTTTTTTCGTCGATTGGCCCGCCGTGCGGCGCATCGACCAGCCCGCGCAAATTCGGATCGCCGATCTCGCAAGTGTAATACTTATTCAGTTGTCGCAAGCGCACTAGCCCGTCTTTGCCGAACAAACTAAATGGATCCAATCCTTCCATAGCGCGCGAAACTAAAACGCGCCGCAACCCACTTCGCGCCGCTTGTGCGAGATCCTCTTCAAGCTGCGGCTTCTCGTCCGCATTTTTGGGAATACCCATGTCTTTGCACACATCTTCGTCGCTCAAACCTGCTTCTTGCGCGTGCGCCGCTCGCCAGGCCGCGCGCACTTGACGAAAGCGCCCGGGCTCGATCGCCGGCTCCTGATGTGCCGCGCGCCAAGCCGCAAGTCTTTCCTCCCTGGTCGGTTCGTCCTGTTTGTGAATTTCAGCCATTTTTTAGTCTTTTATTTTAGAATAAAAATAAAATTTAGTCAATAAACTCGCTGCTGGCAGCGACTGTTTGTAGGGAACGCACATGTGCGTTCCTGTCCCCGCCCGCGCCCGAACCCGCGCCGGTTGTCATTCCCGAGGAATCGGGAATCCAGACTGAAATGGTGAAGAATCCCGAGCCTGCGCCTGTCGAATGTAGGGAATGAAAATTTTAATTCCCTACCGCCGCGCCGGAACCGCCTGCTCCCCTGGCGGAGGCGGAGGAAAATTAAAGTTTGATTAAATTTCTTACAAAAAGAAAAAGTGTCTTTTTTGTAGCTTTTTTATTTTTTGGGAATATAATGATGGTTGATTTTAACTTTCTCATCATGGGATATTTCGATCAACCAAACGAAAAACATAAAGTTTTTTTAAGTTATTACCACAATGATGATCAGTGGTACAAAGACAGAATTGAGGATCTCTTTGGTCACTTATTCATTAATAAGTCTGTGCAAGATGGAGACATCGATACTGACGTAAGTACTGAATACATAAAACAACTTATTCAAAGCGATGATTATTTAGCAAATGCTAGCGTATTGATAGTCTTATGTGGTCCAAATACTTTAGGAAGAAAACATGTTGATTGGGAAATATCGGGAGCACTTAATAAGAAAGTCGGTGGCTATTCAGGGATAATTGGCATCTTGCTGCCAGAATTCCCCTTAACGCCAGACGGCAAATATGACTATTCAGATATACCTGCAAGACTAGCTGACAATGTAAAAACTGGCTTCGCTGAAATATACACTTGGAGATACATCACAGACGCCAGTAAATTTACTGATGTCATAGAACGTGCATTTAAAAGAAGAACTGCAATAGAATTAATCGACAATAATAGACCGCAAATGCAACGTAACACATCTGGTCTATGAGCCCAATAGAAATAATTCACATTTGGGTTTCGGACCAGTGGCAATTCAATTTTGAAATTGGAAATATTGTTATCGTAATTTTTGCTACAATAACTTTATTATTAATTATTTCCTTTTTGATGAAAGGAAATTTTACCAGCGAGGTTGAACTAACCTTACCGATGGGGCTGGGAAATTTAAAAATTAAAGCTACACATGAAGTTGTGCAAATAGCTCATCAGGCATGGACAGAATTGATCACCCGCAAAGCGGGTCTACTATTTGACCCTGAACATGATGTAATCGTAGAGGTATATAACTCTTGGTACGAACTTTTCAGAATAACTAGAAACTTAATCAAAGAAATACCTGTACGCAAAATTAAGGACAAAAATACAAAATTACTTACTGATACGCTAATAAAAGTTCTTAATGATGGCATGAGGCCTCATCTAACTAAATGGCAAGCAAGATTTCGAAGGTGGTACGAGCACGAAATGAAAAAGGAAAAAAATACTGATCGCGCACCTCAAGATGTTCAAAGGGAATATCCCCATTATCAAGACCTGATTAGAAATCTAACCGCAATTAATAAAACATTAGTCGAATATACAAACGAATTAAAAAAAATATTTAATTAAACATGGACATAAAAGAATTATTAAGTCGAAAAAAAACAAATATCGATCAATCTTTCGAAGTGGAAAAAATTTTTTCCGACAGAATTTTTTGGATTTCCGGAGCAACTTTTACATTACTCACTGCTTTCCAAAAAAGCATTGATGACCCACTTATATTTTTTCCGATATTACTTGCAGTTTTAGCTGTGATTTGTGAATTTATTTCATTACATTGCTCGACCAAATCCTACGATTGTGAAATAGAAATTATTAACAGACAAATTGAAAATTCTAAAGCTGACACAACTAACAATTGGACTAAACGAATTGATATATTTAGCACTATAGCATTGTGGTGCACAATAATTTCTCTGTCGTTATTTATGATTTTGCTATCTTTTAATTTTATTTCCCATGGACGATCCACAAAAACAGAAGCCTCAATCGGAACCAGCGCCGAGACAGGAGCCCAAGAGAGAGGAACCTCAACCTGGTCAGAAAACTTTTTCGGAACCAAATCCGGACAAACAGGCTCCTAAACCAAAACGATAAATAACCAAATTAATCATGGCTAAGGATAGCGCCGGCAGGAAATACAATCGTATTCCTGCCCATACACGTGCCACAAAAAGCGGCAAAAAAGTAAAGGTTGACGCACACGTAAGAAGTAATCGTTGCTGCAAAAAAACCTGCAAAAAAGGTCCGAAGCCGAAACGATAATTATCTCAACGCCGCCTGCGCCGCGGCAAGTCGCGCGATCGGCACGCGGAACGGCGAGCAGCTGACGTAGTTCATTCCGATACGGTGACAAAATTCCACCGAAGCTGGATCGCCGCCGTGTTCGCCACAGATACCGCACTTCAAATCTTTTTTGTCCGTCCGACCGCGCTCAATTCCCATCTTCACCAATTCCCCCACCCCGCGCTGATCAAGCGAGGAAAAAGGATCAACCTCGAGAATACCTTTTTCGATATACAGCGGCACGAATTTCGGCGCGTCGTCGCGTGAGAAACCGAAAGTCAACTGCGTGAGATCATTCGTCCCGAAGGAGAAAAACTCCGCTTTGCGCGCG
>JAZDPN010000011.1:0-26645 GCA_043797545.1 Patescibacteria group bacterium | reverse complement strand
GTAGCACAAAAAACTGCCCGCCTGTCGCCGTCGCTCGCGCGTTGTCTTCGCTCGTTCACTAAAAAATCCGACGTTCACTGCGTTCACCGGATTTTTTTACGTTCGCTCGCGAACAACGCGATCGATCTACGGCGAATGGCGGGAGCTGTTTTTATTTTTATTTTGAACCGAATTTTCGCTGATGGCGGGTGACTGTTTTTAGGTAGGGGCGGGTTTGAAACCCGCCCCTACAATTCGCTCGCGAACAACGCGATCGATCTCCGGCGAATGGCGGGAGCTGTTTTCATCGTATTTCAAGCGCGATTTCCTCAGGGAAAAGATTTGACTTTGTATTTTTTTGAGCTAAAATTTTCGCCAACCAAAAATTACTGGAAATTAGGCAACGAAAGCCAAATTGTAGCAAGCCAAAATTTGAAACGAAAAGTGCGAAAACAAGTTCTATTAAGCGAAAAGAAGAAAGATCAGTCTTGATAACACATCGCTTCTAGAAGCCAGAAAGTGGCAAAAGCGATCAGGTTTCGTCAGCTGGTAAGGCTCAAAAATCAACAATTCGCGGGGTCTCAAGCCAAATCCAAAAATTTGACACGATTTGTGCGTATCAATAAACTCCGCGAAAATCTAGAAATCCGCCTAAATAAAAGCAAATTAGGCTAAAAGCTTCTCCAAAAAATCAGGGAAATGGGGAAGCCAATCTGCGTCTAAAACGAAAAATTACCCTATTCCGTTCCTTGAAATCACGCCCCACGAAACTGATTCTCAGAGAGAGAAATTCAGTGGGAAATTCAAATTCATCCCAAAAATCATCCAAAATTATTATTCAATTTCCGGAGGCTCAACCCTCGCTTCTCTTTTTTCGGGATTCGCTTCTGCTACTGGAAGCCGGACTTAATTCGACCGACAGGGAAACCTGTTTCGATTATTCCCAGTTGTGAGACATGCTGGCGACTGACTCATCCGAATCGGATTCGTCCAGAATCGTTTCCAACCCTTTAACCTCAACAAAATGAGTTCATTTAGAAAATTCACCGCTGCTCTCGCCGCGCTCGCTGTCACGATGACTTCGGTCTTCACATTCAGCGTCGCGGTCGCAGCGACAACCTTCACCGATGCTTCGAAGATCGCTTCGTGGGCGTCGAGTGCTATCACCACGTTGGCTGACGACGGAGTTCTCTCCGGACGCCCAGACGGATCTTTCGATCCTCAGGGACAGCTCAACCGCGCGGAAATGGCGAAGATTGCCGTCAAAGCAGCCGGTTTGACCGAGGACACCACTGGTGCTCCTCACTTCAACGATGTCAAAGCAGCCGATTGGTTCTATGCTTTCGTTGAAACTCTCTACAACAACGGCGTAGTCGGCGGTATCAACGGCGGCGCGCTCGATGCGAATGGCCTCGCGACTTTCAACCCATCCGGCACGCTCAACCGCGCTGAGGGTTCGAAGATCTTGGTCGATGCTTTCGAGCTCGAGACTGCCTACGCTGGCACACCTCCAAACTTCCCAGATGTCGCGTCATCGGCTTGGTACTACGACTATGTCGAGACCTCCTATGCGCACGGCATCCTCAACGGTTATGACAATGGCAACTTCGGACCTTCCGATCCGATCACTCGCGAGCAAGTCGCGGTCATCGCTCAGAACTCCCGTCTCGAAGCTGCTGATGGCAGCAAACGCCGCACCAACTACACCGCTGGCGCTGCTTCATCTGTCGAGCCGACCACGACTCCAGGCACCACTCCGACTTCGGATGGTACTTTGACTGTGTCCAAATCTGCCAGCTCTCCGGCTGACCAGACTTTCCCAGGTGGCGCTGCTGCGACTGCGGTCGCGGCTTACGATTTCACTGCTACTAGCGATGCGGTCGTAGTCACGAATGTTGTCGTGAAACGCACTGGTGTCGGTACTGATAGCGGATGGACTCTTTACCTCTACGACGGCAACAACCGTCTGACTTCTGGTAAGACGATCAACTCCACTTCGCACGAAGCGACCTTCACTGGTCTCAATGTGTCTGTGGCTGCTGGTACGACCAAAACTTTGACTCTCAAAGCCGATACAGGTAGCGGTTCAGGTGAGAGTTACTTCGAGATTGAGGCGGCTGCCAAAGTGACTTCCAACGCGAAGAGTGTCGGAGGTTCTTTCCCGATCGTCTCGAACAAACAAAAGATCGATTCCACTGTCACTGCTGGCACGATCCAAATCGAAAAGACTGGCTCGATCACCAACCCGAAAGTCGGTGAGAAAGATGTCTTGATCGGTAAATTCAAACTCACGACTGCTGGTGAAGCTGGCTACGTGAAACAAATCGCGCTGCTCGTCTCGGGTACGATCTCGTCCTCGGATGTCCAGAACGCGAAACTTTATCAAGGCTCGACTCTCCTCGCGACGGCTGCTGCGACGAATAGCAAAGACCTCCTCGTCTTCAACCTCGCGACTCCGTTCTTCATCGAAAAAGGCGATAGCCGCAACTTCGATGTCAAAGCGGATCTCAGCACGGGTCGCAGCGCAGATAGTCTCAAAGTCTATCTCGACGAAAAAACTGACCTCGTCGCGACTGGCGGAACCTACGGTTTCGGTATGACTGTCAAATCAGTATCTACTGATACTCCGGCTGGTTCTTACGACGGTACTAGCTGTGCTAATTCGTCTGGCGATTGTTCTTACTCTGCACTTCAGGGTGGCGACATCACCATTTCCTCGAGCGGACCTTCGGCCACTCAGGTCGCGGTCAACGGCAAAGATATTCCTTTGTTGAACTTCAACATCACGAGTGTCTCGCCAGTCACCTTCAAAAAATTCTCGATCGTTTTGACTACCAATGATGCTGGTAATACAGCTGGTGGTCTTCTCAATGCTGGAGTTTCCAACTATACCGACATCAAGATCGTCAACAAAGACACAGGTGCCGTCCTCATGGGACCGGTAGATGCGACCTCGTTGACACAAACGGCCGGCGGATCTGCGATCACATCGTTGCTTGATGTCACTGGCTACTACGTCTTCCAAGATGAATTCACGATGGCGGCAGGCGAGAGCCTCAACCTCGCGATCACCACTGACATCGCGAACAACACAGATACGGCTTTCACGAATGACACGATCCACGCTTCGATTGATATCAATGCAACTTATCCGGAAGTCAAAGACGTCAACAATAAATCTATCACCAACACGACTTCTTTGGTTCCGAGTTCTGATATCGACGGCAAAGACATGACGATCAGCTCACCGAGCCTCACGGTCGCTCTCGCGAGCAACCCGGCTCCTGGTGCGAGCACCTATGTCAAAGGCGCGAAAGATGTCTGCTACGCAGGCTTCTCGATCGCTGCTGGCGATGCGAGCAACGTGAAGATCACTTCGTTCAAAGTCGATGGCTATATCGATGGCACTGGTTCTGCAGGTTTCACAGCTGGTTCTAGCGGAGCCAGCCCCAACACTGTCTATGTCAAAGATGACATCGGGGCGCTCAAGCTCATGGATGGCACGACTCAGGTCGGCGCTTCCAAGAGTGTCCAGTCTGACGGTACTGTGACTTTCGACAACCTCACTTACAACATCGCTGCTGGTGAGACCAAGCTGCTCAAAGTTTGCGGCGATATCTCCAGCAACGCATTCCGCAATACTAACACAGAATATCTTGCTTTCTCGATCCCGGCCACGACGACTTACATCGTCGCTGAGGACAAAGACGGCAACTCGGTCGATTTCAGCGGTTCTGCCAACACGACACAATCGACTTATGTCGCTGTCTCGCAAGGTGGCACGCTCACGATCGCGGTCGATGCTGACACTCCGAAAGAGGACATCATCGTCGCTGGTGCGGCTGATGTCGCGATCAGCAAATTCAAGATCTCGGCAACTAGCGAGCCTTTCATCGTGAAGAAACTCGCGATCAATAACCGCCAATCTGGTGTGGCTGCTGGCAACCTCGGCGACTACGACAACAATGTCGCTGCGATCAAGATCACTTACAAGAACTCGGCTGGTACGACCGAGAGCAAGATGGCTTACCTCACGAATGGTACAGCTGACTTCTCGGGTCTCGATATCGCTGTCCCGAAAGACGGTGATACGACAGTCGCGGTCTCCGCTGCGCTCAACACCATCACGACTTCGGGTGGTGCGACAGCTGGTGAATTCGTCGACCTCAATGTCGCTCTCGACAACTTCGAGGCGACTGCTCAAGGTTCGGGTGACACTTACTACTCGAATAAACTTGGAACGGCTTCGCCGCTTCTGAGCATTGGTACGATTACTTACACAGACGCTACTACTCAGGCTGGGACAGCGACGGCTTCTGTCGTGGCTGGTGCAAGCAAAACTCTCACTACGGCTGATCTCGGTATCAGCTTGCCAGTTGGCACGCTCGTTCGCTGTGGCACTGCTCCGGCGACGGCTTATGCTACTGGTACAGATATCTTGCTCGAGCTTACGACTGCTTACATTAGCGGTGCGACTTCGCTCGTCGGTTTCGTTGCAAACGCTGGTGACGGTACTTGCGCTGCTGCTGATTGGATTTCTTATTCCCTCCCGGGTACTGGTTACCTCACGGCAGCTCATCAAATGGCGGTTTACGAAAGCAAGCCGACCATCGCTCTCGCGAGCAGCTCTCCGAGCGGAAGCCGCACGGCTGCTGCTTCGGACGGTATCTTCATTTTCACCGTCTCAGCTGACGCTGCAGAGAAAATCCAAATCCGCGCTGGTTTAGCTGCAGGAGCATCTGGCTATGGCGAGGAAGCCGCAGCCCCGACTGCTTTGACTGCTGGGCCTGGTTCAGCCACTCGTGTCAGTTCGACACCTACACCGGTTGCTGGTACTTATGCGGTTAAAATTTTGGATGGAGCCGCTCTCGCATCTGGTGATGGATTTACTCTTAGCGCTGGATCAGCAGGTCTTCTCAATGGTTACACTAGCGTAAGTGGTTGGTTGTATATCAACGATGCGAATTCAAATGACACGCTCAACTCGACTCAAATCTCTGTTTGTACTTCCACAACCGCTACGGTTTGCGACAACGCTCAAGCTCTCGGTACGAGCACAACTGCTTATACGGAAAGCGCATGGGTGTTCTGGAACACGACTGTTCCGGCTGCCACAGACGCAAGTGACCTATACTTCGGCCTGAAGCTAGGTGCTGCCATGACTGATGCAACCGATTATGTCGCCTTTGACGACATTCGTTTCTACAACGAGAAGCTTGTTGTAGATTTTGCTTCTGACGGCTCCTTGTCTGCTGCTTCTGGTACCAGCTATACAGCAAACGGCTTAGTTGCTTACCTCAAAGAAGGCGGTTCGACTGTCGCTACTGGTTACATAAATCAAACTAGCCTTAGCGCTGCTTCGGTCACCTTCATCCCGACCACGGCGATCGAGGTCGCGAAAGGCACAAGCAAGACCTTCACTGTCGAGACGGCTACGACCACTTTGATCAGCGACTCTCCAGGTACCGACGACTTGCTCACTCCGAGCATCACTCTCGGTAGCTCGACTGACGGTACAGTCTCTGCTGGTGGCTTCTGGTGGAACGAGACCAACGCAACCGTCAAATGGTTGGGTCAAGTCTCGAGCACCACGCTCAACGGCAACACACTCAAATACTAATCTTGGTGGGGTGGGCGATCCCTCGCGGGTCGCCCAAACCTCCTTGCATAGGTTTGGGTCAATGTTTCGTTTAGTGCTATAAAAATAGCTAAAAATCAATTTAAAAAAGCTCCACTTCGGTGGGGCTTTTTTATTTGGGGAGAAAAATTAGAGATTCTTCGCTTTGCTCAGAATGACAGTGGGATATTGTTAACGCAGGTTCGGGTTTGCAACCCGAACCGTGATAGTTGGTTCAAGTTACAAACTTGAACCTGCGAGGCTGCGAGGGCTGCGAGGAAATAGTTGGTTCAAGTTACAAACTTGAACCTGCGAGGCTGCGAGGGCTGCGAGGAAATAGTTGGTTCAAGTTACAAACTTGAACCTGCGAGAAACCCGAACCATGATAGTTGGTTCAAGTTACAAACTTGAACCTGCAATAGGACTTGAACCTGTGAACCGATCCAAACATTTTTTAACTCGGTAACGCGTCAATTTTCACTTTGCTTTCTGGATTTGCCGAGCTCCAAACCCAATCCTCCGGATTTTTGACATAATGTTTGCGAACAGGATTGAAATGAATGTATTCAATTTTTTGGTTTAGAAAATAGTCACTTTCTACGATCTTCGGCATATTACTTGGTTGCCAAAACTCATAACTTCCTTTTGCCGCTCCAAATAGCTTCAGGACACCAGGTTCGAAAGCAATGATGTTTTTCTGAATTTCTTTGGATGTGAACTTCTTGAAATCACGCACAAACCCGATCGTGTCTGGAGAGGAGACAACTAGATGGATGTGATTTAGCATAAAAACATAAGCATGAATTTTTACTTGTTTGTATTTTTGGCAGTAAATCAAAGAGTCAGCGAGAATCTCGAAACGATTGTGTCTGTCAAAAAGGTAGTACCAATTTTTCACCGTAAAAGTGAGAAAATACATTGCGGAACTGTACTCTTTGGAGATGCGTTGCGATGGCATGATGAGTGCATTCTAAAAAGCGAATGGTTCAAGTTGCAAACTTGAACCTGCGAGATTGCAAACTATGTGCAGGTTCGGGTTTGTAGCCCGAACCGTAAACATTGTGGTTCAAGTTACAAATCCCGAAGGGATCACCTAGTGACTTGAAACTGCGAGAGAAAAGCGAATGGTTCAAGTTACAAACTTGAACCTGCGAGAGACTTGAACCTGCGAGAAGTAGGGGTTCAGCATGACAGTAAGGACATTGTCACCCTGAGCGCAGCGAAGGGTCTCCACGATCGCAAAATTCTCTTGCAACGGAAATTAAAAAATGTTTGATTTGCTATTGTTTTTTGACAGAAATAGTAAACTTTCCTAAACAAATTTTTAACCCCACTCTCCGATGTCCAGAAAATTTAATTCTCCTTGGGCGCGTTTTCTTGCGCTCTTCGGAAGTCTGGTCGCGACTTTCGCTATCGCGATCGTGCTTTCGCCGTCAGTCTTTGCGGCTGATTTGGGCGAAGTAGATGTTGACTTGGGTGCTAGCAGTATCAACCCGGCAACCTCTCCGTCAAATAATGTCGTGCAGAAATTGACCTACACGGGAACAGCTGCCTCGACAGTCACCACGATGACAATCGTGAACACAGGCGCGACTCTGGTAGACGCTGAAATTGCCAGCCTGCGCATCTGTGTCGACGGATCGAATGATGGCGATAACTCTAACGAAGCCGAAAACGGGACTTACGACGCTGGTACGGATGCGTGTCTCGATACAAATGCGTCGCCAGTTGGAATTACTTCCGGTACTGGTCCATTCACGGCGACATTAGATTCAGCGATGGTAGTCGGAGCGGGGACTAGCGCAACAGTTTTCATTGTGATCGATTTCTCAACTTCCGGAAATGTAGTTGATGGTCACACTATTCGTCTCACCACTAACGCAACAGCAGGCACAGGCGACACTTTTGCTGCTCCGGCTGTCCAAGCGACTAGTGCCAAGACGGTGAATGTTGTCGCAACCAAACTGAAAGTGACAGGCACAGCTTCACAAGTTGCAGGCACGACCAATGAGCTGACCGTGACGGCAAAAGACTCCAACAACAA
This sequence comes from Patescibacteria group bacterium, assembly GCA_043797545.1. Lineage (GTDB taxonomy): Bacteria > Patescibacteriota > Gracilibacteria > JAHISY01 > JAHISY01 > JAHISY01. Next base: position 19,005 of record JAZDPN010000011.1, on the reverse strand, counting down.
TACTGATACTAGCTACACCGGCTCGAAAGATTTGGTTTTCAGCGGTCCGGCTGCCTCGCCGGATGGTTCGGTTGCCAATGTTGAGTCAATCGCTATTGGCTCGACCACAGCTACCACTTTCACGAGTGGTGCTTCCAACGCGACCACAATCACTCTCACACCAAAAAAAGTTGAGACGACGACTGTCGACGTCACTGACGGCACGCTCTCCTCGACTGGTTCAGCTGCAGATGATCTCGATCTCACAGTCACGGTGGCAACAAAAGCTAAATTGATGATTGCTCGACAGGCGGAGACGAGCGCGGCTATCAACAACCATTTCAATCCACAGCCGATTGTTAATATCACTGATGCCTACGGAAATACAACAGCTGACACAGATACGGTTACGGCGGCACCATTTCTCGCTGCTAACTGCACATCGGCTGCAGCCGGTACGATGTCGGGTGATACCAAAGCAGCGTCAGCAGGGGTTGCCACTTTCACAGCTTTACAGCACAACACGATTGAAACGATTTATATCAAATACACAGATGGTGTTTTGACAGCGGCTTGCTCAGGGGTTGCCGGTGACTTGCTAGGATCAATCTCGGCCTCTTCGGTCGTGATTAATCGCGGAGCGCAACATAGCGATTCAACAAGCTCATCTTCGACGACGACTTCTGGCTCGACGACCTCGACTTCTTCTTCGACTAGCTCGACCACGACCGGCAATTCGACAAGCACCTCGACAACTGCCAACGAAGAAACGACTACGACTGGTGAGCAGAACCAGAACCAAAATCGTTACGAGCAGGCTGGGGTCACCGAATCCGAAGTCGATTCCGCCGTCAGCGCGTTCAAAGATCTCGTCAAAGACAATTGGGTCGCGCCTTTCATCGCGCGCATGAAAAAATTGGAAATCCTGGCTGGCTACCCGGATGGTTCGGTCAAACCGGACAACAAGATCAACCGTGCTGAACTGGCGAAGATCGCAGTCAAAGCTTTCGGTCTCGCCAACGCGACGGAGACATTCGCCGATGTGCCGGATGATGCTTGGTACGCGCCTTTCGTCGGCGCGCTGCAAGCGGCTGGCGCAGCTTGGACGACTGGTACGAATTACCAGCCGGAAGCGAACGTGACGCGCGGTGAGGCCGTCTGGGTGCTGCTCAAAGCAGCTGGAGTTGATCTGGCGAATACCACAGTCGAGAAGCTTTTCCCGGATGTGAGCACGAAGCATCGTTTCGCAGCCGCGATCACCTACGCCGCGCAAAACGGCATCGTGAGTGGTTATGACAATGGTAACTTCGGGCCTGGCGATACGCTCACTCGCGGCCAAGTCGCGAAGATCGTTGCACTGATCAAAGACTTGCAGAAATAATCTTTCAATCAAACAAAATGCGAAAAGCCCTGCTGAGAAGTGGGGCTTTTTGTTTGTGGAAGAAAAACAGTTGTCAGGCATTGTCACCCTGAGCCATACACTGTCACCCTGAGCGCAGCGAAGGGTCTCCACCATGCGAAAAGCAGAGATGCTTCGCTTCACCACAAAGTGGCCCCTTTGGGGCTCAGCATGACAGTAGGGAGTTTTCGTCCTGAGTGCAGTGAATGGTTGCGCCCGCGCGCGAGCAAAAGTTCGACAGCACCTGTCCGAAAAGTTAAAATGATTGCGCTTTAAACTTTCATTATGTTTCGCAAAATTCTTGCTGCGATGCTCGTCGGCGTGCTCGCGCTTTCTCTCGCCGGTTGTGCCAATAAATTTCGCGTCGAGCGCGAGGGGATGCCGGAGGGGCTCAAGACCAAGCTCGAAGAGCAGATCAAGACGGGACAAGAAATGCTCGACGCTGCCAAGGATGATTCTGCCAAGGCGACCGCCCTGCTCGAGATCGCTTTCGCGAATCAGCAGCTCGGCTATCTCGACAAGGCAATCCCGGTTTACAAACAAATCCTGGATCTCTACCCGCAGCATTTCCAGTCGCTCAATAATCTCGGTGTGATTTACGAAGAGGTCGGCGAGCACCTGACCGCCGCGAAATACTACGGCCAATTACTCGAGGCCAATCCGAGTAATACCGAGGCTCTGTCCGACGCGATTCGCGAGCTGATCGCGGCGGAGCACTTCGATGACGCACAGACCAATCTCGAAAATTTCGCGCGCTACAACAAAGATTCCATGCAGAGTCTGCAGACTTTCGTTTCCGAACAATTCGAATCAATCCGCCAGGCGCGTCTAAAATCTCAATCCCAACAAAATGCCAATGCTAAATAAAACTTTGCTCGCGGCCGCTTTCTTCATCCTAGCCGCCGCGCCCGCGCTCGCCGCGCCGACGATTGTTTCCGCTGAAGACCAGTCTTTCAGTCAGAACCAAAATATTCAGCAGGCGCGTGACATCACGATTACCGATGATGCCGCCACTCCCGCCATCACAGCCAAAGGCGGAATCAGAATTCATCTTCCCAAGGCTTTTCCGATCATTTGGGACGATCGAGTCAACTCGGTCAATCTATCTGGCACGGCTGTCGATGCTGGCCGCTTCGGCGGCTCGACTGCGGCGGTTACCTATGAAGACGCCGACAAGACTGCCGTAATCGCAGTCGCTCATGATTTTGCCAAAGGCGAAAGCGTCAAGGTTGCCGGCTTGGTTTTCGAGGGTTTTTACTGGGCAGATGCGAATGCCCGACTCGAATTGATTCTGACACAGGGCACTCAGCCAGTCGCGGTCGATACCAAAAGTTTGCAAGTTTGGACGAGCACGATTGATGACAGCCACGAACCGGAAGCGCCTTCCGGCCTCAAGATTTCTGAAACGAGCGATCACAAAGTGCTCCTGACCTGGACCGATCCACCCGACATGGACGCCAAGCAGATCGAGATTTTACGCGGCAAGAGTCCCTTGCCGGTTTCGGGCACGCCGTTCACGATTGCTGGTCGCGGCGACCAAAGCTTCACAGACTCAGATGTAGCGGTGGGGGACACAGTTTCCTACATTCTCCGCGCCAACGACGGCCGCAATCTCAGTCCCTTGTCCGCGGAAGTTTCTCTGACCGTAGTCGCGAATCCCGAACCAGCGCCGACTGTCTGTACTACGGATTACACGCCGGTCTGCGGTAGCGATGGCCAGACTTATTCCAATGCCTGCAATGCCGAGGCTGCGGGAATTACTTCCTATGCGGCTGGTGCTTGTGCGACCACGCCAGAAACTCCGACTACAGAGCCGACCGCCGAGCAGCAAAAAGCCGCAGCCGCCGGTATTTCCGTCGCCGAGCTGGAAAGTGCCGTCACCAAATATTCCGATTTAGAGGTCTCGCACTGGTCGGCTGGTTTCCTGGCGCGCTTGAATGTGGACAAAATTATCGACGGCTATCCGGATGGCACGATCAAGCCGGACCAGACGATCAATCGCGCTGAGCTGGCGAAGATCGCTACGAATTCTTTTGCGTTGACCGAGTCAGACCCGACGAATTTCGCTGATGTTCCACAGAGTGCCTGGTTCGCTTCCTTCGTCGGCGCGCTGCAAAAAGCTGGTGCGAGCTGGACGACTTCCGAAAATTACTTCCCGGCTGAGGGCGTCTCACGCGGGGAGGCTGTCTGGGTCTTGGTCAAAGCCGCCGGATTCAATATTCCTGCGATCAGTGCGAAGCCTTTCCCAGATGTTTCCGTCTCGCATCCTTATGCTGCCGCGATCGCGTGGGCGAAAGCCAACGAGATTATTTCCGGCTACGACGACGGCACATTCGGGATCCGCGATACTTTGACTCGGGCGCAGGTCGCGAAAATCGTCGTGCTTTTGAAAGAAAAGTTGAACAAGTGATTCTTGTCGGGCGGAGCATTTTTTTGTAAAATCCGCCTACTATTTTTTGGGTCGGTGCTTACCCCTTCGTCCTCGTCCGCTCTGGCGGGCTCGGACTTCGGGGCACAGGCACCCGGTACGACCTTCGGTCGACAATCCCGGTATTCAATTAATTCATAATCAGTAGTCCAGAAATATGGGTCGGTAGCTCAGCTGGTAGAGCAACAGCCTTTTAAGCTGATGGTCCTGGGTTCAAATCCCAGCCGACCCACCAAATAATTTCCCACCATGCCACGCACTCCCAAAAAAACTGTTGCCCAGTTCGATAGTTTTTGGCTTGTCGTCAAAAATTTTTTTCTCGCGATTTGGAATTTCGTCAAAATACTCGCGCGAGCAGTTTTGATTTTGCTCGACAAGATTTTCCGTCTCGTGATCGCACTTATCCTCGCCGTGGCCAAAATTATTCGCGCGGTCGCGCTCGCTTTCGTCGCGGTTTTTCTCGCGCTCGCTTTGCTCGCGCTGACATTTTTTCTGTTTGCGAAAGCGATCGATTTGCCGAGTTCCGAAAATTTCCAAAAACTGCGTGAGCGGACTTTGGCAATCTTGCTGGAAGCGGCCGAGCCGGATTTCATCGCTTGGGAGACGAATACACGCGCCTGGATCGATTATCGTGCTGAGCTGGCGAAACTCGCCGAATCATCGTTGACGCCAGCAGAGAAGCAGCAGAAGCTTGAGGAATTGCGCGCCAAACTGCATAAGCAGCTTGAGACTTGCAGTCCGCACGCTCTCGAGCGCGAGCTTTCGCGCGACGATTAGCCACCAATCTTACTGCAGAATCCACCGCGCGATTTTGAGAATTCCTTGTTTCCACGCGACGCGGTGCGTGATGCCGGTTTGGTCTTCGTATTCTTTCCAGTGTTTCGCGTACCATTCGAAAGTTCGCACCAAGGTATCCGTATTGGAATATTTCGCTTTCCAGCCGAGTTTTTTCTCGATCTTCGCGGTCGAGACAAATGAATCTTTATCCGCCGTTGCATACACCCAGGCGTAAAGCGGGGAGAGTCCGAGCCGTTCGAAAAAGGCGAGTGTGCCTTTGATTAAGCCAGCCGGAGTTTTCATGACTCGTGACTCGCTGCCGACTTTGCGGAAAAAATTATTTAAATCTTTTTCGACAGTTTCAAATTTTTTGCCGCCGACGTTAAAAGTATCATTTGCGAGCTGCGCCGGTTTGCTGGCTGCGAGCCAAACCGCATTGGCGAGATCCTCGACGTCCATGAGCTGATAGCGATTGTGGCCGTTGCCAATCACTGGGATTTTGCAGCCGCGGCGCACCCAATCGAAGAGAATTTGAAATACGCCGAGCCGACCCGTACCGATAAAAGTTTTCGGCCGGATGATCGTGATCACCATTTTTTCTTTCCGAAATTTCTCACACAATTCCTCAGCTGCGATTTTCGCAAAACCGTAAGCGCCGACTCCGACGCGCGGATCGGTCTCCAAAATCGGGTGCTTCATCGGCACGCCGTAGACCGCAGTCGAAGAAATGTAAATGACTCTTTTTACACGATTTTTCTTAGCGGCCTCCAGAATTATTTTCGTTCCACGAATCGTGGTGTCGCGGACTTCGCTCGCTTTCGCGAGTGGGAGCGCGGCAGCTGCATGAATCACGACGTCGACGCCGACCATTAATTTATCGACCAAAAGCCGATTGCGAATGTCGCCGACGTAATTTTCAACCCGGCCCCAGAGGTCTGGTTCGTTCAAAGTTTCCAGGTCGAGCAGCTTCACGCGGTGGCCGCGATTGACCAAATTGCGCGCGAGATGGCAGCCGAGGAATCCCGTACCGCCAGTAATCAAAAAAGTTTGTTTTTTCATGGCGGCAAATTTAGCATAAAATTTAGAAAATGCTGAACTGGTATTTTGTCGCCATCCTCATCGCGCTCGCGCTGGCCGGATTTTTTTACCTCGATCAATTTTTCATCAGATTGGTCGAGCGGTGCCACGAACAGTGCTCGATTGCCGTGCGGCATTTTTTTCGTATGTTTTCGTTTACGCCCTTTGTGATTATCGCGCTCTATGTGATTCCGATCGGCTTTGTTTTCTTTTACCTTGATACTTTTTCGGCTGCTGCCCTTACGCTGGCTTGTCTGCTCGCGACTGGCTCAGCCTTTGTTTTGAAATATATTTTCAAGCGCGTTCGTCCGCTCGGGCACACGACCTACCTCGGTAAAGTCGATTCGGCTTTTCCCTCGGCGCATACAGCTGGCAGTTTCGTGGCTGCTTTCACGGTTGCGATTTTCTGGCCGGCTTGGAGTATTCCGCTCTTCATGATTGCCAGCTTGGTGGCAGCTTCGCGCATGTATCTCGAGCTACATTTTTTCTCAGACGTAATGGGCGGGATTTTACTGGCCTATCTCATGATGAATCTCGCGCTCGACTCGACTCTCCTCACTTTCCTCGGATTTTGAAATGCAAAACATGCGTGACAAAAATTCGACCAATTCTGGTTTTGTCTGCCTGCATTGCGGCCGCACGGTTCAGCCTGCTCCCAAGACGGCGCGCAATCACTGTCCCTACTGCCTTTGGAGTTTGCACATCGACGCTGAAACGCCAGGTGATCGTGCTTCCAAATGTCTGGGCCAGATGGAGCCAGTCGCCCTTTTTCAGAAGCGGGACGGTTGGGTCGTGATTCATCGCTGTGAAAAATGCGGCAAAGAAATTCAAAACAAATGCGCCGAAGATGACAGCTTCGAAACGCTTCTCGATCTAACCTCCTATCCAAAATGACAAAAATGCCGGTCACACCGCTCGAGATTCGCCGCCAACTTTTGCATATTTTTCTCGGCATCGGGATTGTCTGCCTGCTGCATCAAGGTCTGATCGACTCAGAATTTCTTTTTTGGGTTTTGGTGGTCGGTATTCTGGTTTCCTGGATTTCGATTCGTCGGCGTTTACCAATTATCGGCTGGTTTCTCGATCGTTTCGAGCGCAAGCAAGTCCGTCCCGGCAAAGGCGCGATTACTTATTTCATGGGTGTGATTCTCGCGCTCGAACTTTTCCCGACAGAGATTGCTTACGCCGCAATTCTGATTTTGGCGGCAGGGGATGGAGTCAGTTCTTTGATCGGTCCCTTTGGTCATCTCAAAACCAAACTGTCAGATAAAAAACTTTTCGAAGGCACAATCGCAGGAGTGGCTTTTGGCGGAGCGGCGGCGATGGTTTTCGTCTCGCCTTTCGAGGCTTTTGTCTCTGCGACGATTGCGATGCTTTTCGAGGCGACCGAGATTCGCTTCAACCAAAAACTCTTGAATGACAATGTTACAGTTCCTTTGGTGGCTGGCGCGACGATTCTGCTTTTGCGGAAATGGGGTTTGAATTAATTTCGCCAAAAATAAAAAAGCCGCCCGTCAAGGACGAGAAGCTTTTTTTATTGCGCTTAAATTAAATTATTGCGCTGGAGTCTCAGCCGGAGCGGGAGCAGTCTCGCCAGTCATCGGCGGGACAACTTCCTCAGTCGGCGGAACGACCTGTTCGGTCGCTGGCGGAGTGATCTCTTCCATCGGAGGAGGAGCCATTTGTTCCACCGGGGGAGGATTGAGTTCCTCCATAGGAGGATTGTTTTGGTCGCTGGTGTCTCCAGCAGGCATCTGGCAGCCAGCCAAAAGCACGAGACCCAAAAGTGCGGCAAATTTGCGCATTTTTTGAGGGGGTTAAAAAATTTACCCGAATTTTAATGTCTCAAAATGTTTTTGCAAGGAAGTTTTTTAGCGCAATCAGATCGGCTTCTTTCGCCGAACGGCTTTTAATTTCGATACTTCCTTTTTCAAGAGTCTTAGCCGAAATCACGGCGCGCACTGGAATTCCTATTAAATCAGCGTCTGCGAATTTCGCGCCGGCCGGCAAATCGCGATCGTCGAAAATAACCGCGGTTTTGGTTGATAATTCTTTGTAAACTTTCTCTGCTTCTGTCAAGACTTTTTTGTCATTTCCGAGCACGATTAGATGGATTTGAAAGGGTGCGACGCTCTCTGGCCAGATTAAGCCCTTTTCGTCGTGGTGGACTTCGGCGATGGTCGCGACGAGTCGCGAAACGCCGATTCCATAACAGCCCATCAAAACTTTTTGCTGCTCGCCCTTTTCGTTCGTGAAATTCAAATCGAAGGCGTCGGAATATTTCGTCCCGAGGTCGAAAATATTGCCAACTTCCGCGCCTTTCTTTTCGATCAGCTCTCCGCCGCACTTTTCACATTTCGCGATTGCCATTTCCGCATTCCAGCCGAGGCCGCACTTTTCGCAAATTTTCAGCTTGTCTTCGCCGGCGTCGGTGAGCACTTGAAATTCGTGCGAAATATTTTCGGTGAATTCTCCGCCGCCAGCCGCGACGAGGAAACTTTCCAATCCGCAGCGCTCGAAGACTTTGAAATAAGCCTTTTTCACGCGCTCGTAATATTCCGCGAAATCTTCTCGCGTCGCGTGAAACGAGTACATATCTTTCATGAGAAATTCCCTCCCGCGCATCAAACCGGATTTCGCGCGCGGCTCATTCCGAAATTTCGTCTGAATTTGGTAAACGCAGAGCGGCAGATCGCGATAACTTTTGATTCGCGATTTCGCGAGCGGCGTCACGATTTCCTCATGACTCCAGCCGAGCACCGTTTTTTCCGTCGGATGAAAAGCGATGTCGACTTTATCGCGGCCAGTTGTTTTCCAGTTTTCGAGTGGCGTGAGTGCGGGCATCAAAATTTCTTCGCCCTCGACCGTGTTCATTTCCTCTCTGACGATTTGTTCGATTTTGGCCAAAACCTTCCGCCCAAAAGGCAAATACGAATAAACGCCCGCCGATTCTTTTTTGACGAATCCGGCTTGCGTGAGTAATTTCGCGTTCACCGAGTCGGCGTCGTGCGCGACGCTTTTGCTTGTTTGCGAGAGCGAATGGGAAAGTTTCATCCGGGAGATTTTAACAAAATCTGTGCTACAATCACTTTCGTTTTTTAAATGAAAACGAAATTCATCTTTGTCACCGGCGGAGTCTGCTCTTCTCTCGGGAAGGGGATTGCAACAGCTTCCATCGGCGCTTTGCTGAAATCAGCTGGTTTTTCGGTTTTTCCGATGAAACTCGATCCGTATCTCAATGTCGATCCGGGGACGATGTCGCCATTCCAACACGGCGAAGTTTTCGTCACGGACGACGGCGCGGAGACAGATTTGGACTTGGGTCATTACGAGCGCTTCATCGATGTGCCGCTGACGAAAGAATCGACGGTCACTTCGGGGCAGATTTACATGGAGGTGCTCGAGAAAGAACGCCGCGGCGATTATCTCGGCGGGACGATCCAAATTATTCCGCACATTACTCGCACGATTCGCGAGCGGATTTTGCTCGCGGCGAAAGTTTCGAAAGCGAATGTTGTGCTCGTCGAAATCGGCGGGACAGTCGGGGATATCGAGGGCGAGCCATTTCTCGAGGCGATTCGCCACATGCGCTACCAAATGGGTCCGAGCCAAACTTTATTTATTCACCTCACACTTTTGCCTTATTTGGCAGCTTCGGGCGAACTCAAAACGAAACCGACACAGGCGTCCGTTCGCGAGTTGCGCCGGATCGGTATCGCGCCGGATCTCATCCTCGCGCGCTCCGATCTTCCGATCGAGCCGAAGTTGCTCAAAAAAATCGCGATGTTTTGCGATGTCGCCGAGGAGTGTGTGATTCCCGCGCCGACAGTCGACTCGATTTACTGCATTCCGGAGAATTTCGAAAAATCCGGAATCACGAAAATCATCGAGAAAAAATTGGACCTGCCGCTCAAAAAACCGAAACTCGAAAAATGGCACAAACTGACGAAGCTTTGTTCAGCGACGAAAAAACCTTTGAAAATTGCGGCGGTTGGAAAATACACCGATCTCGACGACGCGTACATTTCCGTGAATGAAGCGCTGAAAGCGGCCGCGCTCGCGATCGGGCGTGAACCGGAAATCGTTTGGGTTGATTCCGCTGAGCTGACGAAAAAAGATTCGCCGGAATGGAAAAAAGTAAAAGCTGCGGACGGCATTCTCGTGCCGGGTGGATTCGGTAATCGTGGCATCGAGGGCAAAATCAAAGTCGCCGAGTACGCGCGCAAAAATAAAATTCCGTATTTCGGGCTATGTCTCGGGATGCAAATTCTCGTGATCGAATTCGCCAGAAATGTTTTGGGTTTGAAAGATGCGAATTCCGAAGAGTTCGACGAGAAGACGCAAAATCCGGTGATTCACTTCATTCCGAATCAGCGCAAAATTCGCAAAAAAGGCGGGACGATGCGACTCGGCGCGTATCGCTGCGCACTGCAGCCCGGCTCGCTTTCGCGCAAACTTTACAATCAAAAAATTATTTCCGAGCGACATCGCCATCGCTACGAAGTGAATAACAGTTATCGTGATGCACTCGAGACGGGTGGTTTGCGCTTCGCGGGAGTCAATCCGGACGCGAATCTCGTTGAAATTTCCGAGATCAAAAATCATCCCTTCATGCTCGGCTGCCAATTTCACCCGGAATTTCTCTCCCGGCCGTTCCGACCGCATCCGCTTTTTCTCGGCTTCGTCCAAGCCGCCGCGAAAAAATAGGCCGAAGGCCCCCTTCGGGGATTTTTTCTTTGGACTCACCAAAGTCCATTTTTTAGGCTAAAATTTTCGAAATGAGGACGAAAAAAAATTTGCAATCGCGAAAAAAATTGGCTAAAATCAAACCAATTAATCCCCCCGTCTTTGCCTCCGGGCAACGGCGGGTTTTTTGTGTATACATCGACGGTGGTAATTTTTTTCACAGCTTGAAAAGTTCAGGAATTCAAGAAAAAGATTTTGATTATCGCGGATTTGTCGACTGGCTGTGTGGTGAAAGTGCAGAAAATGTGCGGTATTATGTCGGACAAGTTAAGAAAGAAAAAGACAATCCGAAAAGCGAGGAACTTTATAAAAGTCAGCAGCAGCGCTTTGAGCGGCTCAAAAAATTCGGTTTTTATCTCGTCCGTGGGAGACTCGTCAAAATCGGCGGAAAGTTTATGGAAAAAGGTGTCGATGTGCGTATTGGAATCGATATCGCGATTGGCGCGGCGCAAAATTATTACGAAAAAGCGTTCGTCGTTTCCTCTGACAGCGATCTTGCTCCGGCGATCGAGTTTGCCGCCCGCGAGACCGGGAAAGAAATAATTTATGTCGGTTTCGAGGAAGGCTTTGTTTCATACCATCTTGTGCAGAAAGCTTCAGCTTCAAAAATCGTCAAAAAATTCGAACTCGAAAAATTTGTTTTAAAATCTGAGCAATGAAATCCGCAGAACTTCGCCAAAAATATCTCGAATTTTTCGCGGCGCGCGGGCACGCCGTGATTCCGTCCGCGTCACTGATTCCCGAAAACGATCCGACCGTTCTTTTCACGACGGCCGGGATGCATCCGCTAGTTCCGTTTTTGCTCGGCGAAAAACATCCCGCTGGGACGCGGCTGACCAGCTGCCAAAAATGCATTCGCACGGGTGACATCGACGAAGTCGGCGATTGCTGCCATCTCACTTTTTTCGAAATGCTGGGCAATTGGTCGCTCGGCGATTATTGGAAAAAAGAGGCGATCAGTTGGAGTTTCGAATTTTTGACTGAAGTTTTGCAGTTCCCGAAATCAAGTTTGGCCGTTTCGGTTTTCGCGGGGGACGACGACGCGCCCTTCGATTCAGAAAGTTTCGAAATTTGGAAAGGTCTCGGCATTGCCGAAAAGAGAATTGCCAAGCTCCTGAAAAAAAATAATTGGTGGGGCCCGGCGGGGCAGACCGGGCCGTGCGGACCGGACACAGAAATGTTTTTTTGGAATTCGACCGAGCCCGCGCCGGAAGTTTTTGATCCGGAGGATGCGACTTGGGTCGAGATTTGGAACGATGTTTTCATGCAGTTCGAGAAAACGATTGAAGGCAAATATATTCCGCTGAAACAAAAAAATGTGGATACTGGACTCGGTCTCGATCGCGTCGCGGCGATTCTTCAAAAAAAATCTACGGTTTTTGAGACAGATTTGTTTGCGCCGATAATCGCGAAGATTCGCGATCTAGCGATAGGGAATGGGCATGCCCATTCCTTACAAAATGAAAAATCCGAACGTATCGTCGCGGATCATCTGCGCTCGGCGACTTTCATCATCGGCGATCCGCGCGGCGTGCCGCCGTCGAATGTCGACGCGGGCTATATCGTTCGCCGGTTGATTCGCCGCGCGATTCGCGAAGCGCGGAAACTCGGATTCGATTTCGCCCAAACTTTCACGACGCAAATCGCCGAGGTTGTGATTCAAAATTTCGGCGAACATTATCCCGAGCTCGTCCAAAATTCGGCGAAGATTTTGCTCGAATTGGAAAAAGAGGAAAACCAATTTAAAAAAACTTTGAATAAAGGGGAAAGGGAGCTTTGGGGGACAAGAATGCCAAAGGTTTTGATAGGGGAAAATCCGGAAAAGGATTATGAAAAAATAATCAGGAACATGAGACCGATTGACGGGAAAGAGGCTTTTCATATGTTTGAAACCCATGGTTTTCCGAAAGAGCTAACATTGGAAATGTTTAAAGAATGGAAATTTCCAATTTCCAAAAATTTTGAAAAAGAGTTCGACGAAGCTGCGAAAGCTCATGCAGAAAAATCGCGCACGGCTTCGGCTGGCAAATTCAAGGGCGGTTTGGCCGATGATTCCGAGACGGTCGCGCGACTGCACACGGCGACGCATCTGCTCAACGCCGCGCTGCGCCAAGTTTTGCACGCCGAAGTTTTTCAAAAAGGCTCAAACATCACCGCCGAGCGACTGCGTTTCGATTTTAATTATCCCGAAAAGTTGACGGCCGAGCAGCTCGCGGAAGTCGAAAAATTCGTGAACGCTGCGATCGCGAAAAACATCCCGGTTGAATGTTCTGAAATGTCGGTCGACGAGGCGAAAGCCGCGGGCGCGGTCGGAGTCTTCGATTCGAAATATGGCGCGAAAGTGAAAGTTTTCACGATCGGCGGAAACTCTTCGACAAGCTCAGAGCCTCCTGTTAGTCGGGAAATTTGCGGCGGCCCGCACGCGAAAAATACCGGCGAGCTCGGACAATTCAAAATTAAAAAAGAGGAATCGAGTTCGGCGGGAGTGAGACGCATCAAAGCAGTTTTAATCAAGGAGTAAGAACTAAGGAATAAGAACTAAGTTAAAAATGAAGAATGAAAAAAAGATGTCGCCCAATTTATTCACAACGTTTTTTTGTGGATTAGAATTTGGAAATAAAATTCTTGAGCAATTTTTAATTCTTACTTTTTAATTTTTAATTATCATGCAAGACATCATCCTTTTCGGAATGCAGGGCAGCGGCAAAGGTACGCAAGCGCGCATTCTCGCCGAAAAATTTGGCTACACGATTTTCGAAACCGGGGGACAGCTCCGCAAACTCGCCGCCGAAGATTCGCCGCTCGGCCAAAAAGTGAAAGCGATCACGACGGCCGGAAAACTCGTCGACAACGCGATCGTGATGGAAATCGTCGCGAATTTCCTCGCGAATTTTGGTAAAAGCGAAAAAGCTATTTTTGACGGTATTCCGCGCTCCGAGGCACAACGAGTTTCGCTTGAGGCTGAGTTCGCCAAAGTTCAGAGAAAGCCAGTGGCGGTTTATATAAAGATTCCACGTGAAGAGGCGTTGCGCCGCCTGCTGGGTCGCAAAACCTGTGCGGGCTGTGGCCAGATTTTCGGTGCCAAGGATAATTCCGACGCGCTCGAGAAATGTCCGCTTTGCGGCGGCGAGCTAAAGATCCGCGCTGACGATACAGCGGAAGCGATTGAGACGCGGCTCGACGTTTATGAGAAGGAGACTTTGCCAGCGATTGGAAGGTATCGTGAGGAAGGACGTCTGATCGAGGTCGATGGCATGCAGGGAGTCGGGGCGGTCTCGGCTGCGATTGCCGCTGCGCTTGAAGACTAGATTACGGCGAAGCCGTCAAATTTTTCATCTGCCGCTCGCCACTCTTCTTCGATACATTCGACTTTTGCGTGCGCTGGACCGTGTTCGCACCACTTGCGCAGTTTCGCCAGTTTGGCTTCTGGCCCGACTGCGACTACTTCGACTGCGCCGCCGGGCAAGTTTTTGGCGAAACCCTCCAAGCCTAAATCACGTGCCACTCCAGCAGTCGAAGCGCGGTACCAGACGCCCTGGACTTTGCCGTAGATGCGCAGCCGCAAAAACATGCCCAGATTTTAGCGGATCAAATAAGTTTTAAAGAAACATTGGTTCGCATATTTTTCAAGGTATATTCGCAAAAATGCTTGACAAAATTTGATAAATGTATGTGATTGAGCAATAAAATTAGAAATTTGTAAAGAAAATCTACTTGATTTAAACAAAAGTATCGTTAAAATCCTCCCGTAATTAAGTTCGCCACTCCGGCAAAAATCGTGGCGCTTTTCTCCTTTTTAACCACCCTAAAATGGAAACTTCGCCCTCGGAACTCGTCCTCGGTCTCAATACTGCCTGGGTAGTTTTGTGCGCCGCACTGGTCTTCTTCATGCAGGCCGGCTTCGCGATGCTCGAGACTGGACTGACGCGGGCCAAAAATGCGGTCAACATTCTCATGAAAAATATGATGGATGTCTCAGTCGGAGTGGTAGTTTTCTTCGCGGTCGGTTTCGCTTTCATGTTTGGCTCAGGCAATGGCTTCATGGGCATGGATGGTTTTTTCATGCAGGGATTTGGTGATACGATGTCCGGCGTTTCGACTCCGGCGTTTTGGTTTTTCCAGGCGATGTTCGCGAGTGCCGCCGCTACGATTGTTTCGGGCGCCTTGGCGGAAAGAGTTAAATTCCGCTCGTATTTCACTTACAGCATTTTCATCACGGCCCTCATTTATCCGATTGTCGGACACTGGGTCTGGGGTGGTGGCTGGCTCGGTCAGATGGGCTTCCTCGATTTTGCTGGTTCGACTGTGGTGCACTCGATTGGCGGCTGGGCTTCCCTCGTCGGTGCGATCATGATCGGGCCGCGCATCGGCCGATTCGACAACGGCGGCAAGGGAATCGCGGGTCATAATTTTCCGCTCGCGATGCTGGGAGCTTTCATTCTCTGGTTCGGCTGGTACGGTTTCAATCCGGGCAGCCAATTGGCGATCGCTTCGGCAGCTGATGCACACGCCGTTTCGCTCGTCGCGCTGAATACAACTTTGGCAGCTGGCGCGGGTGCAGTCGCGGCTATGATTTTCGCCTGGATCAAATTTGGCATTCCGCACGCGGCTTACGCGGTCAATGGTTTGCTCGCGGGTCTGGTCGGCATTACCGCGGGCTGTGCTTTCGTCACTCCGGAAATGGCGATCGTAATCGGCGTCGTCGCGGGTATTGTCACCTCACTCGGTGTGATTTTGCTCGAAAAATTGAAAGTCGATGACGCAGTCGGTGCGGCTCCAGTCCACGCTTTCTCGGGAGTTTGGGGGACTCTGGCCGTCGGTTTATTCCACACAGAAAAAGGTTTGTTTTACGGTGCGGGCTGGCATCAGCTCGGTGTCGAAGCACTCGGCGCGGCCGCAGTCGCGCTTTGGACCATCGTCACAATGTACATTCTTTTCAGTGTTATCCGTGCAGTGCTCGGTCTTCGCGTTAGTCAAAAATCCGAGCTGGCTGGACTGGATAGCAAACACGGCCTACCAGCTTATTCTGACCAATTATAAAATATTGTTCACTAAAATTACTCAATTACTCGTTTTCTCGGATATCCGAGATTAAAATCTCTTCACTCAATTTAACCCCCTCCAAAATGACCAAAGCTCAAATCCTCGCGGAAATCAAAAAGAATGCGATTGAGTTTATCAATCTGCATTTCACTGATATCCACGGTATGGTCAAATCAGTGACGATCCCGGTCTCCGAGTTGGAGTCGGCGATCGACAACAACGTTTGGTTCGACGGTAGCTCAATCGAGGGCTTTACCCGTATTTTCGAATCGGACATGTATCTCGTCCTCGACCTCGATACTTTCCGCGTTTTGCCTTGGGGGAGCACGCCAACCGCGCTTTTTATTTGCGATGTTTTCTTGCCGAATGGCGATCCCTTCATGGGCGATCCGCGCCAGATTCTCAAGAAACAACTCGCCGATGCGGCGAAGATGGGTTTCAAATTCAATACTGGACCTGAACTCGAGTTTTTCCTTTTCAAGAAAAATGAGGACGGTTCGATTTCCTCGCTGCCGAATGACCAAGCCGGTTATTTCGATTTCACGACTGACCTCGCAGCCCACATTCGCAAAGATATGAGTTCGGCTTTGATCGCTTTGGGAATTTCGGTCGAAACCTTGCACCATGAGGTCGCGCCCGGGCAGCACGAGATTTCATTCCAATACGCCGATGCGCTCAAAACTGCCGACAATGCAGTGCTCTTCAAATGCGCGCTGAAGGCTGTCGCGCAGAAGTACGATCTGCACGCGACTTTCATGCCGAAGCCGATTCAAGGTCAAAACGGCTCGGGTATGCACACACACCAATCTTTGGCTGACATCAAAACAGGCAAGAATCTTTTCCACGATCCGAAAGATGAAAATGGTTTGAGTGAGACAGCGAAGCATTTTGTCGCTGGTTTGCTCGAGCACGCTCCGGCTTTCGCCGCTGTCACGAATCCGACAATTAATTCCTACAAACGACTCGTGCCGGGCTACGAAGCGCCGGTTTACATCGCTTGGGGCACCACGAATCGCTCCGCTCTGATCCGTATGCCGCGCATCAATCCGAAGCTCGCTCACAAAGCGACCCGCATCGAGCTCCGCAATCCAGATCCAAGCTGCAACCCCTACCTAGCTTTCGCAGCGATGCTCGCGAGCGGTCTCGACGGCATCAAGCGCAAACTCAAAGCTCCGAATCCGGTGAATGAGAACATTTTCGAATTCAACGACGTACAGGCGAAGAAATACAAGATCAAGACTTTGCCGGGCAATCTGCGGATGGCAGTTGATAATTTCTCCAAAGATCAGCTTTTGCTCGATGCTTTCGGCCCGCATTTCTGCGAAAAATACATCGCGGCAAAATACGAAGAATACGACGAGTATCGGCTCTATGTTTCCCCATGGGAGCTCAAGAAATACATTGAGAATTAAATTTATCCAAAAAAAGAAAAGCCTTCCGTCACGGCGGAGGGCTTTTTTTGCACGCTGATTTATTGATAAAATTCAGTATAAAATCAGTCGGAATGAAAAATTTCCCCGCTTCGATTTCCCGACTCATCGACGCGTTCGCGTCGCTTCCCGGCATAGTCGAGAAAACCGCGACGCGGTTGGTTTTTCATCTCGTGCGTTCGCCGGAAAATTCCTCGCGCGAGCTGGGCGACGCGGCGCAAAATCTCAAAAAAGAACTGCGACTTTGTGCGTGTTGCCGCAATATCGCGACTGCGGAAAAGTGTTCAATTTGCGAAGACGGCGAGCGCGAGCAAAATAAAATTTGCGTGGTCGAGGAGGCGCTCGATGTTTTGGCTTTCGAAAAAGCGGGCGCGTGGTCGGGGACGTATCACGTGCTGCACGGCGTGCTGAATCCGCTGGACGGCGTCGGGCCGGAAAGTCTCACGATTGTGGATCTCGTCGCGCGAGTCGAGCGCGGCGGAGTCGAGGAGATCATTCTCGCGATGAATCCGTCAGTGGAGGGGGAGGCGACGGCGGCGTACATTTCGAAACAGCTGCAACCATTCGAAATCAAAATCACGCGGCTCGCGCGCGGCCTGCCGACGGGTTCGGAATTGAGTTATGCGGATGAAATTACTCTTGCGGCGGCGCTGAAGGGGAGGAGGGATTTTTGATAATAAAATCCCTCCGCCCTCACTTCGTTTGGGCACTTTTTTAAAATCTCCCCAACCCCTCTTTACAAAAGAGGGGCTTTTGAAATTCCCCCTTTTGTAAAGGGGGAAAGTCCGCCATAGGCGGACAGGGGGATTTTACGCTCGCGGCGGCGATGAAGGGGGGAGAGATTTAGAATAAAACCGTAGGGAATTAAAATTTTCATTCCCTACAAAGCAGGTGCAAAAAACTGGGTAGGGAACAGGCATGCCTGTTCCCTACATCTCGATCTCGTCTCGCGGCTCTCCCGCCGAGGCGGGATCGCTGAATTTTTTTGCGTTCGTTCACGAGTCGTCGCCCGAATTTTCGCTGATGGCGGGAGAATTTTGTTTTTGGTGGCGGCCTTGCGAGAGAGAAGAGAACTTTAATATTTTTTATCTCTTTTAAAGATATTTGCCATCCATACAAGCATAATCAGAGCAGACGCTATAAAAGTAATATAAAAGGCTAATTCGATAAGTAAAATTGGTGCGCTAATAAACTTGAGATTTAATAGCCATCTAAAAACCATTAACAACAAGCCGATGATGTAGATATATTTGAATACATTCATCAAACTAGTGTTTTTCTTGGGAAGAAAATCAAATACAGATATATATTCAATTTTCTCTTTAATCAGGCAGGCTATAAAAATAAAAAGATGCAATAGTATATTTAATCCGCCGAATGTAGCTCCCGCCATTATTGCTCCAACGATAGGAATTCCTAGAGAATCGGCATCTGACGACAAATTAAGACTGTCTACATATGCAGGGTTTTCCCACATTAAAAGTGCTCCATAAGCTAACAAAAAAATAGAAACAGAAGTGACAACAAAACTTATTCCTAAAAATGTATACTTGTTGATTTTTTGCATAATTTTTTTTATAAATTAATCACTTTTACTTTACAGTCACACTCTTCGCCAAATTTCCACCTTCGCCCTGCGGGCTTCGGCGGACTGCGCCGCCGCATTATTTCACGGTCACAGATTTAGCTAAGTTTCTTGGAAGATCTGGATTGTTCTTCCTAAGTACCGCGAGATGATATGCCAAAAGTTGAATCGGAATAATATTCACGATCGGCTGAGCCGGCCCGACCGCGGGGACGCGAATCCACTCGTCGAAAAGTTTGTCATTTTCCGGCGAGACCCCGATGATTTTCCCGCCGCGCGCTTTCACCTCCGCGACATTCGACAAAACATCCGCGCGAAAATTTCCGACTGGGACGAAAGCGATCAGCGGCGTGCCTTTCGAAATCAGCGCGAGCGGGCCGTGTTTCAGTTCGCCCGCCGCGAAACCCTCGGCGTGGATGTAGCTCACTTCCTGCAATTTGATCGCGGCTTCGAGCGCCATCGGGTAGTCCGCGCCTTTGCCAATGATGTACAGCGACTCGACTTTTTTAATTTTTTCCGCGATCTCGGCGAGGTGTCGCGA
>JAZDPN010000008.1:0-15938 GCA_043797545.1 Patescibacteria group bacterium | reverse complement strand
GAAATTCAATGGTCTCGCCTCCCATAAATTCAATCTCCACCTCAAAGAGTGTGAGTTCAGATGGAACTACCGCAACAAGAATCTCTACGCTAAAATGGTAGAAATCCTTAAGAAATTCTAATTTTTGCTAGGCAAGAGCCTTTTTATTTTTTGTTTTCCTAATATTTTGTTAGAAAAACGACTTTTTTTAACGTTTGCAAAAAGCCAATCTTTTACCTAAAATCCGCGAGCTTAATTTCATAAAATGGCTCATAAGAAAGCGGGTGGATCTACCCAAAATATTCGTGACTCGCAGCCGAAATACCTCGGCGTGAAAAAATTCGGCGGCGAACGCGTCGCGGCCGGAAATGTGATTATTCGTCAAAAAGGCATGAAATACGAGCCAGGCGCGAATGTTTACGCGGGCAAAGATTTCACGATTCACGCGAAAATCGAGGGTAAAGTGAAATTCACCGAAAAGCGCGTTTTGAAATTCAACTCGCAAAAAAAGCGCAAAACGATCGTCTCGGTCGAGGCTGTGAAATAATTATTGGCCGAGCAGCTCGCGCGAAATTTTGAAAACATCACCCGCTCCCATCACAATCGCGATGTCGTCTTTTTGTAAATTCGTTTTGAGCCAATCCAAAGTCTTGGCGAAATCTTCGGTAAAAATCGCTTCGACTCCAGATTTTTGAATTTCATTGGCCAAATCTTGACCGGAAATTTTGTTTTCCGAACCGGCTTCGTCGCGAACTTTGTAAATATTTGGAATCACGACCTGATCGGCGTCGAGAAAACTCACGCCAAGCTCGGGCAAAAATCTTTGCGCACGGTCGAGCTGATGTTGCTGATACACGACGATAATTTTTTGTTTGGGAAATCTTTCCCGAGCTGCCTCGAGCGTCGCGCGAATCTCAGTCGGATGATGCGCGTAATCGTCGAAAATTTGCGCGCCACGGAATTCGCCGCGCAATTCGAAACGTCGCTCCCCGCCCGTGAAATTTTGCAGACCAGCTAAAAATTTTTCCGAATCCAGCTCGAGCAATTCGCCGACAACTAGCGCCAATTTCGCATTGCGGCGATTCATCTCACCCGGAATTTGGAGATTGAAATTGGCGAAAACCTGGCTGGCGTCGAAAAAATTCGGAGCCGATTCAATAATTTTCTCTAAATTCGGTTCGAGCGAATTAGCGATCAAAACGCCGTTTTGCGGGAGTTTTTTGCTGAATTCGATAAACGCCGATTCATAATCAGCCCAGTTTTTGTAGTAATCGAGATGGTCAGGCTCAGCATTTGTGACAACGAGAATTTGCGGCGCGAAATTGAGAAAAGCGCGTTTGTATTCGCAAGCTTCGATCACGAACCAATCCGATTTTCCGAGACGCGAATTTTGGTTGTTGAGCAGTTTCAAATTTGTCCCGACAAGACAACCGATGTCGGATCCAGCCGCGAGACAACCCGCGACGATCAGTCCGGTCGTGGTCGTCTTGCCGTGCGTCCCGGCGACCGCGATTACTTTTTTGTTTTCGAGAAATTTCCCGAGCGCCTCGGGATACGACAAAATTTTGAGACCGCGTTTTTGCGCTGCGAGAATCTCGGGGTTATCTGATTTCGCCGCCAAAGTGTGCACCACGACTTCACAATTTTCCGGTAAATTTTCCGCTTTTTGGCCGAGCGCGACGGCGAATTTTTCGGTTTTTAATTTCTCAATAATCGGCGAATTTTCGAGATCCGAACCAGTCACGTTTTTGCCGGAATTCTGCAAAAGCCGCGCGAGACCGGACATCCCGATTCCCCCGATCCCGACGAAATGAAAATTATTTTCAGATAGCATCGACTAGTTTTGGATAGTTTAGGGAAGTATAACGCCAACTTTCAGATAAACCATGTTTGAGAAAATTTTCAGCAGTGTAATAAAGATGGTTTTCAAAATCCTGATCACTGCGGATCAAATGATCGTGAAATGATTTCTGCCACTGAAATCTCGGCAATTTATTTTTGATCCGTCTTTTGAGATTTTGCAGTTTGCGATCATGCATAGCGACGGCTGTTTCCAAGTTTCGAAACTCGCTGCTCCGAAAGCGACATTCGCGAATGTCGCTTTCGGGCAAGTGCCCGCCCAACCAATTCGCATTACGCGAAAAATGTCGTTTCAAAAACTGCATCACGCGCGACAAATTTTCATCCGCGCGTGGGCGAAATACCATGTGAAAATGATCAGGCAATAAACAAAATCCGAATAATTGAAATCCTTTCAGCTCTTTGCAAAACCGCAATTCTTCAATCCACAATTCGCAAAAAATATCTTCTCTGAAAAACGGAAAATTATTTTTGGTTTTGCAGGTCACAAAATAAACTCCCTCGTCTGCGTAAATTCGCTTTTGGGAATTTCGATGAAGCACAGGATTATTCTAATCACTAATCAGTAGACCTTTTCCACTTTGATATTATTGAAAAAGTAATCCGCGATTTCTTTGTAAGTCTTGCCTTCTTTCGCGAGTCCCGCCGCACCTTTGCCCGAGACACCGACGCCATGACCGCGCGCATTTTCCGGACAGCGAATCCCGGCGTCGGCAAGCGTCCCGCCGCAGCTCCACGGATCTTCGACTTTTTTCACAAATTGAAAATCCACCGCGCCCCAACCAGCCTCGACCGAAGTTTTGGTAATACCGTCTGAGCTTGTGAAATAAGGTGTTTTGACGACGTGGCCGTCGAAAGTCACAACCTCGCCACGCGTCGCAGCGACGATATCGGCAAAACCGCCCGAAAGCTCGTAGTTGTAACCGAAGTATTGCTGGAAGCGCGCCGGAGAATCGTCTCCGTCCCAGGCCTTACCAGGAAATTTGCGATGCGCCGGGTCAACGTAATAAAGAGCATAGGATCGCGCCAAGACGGCCATAAGTTTTTTCTTCTCGATCGGGTCGCTCGGCGACGCTTCGGCGATACCGTCCAAATAAATTTCGAGCGGCAGCTCGTTTATGATGACCAAAGTCTCCCCCATCCGGCGAACCTCGAGAATACCGCGAAATTTGTTGTAATTGACTTTGCCATTCCAATTCGGATGCCACCAGCTCGGAATTTCGAGAATCGTCCCATCGCTCGGAATGACGCGCACAAACTCTCCATCTTTCAGCTTGGCAGCTGAGAAATCAGCGAAACTGCCCTGAAAAAGCGTTTTGCCATATTGCTGAATTGCAAACGGTCCACCGCCGATTGAAATTTGCGGTGACTCGAAATCGAGCTTGATGCGGATATTCGGCTCACTAGAATTTTGAGTTGCGAGCTCCGAGTTTTGAGCTTGAGGTTGTGAGCTTTGAGTTTCCGAGCTTTCTGAATTGGACGAGCTTTCTGAGCTCTCCGGATTAGCTGAATTTGGAGAAGTTTCGACCGACTCAGGATTGGGGGTAACTTGGGATTTGGCGGAATTAATTTCGAGCGTGATTTCTTTGCCACGAATGCGCCCGAGTCCGCGCAGCATCGGCACGACGCGCAAACTTTCGAAGGCTGCGTCGGAACTTTTTTGAATCGTGAAGCGGAATGTCCCAATCCCATCAGCTGAAACGGAACTTTCGACTAATTTAGCTGGCTGCGTCGGACTGAGCCAGGTTTTGGTCGCGAGCTTACTCGGCTCGGCGGGCAAAGTTTGCAGAAGCACATCGCGGGAATTCCAAACCACGTTACCAGTGTTTTTAAGTTTAATTTCGACATCGGCTGTCGCACCTTTTTGTAAGTTAAAAGTTTGCGGCTGACTAACCAGCTCGCCCATGAGTCGTGGCGGATTCACTTCGATCGAAAAATCGACCGGCGCCATTTCTTTGATTTTGCCGGAGACCCAGCGCGGCTGTAGCGTGAATAAATATTTCCCGGCTTTGTTCGACGCGGTGACCGGAAATTCGATTTTCACGACCGCGTTTTTCGCGACGACACTCGGCAGTTTCAGCTTTTCGTTGGCAATTTTGACACCATCATTTTTGAGAATTTTTAGTTCGAAAGAATCCGGATTCCAGTCGATCTGAGAAGTATTGCGAAATTCGAGAGAGAGATTTTTGGTCTGGCCTGGCTCGAAACGCAAAGCTGTCCCGCTTGATTTGGAAATCAAGTCACCGGAAAAACGCGGCTCACGGACTGAAATGTGAAACTGCATTCCGTAATCCGGCAAAACCAAACCGCCGCGCGCCGCTGGCTTGAATTCGAGGTAATAACGCTCGGCTTTTTTCGGCGCGGTCAGGCGCATTTTGAAGCGGCCAATCGAACCGGGTGGAGTATCGGATTCGAGATAACCGACAATGGCTGAATTCGTAAAAATAGAAATCGAACCGTCTGAGGTCTGTAGAACCATCCGACTGGAACCAGAAGCCTTCCAGGTGAAATCCGATTTGTTTTGGACTTGGACAAAAGCATCCGCGGTCGTCCCGGGTGCGAAAGGCTGCGGCGGCCAGGTCGCATTGACCAAAGCGTAGTCCAATTTTTGCGGTTCGAGCACATTCACGACGAGATAAAATTTGCGCAACTCCTCATCCCCGATTTTGAGGGCGAGACCAAAACGATAACGACCCGGGGTCGCAGCTGCCGCGAGCGGGATTTTGAGGACGGCGGTCGAACCACTGCTGACTTCCGAGCTCAGATCGACTGCGAATTCCGAACCACCCGCGATCGAAACTCCGTTTTTATTCCGTAAAATCTCGGCCCGAGCGACCACGATTTTCGAGCCAGCTGGCCAAGCTTTGCGGCCGACATTTTTGAGCCGGAAAGTCGCAGTCGCCGCTTCAAAAGGTTTGAGGTTGAGCGGCGATTCTTTTTCGATAATGCTGAAGTCATAATCCGCATCCGAGATTTTGTTACCTCTGGCCCAAGTCATCGCCTCCGCGGCCAAGCTCGGGAGATAATCGTAAAGCTTCTGACCGGGGCAAGCAGTCGCACCATAATCGCGATGACCGATCAAATTTCTAGTATTCTTGCCGTGAAAGTCGGAAAACTGATCAAGCGGTAAATCGTAAAAATTGGATAGGTCACCGAGCAAGCGCGCGCCGGATTCCAAGGCTTCTTCGGATGGAATTTCATTTTGAAAATTACCGATGAAGGCGACGCCGATTGTATTGGTATTGGCACAGTAAGTATGTCCACCGACTACATAGTCACCTCCGCTACGACCTTCATAAATGTTGCCGAGCGGATCAATCAGGAAATTGTAACCGATATCGCCCCAGCCGCGTGTCCGCGCGTGGTAGTAGTAAATCGCCTGGACGATAATCTCAGCATCTTCCTTATCGAATTTATTGTCGCCGTTTAAATCCTTTTCGCCCGACTCGGCGGAGTGGTGGACAATGATTTTTTTGATCTCGGTCGAATAAGTCCTGGGCCATTGTAATTCCTCTCCGGTCGAAGTGGTCGTAATCAGACGACCATCATTGCGGAAATCCTCGGGGGAATTTTGCTGCCAGCTCGTGCACTTGGCATCCTGAGCGGAGCTCGCCGCACCAGCAGTCGAATCGTTGAATTTGACCAATAAACTTTCATCTGCGCCCCATTCCTGTCTGGAGACGATACCCAGCTCATCGAGCTGAGCGCGCGCGACTGGCAAAAGGTTACTGAGAAAATTGGCAGCTAGACTGCGACCAGCCGAAAGATTTTTGGCTTCAACCGAAAAATTGCTGGCGCGCGTCCCGGCCTCGCCCGAGATTTTGATTTGAAATTTCCAAGCCTGAGACAGAGGCGCGACAGCGAAACCGGAGCATTCTGAGTTTTCACATTCGATACCCAGATCGCGCTCTGCCAACTGTCCGCTTCCCTCCGCCGGCTCAAACCAAGCCGTCGCACTAGCAGAGCTTGTACCGGAACCGATCAATCGGAATTTGAAAAAGAAAGCGTTGAAATCCGGGGCTTTGACCAAAGGCGAAGTGAAACTGGCCGAGCTAGACTGAGCGGGGACTTCGACGACCAAACTAGTCGGGTCGAAATTTTGGCAAGCTGAAAGCAAGAACAGCAAACCGAGCGCGATTAGAAATTTTTTCATTTGAACAACTTTTTTACACAAAAGCGATTCTGCCAAAAGGAAGTCAAAAGCTCAAATCCGATTTTTTGATTTCGAATCCCCGCAAACCTAAAATGCCGGAAATATGAAATGTAGTGAAGTCATCAGCGCGGCATGGAGCCTGACCAATGCCAAGAAAGGATTAGTTTGGTTCGGCGTCGTACCGACTTTTTTTACTATGCTGGTTGGGCTGGGTTACCTTTCTTACCAGTTTTTGGCTTTCGAAATTTCACCCTTCTTCGGAAACAAACATTTTGATTTCGGAAAAATTTCGACTCTGACGCTCGACTTTGCCAAGGATCACTCGACCATCTCAATCCTCCTGGTCATCATCGCAGTCTTGGTCGTCATCTTTTATTTTCTCGTTCCGCCGCTCTGCGAAGGCGGACTGATCGGGCTAATCGCCGCCTTTCATAAAAAGAAAGAGGGTGTCGAAATCCGGGACGGCATCGTGATCGGCTTCCACCACTATTTCAAAATGTTTGAGTTTGGCATGTTCGTAAGCTCTTTTAGCTTTATAGAATTTTTGACGATCGGCTCACTCACAGTCCGGCACCTCGGCGCACCGACTTGGGTTTTTATCCTGCTGGGAATTATTTTCGTAGTTTCATTCCTCATGGGCTTTCTCTTCATTTACTCTCAGAATTTTATCGTCCTGGAAAACCGCGAGCTGATGGGCGCTTTCGGCGGCAGCGCCAAACTCGTGGTGAGCAATTTCGGCCAAACGCTCTTGATGTGGTTTTTGATGCTTTTAATCTCGATTCGCGTTTTGATTAATGTCGTTCTGATTTTTTTGATTCCCCTCTTCGTCGCCTTTGTCGCGAATTTTTTCGTCAGCAAGGTCGCCCTGACTCTGGGAATCATCTTGGCAATCCTGGCTGGCCTGGTCGTGATCTGCATCGCTGCCTATCTGGGCGGAGTTTTACACGTTTTCACGACAGCATCCTGGACTCTAACCTTTCTCGAGCTCGACCACCAACGTGCCGAAAAATTGCTCGAAAAATAATTTGAAACTAAACTCCCCGCTCGATGCTAAACAAACTTTCGACTTTTGTGCGCTGGGGTCTCGTCTTGATCGGGATTTACATCGTTTTTCAAATTCTTTCCGGCTTTTACGCGATCCTGAGCGGAGGCAGTTTCACCGACGTGATTTGGTTTTTTGCGGGCGATCTACATCAGGACAGCGAGCACCGGACTAATTTTTTGATTGTCGGTACAGGCGGAGAAAATCATGACGGCGGCGGCGGCCAATTGACGGATTCAATTTTGGTCGTGAGCTACAATCACGATTTGAATACTCTGTCTCTGCTCTCGATCCCGCGCGATCTCTGGGTCGATGGTCCGAACGGAGTCGGAATGCGCATCAACCGGATCTATGACGAGGAAGCGCACCGAACTGGCGACAAGGCAACCGGTCTCGAAAGATTAAGTGAAACCGCCAGCGCGATTGCCAATATTCCGATCCACTATTACATCAAGATTGATTTCGCGGCTTTCACGGATTTCATTGACGCGCTTGGCGGCGTGAAGGTCATAGTCGATGAGCCGATTGACGATCCTTATTATCCTTGTCGGGATTTGATTGAGTATTGCCCTTTCAAAATCGCGGCCGGAGTGCAGACCTTGGATGGTGAGACCGCCTTGAAATTCGCACGCAGCCGCAAAACAACCAGTGACTTCGACCGCGCTGCGCGCCAGCAAAAAGTTATCGAGGCAATTCGCGAAAAGGCGCTCGAAAAGGAAATCCTCACCAGCCCCAGCGACCTGAGAGATATTTGGAATATTTTTGAAAAACGGGTTGAGACGAATTTACGTTTTCGCGAGTTACTGCGAATCGGCAAAATCGCCGAGGAATTTGATAAAAATAATTTAGCCACGATCGTTTTGAACGATGAGGCAAATATGGTCGGCGGTTTGCTTTATCCTCCCGACCGAGCCATGTTTAGCGGCGCAGCTGTCCTCCTGCCGCTCGGCAATGATTTCAGCCGGATTCACGAACTGACGAATATTTTATTCGGTCATCCCCGAGTCGCGATCGACCAGCTCGCGATCGAGGTTTTGAATGGAAGTGGCCGAGGTGGAATCGCAGAAAAAGCCGCCTACGCTTTGAATCGCTACGGCCTAAATACGGCCAAGGTCAATAATTATCCTGGCGGCAAACTGCCCCAAACTACGATTTATATTTACGACGAAAGCGCCCGACCGACTGCCGAGATGCTGCGCAACTTCACGGGCGGCCAAATCGAATTCGGACCGGTCGAGCTACGCCAAAGAGGCTTCGACATCTCGCTCGTACTCGGCGAAAACTGGAAGCCGATCGAATAAATTGCATACGCAAATAATTCAATAATCAATTGAATTATTAATCAATGTCTGCCGCGTAATTTACGATTCTTTTCGGCGATCCGTAAGCGCGCAATCGCGTGCAAAAGCGCAGCTTGGGCCGCCGCGACTTCTGGTTCGGACTTAGCTTCTTCGATGGCTTTGTGAGCCCGCTCGCGAGCTTCCTCGGCCGCTTTTTCATCGATCTCGGCAACACGCTCAGCCACATCCGCCAAAACACGGCATTCATTCTCCGGAGTAAATTCGAGTACGCCGCCACCAGCGAAAAGATAATCATTCGCCCCCTCGGCTTTTTGGATCGTCAATTCTCCAGCGTGCAGATTCGCCACGAGTGGAATGTGATTCGCCATCACAGTCACTTCACCCATTTCGGTCGGCGCCGTCAGAGCAGTCGCCTCGCCGGAATAAAGTTGGCGCTCCGCCGAGAGAACCGTCAATTTAAAAGTTTTGGACATAAAAATTTTCTTGCTTCATGCTTCATGTTCCGTGTTTCATGAACATTCGGGAGTATTTTTCAAGACTGCGGAAATGGCTGCATTCGCAGCTTTTTTCTTCTCGTTCAGCTTAACTTTGCGCGCATTTTTCGCGACGTTCGATTTGATGCGGCGGGACGAGATACCAGTCAGACCGTGAAATTTGGAGCGAGAGCCCATGGTTCAAGGATTAATTTTCAATGCAAAATATGCAGTGAGCGCGCGGATTTTAAATTAGTTTGCGACGAGCAGCAAATCCGCTTTCGAGCGCCTGAACAACTTTCTTTACCTCGCCGCTTTTATTTTTCGCGCAAATCAAAAGTGCGTCGTCCGTCTCGACGACGATTAAATTTTGGACGCCGATGAGCGCGACGAATTTTTTGGAAGCCTGCCCCGATCTTGCCGACTGGATTTTGACGAAGTTCCCCGAACTCTCAAGCGCGAGAAAATCGTTTTCAACCAAATTTTCCGAATCTAGGGAAAGCTCATTTTTCAAACTCTCCCAAGTACCGACATCGCTCCAGCCCAATTTGGCCGGGAGAATCACGATCTCGCTCGGATCGACTTTTTCGAGAATCGCAAAGTCGATCGAAATTTTCTGACAGGCCGAATACTCTTTTTGGACTATTTTGGCGGCAAAATTAGCAGCCATCATTCTTTGCAAGCGCACGAATGTCCCTGGCAAAAAGGCTTGGAATTTGGAAAGCAAAAAATCAGAACGCCAAACAAAAAGACCGGTATTCCAAAAATAACTTGGGGCGGCGTGAAACTTTTGCGCGCGGGCCAAGTCTGGCTTCTCGACAAACTTTTTCAATGCGAAAACTTTTTGCCCGCGCACGTCCGGCAATTTTTTCGCAACTTCAACCCAGCCGAGCTGAGTCGCGGGAAACTCGGACTCGACCTCGACGATGGCGATCTTTCCGGACTCCGCAAGCTCGGCGGCGGCGCGGATTTTCGCAACAAACTCTTTTTCCTCACGAATCAAATGATCAGCGTAAACGACCGCGAAAACTCCGCCCGGATTCCTTTTCTCGAGAATCGCCGCCGCAAAACCGAGGCAAGTCGCAGTATCGCGAAAAGCCGGCTCGGAAATAATATTTTTCGCCGGAATCACAGGCGCCTGTTTTTGTACGACTTTGGTGAATTGAGAATTCGTCGCGACAAAAATATTTTCGGGCTTGGCTAATTTGCGAGCGCGCGCGATCGCCAGCTCAAAAAGCGTTTTCTGGCCAACCAGCTTTTGAAATTGTTTGGGTAATTTCTGACGACTCATCGGCCAGAGCCGCGTCCCGACCCCGCCCGCGAGAATGAGAATTTGGAGAGTTCTTTGCATCCGAGGGATTCTAGCAAAAGCCGGAGTAAGTCGATAATTCTGTTTTACTCAACAATATTATTTAATTTTCCGCAAGACAATTTTGGAGATTTCGGGAAAAATGGACTTGAAAGTTTGCTTTTGCTCTTTTCCATCAGTATAATCCTCCGGCTTTAATTTCTTATGGCCCGCCACTTCAAAATTCAGAAGCAGGTCGTCCGCAACAAGAAGAAGGACGCCCCGCAAGTCGATAAAGAAGTGATTTCCGCACTTGGCCGGGTCGTCGAGACTCTGCCGAATGCCGAGTTTCTCATCGAGCTGCTTGATGAGGTTTACCAGGGCCACAAGCTCAAGGCGCGCATTTCCGGGAAGATGCGGATGCATCACATCAAAATTATTTTGGGCGACTATGTCCGGGTCGAGCTCAATCCCTATGATCTGAATCGCGGCCGCCTCACCTTTCGTTTTCACAGCAAAGAGGCCGCACTCCGTGATTCGCAAAATAACCCTTCTGAAAATCTTGAAAGTTAAACCTTCCGTCAAGCCACGCTGCCCCAAATGCAAAATCATTCGCCGCAAAGGCGTCGTGCGCGTGATTTGCCAAACCAAGCGCCACAAACAACGCCAAGGTTAAATTACTCTCTTATTTCTTATTCCTTACTTCTTAATTCTTACTTCTTAGTCCTTAATTCTTACTCCTACTAAATGGCTCGCATCGCTGGTATAAATCTCGCTCCCGCAAAACGTATTGAGGCAGCCCTGCTCGCAATCACTGGCGTCGGCCGCTCACTCGCGACGAAAATCTGCGCCGGAGCAAAGATCGACCCTGACAAGAGAGTCAAAGATTTATCAGAGAAAGAGGAAGAAGCCCTGCGCGCCGAGGTTGCGAAGAAACCAACCGAGGGCGATTTGCGCCGGATTGTGAATCAAAATATCAAGCTTTTGCAGGACATCGGAACTTATCGGGGCAGCCGTCACAAAAAGAGGTTGCCTTGCCGTGGTCAACGCACTCGCAGCAATGCCCGCACTAAACGCGGCAAAAAAGTGACTATGGGTTCTGGTCGCAGCAAAGTCGAGAAAAAATAATTTAATTTTTTAATAAATTGGCTGAAAAAGAAGCAAAAAAGAACGATTCGAAAAAGTCTGGCAAAAAAGTCGTCAAAGCGAAGAAGCGCAAAATTCGACGCATCGTGCCGCACGGTTTCGCTCATATTTTGGCTGGCTTGAATAATACGATTGTCTCGATCACCGACCAGAATCACGCTGTCCTGACTTGGGCCAGCTCCGGTGCGAGCGGATTCAAGGGAACTCGCAAATCGACTCCTTACGCTGCTCAGGTCGCTGCGAAAAACGCCGCCGAAAAAGCCAAGGAGTATGGTCTCGAGTCGGTCGACGTCTTGGTCAAAGGTATCGGACCCGGTCGCGAGCAGGCCGTGCGCGGTCTATCCTCGGCGGGGATTGAGGTCAATTCGATTACTGACAAGACGGCTGCGCCGCACGGTGGCTGCCGCAAATGCCGACCGAGAAGGGTTTAATTTAATTTTTTTTAATTTGCTTTACAACGGACCGAAATGCCGACTCTGCCGCCGCGAAGGCAAGAAATTATTTTTGAAGGGTGAACGCTGCGGCACGCAGAAGTGCGCCTTTGCGCGCAAACCTGAGGTCCCTGGCAAATACGGCAAGAACTCAATGGGTAAGAAAACTGAATATCACAATCAGTTGCGCGCCAAGCAAGCTGGCAAGCGCGCTTTCAATCTGAGCGAAAAACAATTCAAGAAATACTACGACGAGGCCAACCGACGCGAGGGCAATACCGGTGAGAACTTCACGCGCCTGCTGGAAACACGTCTCGACAATACGATTTACCGATCTGGTCTGGCGAATTCACGCAGCCAAGCCCGCCAGCTCGTCGGTCATGGCTTTTTTCGTGTGAATGGGAGACGCGCCAAAACAGCCAGCATTCAGCTCAAAGTCGGCGACAAGATTGAGGTCAAAAAAACCGACCTCCCGCTTTTTGCCGGTCTGGCGAAACAAAAAGACAGCTCGCCCAAATGGCTCAAAGTCGATCTCGCGAAATTAACCGTCGAAGTAGTCGGCGTGCCAGAGATCGTCGAGTGCGAACAAATCGATGCCCAAACAATCGTCGAGTTTTACTCACGCTAAATTTATTTTTTAATTCCCACCGAGATGCATATCATCCAGCAAGAAATCGGTTTGCCCAAGATCGCCGCGAAAAAGGTGGGCGACAATCATACCCTTTTCACTGTGGCTCCCCTGCCGAATGGCTACGGGATGACTCTCGGCAACGCTTTTCGCCGTGTTTTACTTTCGAGCTTGCCTGGCGCAGCAGTCGCTGCAGTCAAGATCAAAGGCACGACTCATGAATACACTGCCCTTTCCGGAGTGAAAGATTCCGTCCTGGACATGCTCCTGAACCTCAAGCAGCTCAACCTCAAAAAGCATTCCAAAAAACCGACTATCCTCAAGCTCGAGGTCAAGAATCGTTCCGGCGAGGTCAAAGCCGGCGATATCGAAAAAAATGCTGACGTCGAGATTTTGAATCCGAACTTGGTCATCACGACTCTAGATAAAAAAGGTGATCTCAAGATGGAGATCATCGTCGAGAAAGATGTCGGCTATCTCCCGGCAGCCGAGCGTCAGAAGAGGAATAAGGAGGTTGGTTTGATTTACCTCGACGCGATGTTCAGCCCGATTGAGCGCGTCCGTTATGACGTGACCGCGACTCGTGTCGGTCAGATGACCAACTTGGATAAATTGGAAATCGAGGTCAAGACGAATGGCTCGATGGATCCTGAGGACTCGATGAAGTTCGCGAGCAACATTCTGAAATCGTATTTCGATCTTTTCAATCAAAAGAATGAGCCAGTCGAGACAGAATTCGCGACCGACCCAGCTAAAGTGATTGCGGCCGAAAAATCAGCCGAGCCGCTCAAAAAAGAGGAAACCGTCGGCGAGCCGACCACTGAAAAATACACCCCGATTGAGACTTTGCAGTTTTCGCCCCGGACTTTGAATGCCCTGATCAATGGCGGAATTGGTTCGGTCGAGCAGCTCGTGAAGTGCAGCCCGACGAAGATTGCCGAGCTGAGAGGCTTCGGCTCGAAAGCACTCGATGAAGTCAATGAAAAATTGGCCGCCAAGAATCTGAAACTCGAGGGCGAGGAAGAATAATCCTGAAAACTACCAACCATAAACTAGCAACTTCATGCGACATCGTGTCAAAAAAATCTCGAAAATGGGCCGGCAGGCCGACCACCGCAGCCTCCTAATCCGCAATCTTGCGACCAGTCTCATTTTGCACGACAAAATCCAGACCAGCGCGACCAAAGCCAAGGCTCTACAACCAGTCTTCGAACGCCTCATCACAAATCTGAAAAAGAAGGCTGATAACCGCGAGGCAATTCGTTATTTGAAATCGGTCTTATTGAGTGAAAAAGCTCAGAAAAAAGCGCTGACCGAGCTGAAAACGAAATTCGCGGATCGCAATTCCGGCTTCACTCGGATCACGCCGATCGGGATCCAAAAAGGCGATGCCACTCCCAAAGTTCAAATTGAATTAATTTGACGGAATCATGAAAACTACCCTCCCAAAAGTTGCCGAGATTCCAGCGAAAGCGAAATGGTTTTTGATTGATGCCGCCGGTAAAACAGTCGGCAAAGTCGCGACTGAAGCCGCACGCCGCCTGACTGGTAAATTTCGTCCGGATTTCACTCCCCATCTCGATTTGGGCGATGGCGTGATCGTCATCAATGCTTCCAAGCTTGTCTTCACTGGCAAAAAGCTAACCGACAAAGTTTACCGAACGCATTCCGGCTATCGCGGCCACCTGAAAGAAGTCTCTGCCGGCGAAATGCTTGAGAAAAAACCTGTTCGCGTTGTCGAGCTGGCTGTTCGCGGAATGCTGCCAAAGAATAAACTGAAAGATAATCGCCTTTTACGTTTGAAAATTTTTACTGGCGCAGAACATGGCCATGAGGCGCAAAAGCCGGAAAAAATTGAAGTCTAACTTACTCCTTACTCCTTAATCCTTAAAACTAAATGGAAGCTAAAACTATCAAAAAGGACGATGCGAAAAAAGCTGAGAAAGTCGAGCAACGACCTTATATCTTCGCGATCGGCAAAAGAAAAACTTCCGTCGCCCGAGTGAAAGTTTTCCCGAATGGCAAGGGTGAAATACTGATCAACGGCCGCAAGCTGAAGGAATATTTCTTGGTCGGCAAAGATGTCGCGACTTTTCTCGCGCCTTTCAAATCGTCTGAAGCGAGCGAAAAAAGTTATGACGTCGAGATCAAAATAATCGGAGGTGGAATTTCGGCCGGTGCGCAAGCCTGCCAGCTCGGGATCGCCCGCGCTTTGATGAAGGAGGACGAATCACGCAAAGCAATTCTGCGCAAATATGGATTTTTGACTCGGGATGGCCGGACCAAGGAGAGAAAGAAACCAGGCCTCAAACGAGCGCGCCGCGCACCACAATGGTCGAAGCGCTAGTCTTTACCTTTCAAACTTACAAAAATAGCCCGTTTCCCGAGGGAGTAGGCTATTTTTGTTTTGATTCGGTTACTGATTTCGACTGGGTCAGACCCGAGAGCCTGAAGCAAATCGAGTGATTGAGAGATTTGGATTCGACAAGTCAAATCTCAAATTCAGACAATCTCAGTAAAGGAACATTTGTATTCTAGCAAAATTTGCTAAAAATTGCAAATTGGTTTGGGGAAACTATTCCGCGATTAATACGACCGCTGCAGGTATGCGAGCCTTTTTCGAGAATTTTTGTTGTGCGAAATAGAAAGTTTCGGTAAAAATGAGCTGTCAGAAATAAATTTTTAGAGTTTTGTATTTTTTGCCCCAGATTATGAAGCATATTCATTTAGAAAATTCATGGATTATAAATGCTCCTCTTGAGGATGTTTTCAAAATCGTTACTGATTTCGAGAACATGCCAAAGTATTTTCCGAAAGTTGCCGCATCTGTCATTATCACGAAACGAGCAGGCAATAATTTGGAAATGGACGCTCAAGTAAAATCTTTTGGCGCCACTTTTCCGGTCAAAATGAAAACCCAAATTCTCCCGCAAAGAGGTTTTATTTCTGACAATCAGAGTCCGAAATTCGGCACATCGGGACATGAGGAGCTTTTATTGGAAAAGGTGAAAGGTGGCACAAAAATCAATTATGTTTACGAGGTTGATATTCACAAAAAGTGGTTGCGAATTATCGCCAAGCCACTGATCGGTTGGTTCGCGATGAAAGCATGGGAAAAGGCCGTTATCGATGAACTGAGAAAAATTTTAGAAAAGCGCAAATAGTAGAGAAAGTTTGTATAACATACAAATACTTCATACAATACAATCGTTAGTTTGGATAAAAACCAGTTAAGTGAAATATGCATTTCCTTTTTCAGGCTACCGCCCTAACACTTTTCTTTAAGGTAAATTTCTTTTTTCTTTATTTGATAAGGGGGAATATGGTGTTTTCTCCGCTCCGCTACGAAAACGATTTATTTTATAGGGGAAATGAAATACAATATAAATACCTAAATTATGACAAATATGAATCAAGACAATTTTCAAAAACAGCTTCTAAAGCATTCCGAAGATTTTAGAAATATACTCGAAACACCAAACGGCGATTGGTCAGTTAAGGGTTTTATTGATATTGCAAAAAATATCTACACTATTTCAGTTGATACAAAAGTTATCTCAAAAATCATTGAGTTAATGATGTTTCCTGTACTCAAAAAATTTGCCAATGAAAATAACTATGAAATGATATTTTCTGC
>JAZDPN010000002.1:0-19942 GCA_043797545.1 Patescibacteria group bacterium | reverse complement strand
GCGGAAGTTTTGCGCGATCTCGCGCGCGGCTTGAATTAAAAAAATTAACCCCAAAAATATGATTTTCGATTATCGTGTCGACGGCTATGAAATTTTGCCGCGCGACAAAAAACTCATCGAGGAAAAAATCGTGAAACTCGAGCGATTCGACAATCGGCTCGCGAAGTCAGATGAAGACGCGGTAAAAGTCCATGTGAATCTTTTTCGCGGGACGCGCCACAATTCGCCGAATTTTGGTTTGAAAGTCCAAATCACGGCCGCGGGAATTTCACTGCGCGGCGAAGCGAGCGGCAAAACCGTCGCGGATGCGATCGACGAAGTCGAGCGCAAACTGCGGGCGCAGATTGAGAAGAAAAAGAACTGAAATTATTTTCCTCTCGGAAAAAGCGCAATTTTACTCCCGGGGGCAGCTGCTGCTTGTTCGATCTCGATTCTTTGAATGACAGCCTCTGCGACTATTTTTTTCCTTGGCCAAAGCAAATTCAAAAGTTGTTGCTTGCGAACTGGAAAATTATCTTGGTTGGCATCTCTTTCTTGAACCAGTCTTTTGCATAACTCGGAAATTCTCTCTAAAAAACGCGGGCTGGGAGGAGTTTGAAGCCATTTTAAAAATACAGTATCGGTCGGTTCAAGCTGATCCAACTCGACAATCGAGGGCTCAGACTGGGTCAATTCTTGAGCGGGTCGAGCTGGGACTTCATGCGTAATTTGACAAGGCACAATTTTCCTAGGATCAACCCCTGCCTTTAAAACATCTGTCAAAAGCGTACGGACTGGTCTTTGCGAAAGATTAAGACTCTCCTGAATATGTCCTGGACCAGACACCAGGCGTAATCCAGAACCTCCTTCCTGCGAAGCTTTAGCCATTTTTTGAAAATTAAGGTTTAATATTCTAAAATTTATTTCATTATTTGTCAAATGACAAACTACTCGTGAATTTTAAATCAAAAATCAAGTCTGGGTGAAACATTTTCAGTTCGCATTTTTCAGCTTTTTGGGTAAAATCGGGTTCACGTTTTTGGAAGCCCTATGAGAGTCTCCGACCTCGCCCGCAAAATCGGCATCAAGACAGAAGAACTTCGCGCGAAGCTCGGCGATTTCGGTGTCGCCGAAAAGACAATCGAGGTCGAAGCCGCCAAGGCCGATGAGATCGTCCAAAATTGGGGCAAGAAGAAAGAAGAAGAGGAAAGTGACACTGGCCTGCTCGGAATGGTTTTTGACGAAGAGCCGGAAGAGGAAAACTCCACTGAAGCTCAAAAGACTGAACTAAAGAAATCAGTCGGCCAGAGTGACAGTGAGAAATCCGCCGAGACGAGCAAACCAGCCAATGCTGACCAAGAGGCCGCACGGGCGCGCTGGGCTAGAGCGAAGAAGGCCAGTGAAAAATTGATTTCGCGCAAGGTGAAGAAAATGGAAAAAGAAAAGGTCAACCGACTCACCCGCCAACAAGAAAAACTGGAGGAAATCATGGCTGATCCGAGCAAGCAGGCCGCAGCAGCACACGGCGAAGTCAAGATCGGCGATACGATCTCAGTCCGAGAATTAGGTGAAAAAATGGGTGTCTCCCCGATCCGCATCGTGGGCGAACTTTTGAAAAACGGAGTGATGGCGAACCTGAATCAGATTATTGATTTTGAGACAGCTGCGATAGTTTGCGAAGCCTTCAGGTGTAAAGTCGCGCGCGACAGTTCCGCGGTCTCAGGCAAGGAGATTTTGAAAGGCAATATCGCCAAACTCCTAGAAGACGAGCCGGAAAATCTGGTCGAGCGGCCGCCGATCGTCGCGGTGATGGGACACGTCGATCATGGCAAAACGACTTTGCTCGATGCAGTCAGGAAGACAAATGTCGTCGCGGGCGAGAGTGGCGGAATCACTCAGCACATCGGCGCTTATCAAGTCAAAATCAAAGACCGGAAAATTACTTTCCTCGATACGCCTGGTCATGAGGCTTTTACGACGATGCGCGCTCGCGGCGCCCGTGCGACTGATATCGCAGTCATCGTCGTCGCGGCCGAGGAAGGCATCAAACCGCAAACAATCGAAGCGATTAATCACGCCCGCGCGGCCGAAGTGCCGATCGTAGTCGCGATTACGAAAATCGATAAACCGGGTGCGAATATCGAAAAAGTGAAAGGCGAACTTGCGGAACACGATTTGCAATCGACCGACTGGGGCGGCAAAACCGAGGTCGTACCGATTTCGGCGCTCACCGGCAAAGGCGTCGAAGAATTGCTGGAGATTATCCTGCTGACCAACGACGTCGATCCGGCCAAAGCGAATCCGAATCGCGACGCAGTCGGGACAGTAATCGAATCGCGCTTAGATAAATCACTCGGTCCGGTCGCGACCGTCCTCGTAAATACGGGGACACTGCGAACCGGAGATAATTTTGTAATCGGCCCAGTCGTCGGCAAAGTGAAAAAAATGTTGGACTGGAATCAGAAAAACGTGAAATCGGCTGAGCCGGGCATGCCAGTCCTGATCGCTGGTTTGTCTGACTTACCTCAGACCGGCGTCGGTGAAATTTTGCAGGTCCTGCCAGACGGCGAGACCGCGAAGCGCAAAGCGCTTGAAATGCGAAAAATTTTGGATACGGCCGCGCGCGAA
This sequence comes from Patescibacteria group bacterium, assembly GCA_043797545.1. GTDB lineage: Bacteria > Patescibacteriota > Gracilibacteria > JAHISY01 > JAHISY01 > JAHISY01. The sequence continues at coordinate 17,335 of JAZDPN010000002.1, read as the reverse complement.
AAAACTGGCGGCATGAGTCAGATTATCGGTCGGATCAATTCCGGCAATTTGAAAGAATTGAAAATGGTTTTGAAAGCCGATGTCGAGGGCAGCCTCGAGGCGATTTCGGAAAACATTGCCAAGATCGGCAATGAAAACGTCAAAGCGAAAATCATTCATTCCGGAGTCGGAAATGTGAGTGAGACTGACGTCCTGATGGCCGCTGCGGCCGACAATTTCTTGATCGCTTTCCATGTCGCGATCCCGCCGAATGTCGCGAAACTCGCTGACCGCGAGGGCGTCACGATTCGCCAGCACACCATTATTTACAAGCTTTTGGAGGAGATTGAAAAAATGCTGAATGGCTTACTTGATCCCGAAGAGATTGAGACAGTTTTGGGCGAGCTCGAAGTCAGGGGCGTATTTTTCACTAAAGGTAAAGAGCAGACAATCGGCGGCATGGTGAAATCTGGAATTATGCAAAACGGCTCAAAAGTAAGAATTTTTCGTGATGGGAAACTCGTCGATGAAAGCCGGATCTCCAGCTTGAAACGCGAAAAAGAAAGCGTCCACGAAGTCAAAGAGGGTTTTGAATGCGGACTGAAATTGTCTTTGTCGAAAACCAAAATCCAGGAAGGCGATTTGATTCAAGCTTGGAAGATTGAAAAAAAGGAAAGGAAACTTTAAAATCGCGCCACCTGCTGTACTGGCAGGCAGGCTTTCACGCGGGAATAGCCCCGCTTAGCGGGACGCCGCCCATATAGTCAAACTCCTTACGCGGGAGTAGCTCAGCTGGTTAGAGCGCCGCCCGGACACGGCGGAGGTCGCGGGTTCAAGTCCCGTCTTCCGCGCCATCCACCTTCGCCCTCCGGGCTTCGGTGGATTTTGCTCGTTTTTTGAAATTTAAAACCACGCTAGCCCTCCGAAGTCGAGTGAAGCGAGACGAAGGATGGGTCTTCCGCGCCAGAAAAATAGGTTCATCCGCCGAAGGCGGGTGGTTCTATTTTTGGTGCGAAGGTGGGCGCGAACCCGCTCGGCACGAATTTTATTTTTCGAAAAACTCGCCGGCGCGCGCCGCGAAGCAATTTTGGATTTCGTGAAACTCGGAGCCAATCCGTCTTGCGCAGCTTGGACAAAGTGAAAGGGTCTTCCCTACTACTTTCACCCGAAATCGCTTTTTGGCCTCTTGCCTTTTGAGTGTTTTTTTGGTAAAATGACACGAAAAATTTACAAAAATAAATGCCGGTCAGTAAAAGTACTCTTATCGACAAGAAGCCGACCAAAAGTCCTCTGCGCGATGAAATCAGTGCGGAGGATGCTTTGAACGAGATCAATCGGGGTTTTGCCGAAGAAAAAGCGCGCACTAGGGCCAAGACCAGCCGGCTTACTTATGTCGATATTGCCGACACGCCGATCAATGCCGATCTGCTCTCAAAAATCAACGCTGGCGAGGCAACTGCTGCTCTCGCACTACCTTTTTTCCAAATCGGAAAAAAAATTCGAATTGCGCTGGTCGATCCGGAAAAATCAGAAACCAAAAAATATCTTGAAAAATTCAGGAAAGACGGTTTTCAGGTCTTCCCTGCGATCGCGAGCCAAGAGGGCCTGCTGGTAAAAATCGGAGAAATTCGAGTGCTCCAGCCACGCCGACCAGAAGAATTTCGTAACGAAAATGCCGAGGCTGATTTACAGAATTACGAGGAGGAACTCAAAAATCTCGAGCGACTTACCAAGGAGGCAGCTACGATTTCAGCCAAAGAAAGTTTGAATCGGATTTTTGTCGGCGCGCTACGAACTGGCGCGAGCGATATTCACTTCCAGCCGAACGAACGCAAGATCGATTTGCGCTTCCGGATCGATGGCATTTTGCAAAAAGTATTGGAATTCGACCGGCCCCTGGGAGATGAGATCGTAAATCAATTGAAATACGAAGCAAAATTACGACTGAATGTAGCAAGTATGCCGCAAGATGGTCGGACGAGTTTCCTGGCTGAAGATCGTAAGATCGATGTCCGCGTCGCGACCTTGCCGACTGAGTTTGGCGAGAGCATCGTCTGCCGACTGCTCGATAGCGGCAAAAAAATTATCACGCTCGAGAAGCTGGGTTTCGATAATACCGCGCTCGCAAATTTAAAAACTGCGCTGGGTTTACGCGAAGGCATGCTTCTCGTGACCGGCCCGACCGGTTCGGGCAAGACGACTACGCTGTATACCCTGCTCGCTAGTCTGAATAATTCTGAGCGCAAAATTGTCACGCTCGAAAATCCGATTGAGTACCATCTCGCCAACGTAGTCCAAAGCCAAATTAATGAAAATGAAAATTATGGTTTTGCCGACGGACTCAAGGCGCTCCTGCGCCAGGATCCCAACGTTTTGATGGTTGGTGAAATCCGAGACGAAGATACTGCCGAGACAGCCGCCCAAGCGGCCATGACCGGACACATCGTACTTTCGACTGTGCATGCCAATTCAGCTATTGAGACGATCCCGCGCTTGCTTGATTTGGGAGTCAAACCTTTTGTTCTGGCGGCTAGCTTGCAAATCGTCGTCGCTCAAAGATTGGTACGTCGGCCTTGTGAAAAATGCGCCAAACAAACTCCCCTCGATCAAAAAATGCTAGCTCGACTTAGTAAGTATTTTGCCGAAATCAAACGTGTCAATCCTCAGGCAGCCGTCTCGCGACTACCTGAATTTTTGTGGCAACCGGTCGGCTGTCCGGCTTGCGGCCAGACTGGCTATCGCGGTCAAATCGCAATCGCCGAGAGCTTCTTGGTCGACGAAAAGATTCGGGAACTGATCGCCCGCAAAGCTCCCGCTGATGAAATCGGCAAAGTAGCTCGCAATAAACAAGGCATGCTTTCTTTCGCTGAGGATGGATTGATCAAAGTCGCAGCTGGCCTGACCACGCTGGCCGAGCTCGCCCGCGTCACCGGGCTAAATCTAATCATCTAAAATGTTGAAATTAATCCAAGTCGGTCTCGCGCTCACTTTCGCGTTTTGCTGGACAAGCAGTGTTTTTGCAGCGGAATTCGATCCGGTCGCTGACCTCGCAGGCAACAATGACAGCTTGCTCGGCCTGGATTTGCCGACTGATTTGAATTCGACGCCGACAGTCACGACACCGACTGCGACCGAACCGACCACACCGACTCAGCAAATTCCACAAAACGTAATTCCGAAAGCACCCGCGACAACCGAAACAGGCAGCGGCGGAGCGATCGATGACACGGCTGTCGCCTCAAATACGGCGGCTCAGAATTTTTACACTCCGACGCCAAGCGCGTTTTTCGATCCGACAAATGTAAGTGCGTCGGTCGTAAATGCGCCGAACGCCTACCTCTACAAGACTCAGCACGCAGCGGCTGAAAAGAAACTCGTCGAAACCGGTCCGACGGCTGCGCTCAGTTTGGCGATCTTGGCAGCTGGCTGCCTGACTTTTGTTTTAAGAAAAAAACTGCGATATGTTTGAAAAACTGAAAAATTTCGCACTGCAAATCGGCCGTGATCCGACTCGGGCGAGCCGGACCGTCTTGGCTAGCCTTTTGATTTTGGGGATCGTCTCGCTGACTCTCAACCTCGGTAGCCAAGTCGCACCACGATTATTCGGCGCCTATGCCGCCGGAAGTGACGAGTACAGCTGGTCAACCGATCCAGCAGAAAAGGCCGCAGCGGAAGAGGCCAAATCAAAAGCCGATGAATTGATCACTAAACTGACTCAGAAATGTGTCGAGACGCGCGGCGACCACAAAGCTGAAGAGCTTTTAAAAAAATTCAAGGAAAGTATGGACGGAATCCTGCCCGGAATTGGCAAGGTCTTGAACGAATACTCCTCAAGCGTCAGCCTACGCCAAGAGCGCTTGGTCAAAGCTGTGATGCAGAAATACGTTTATTTTAAATTCTGTATACCGGAAGAGCGCTTTGAAATTCTTTACAATGAAGATTATAAGAGCGTTTTTAGCGATTTGAGCCCATTCATGCAGGCCCGACTCTATGAAACAAATGCCGCTGAGTATCCCACTACCGAGGTAAGCCCTGTCTTCTTGGGCACTGCCTCTGATGAATATGCCCTCGCCGCGCAAAATATCAAAGACACCCAAGCAAACATTAATAAAATAATCACAGACGCGATCCAGGCGGCGATTGAGCTTGACCAGCACACCGAGAATGGAGTTAATAATCTGTCGATCATCACAGCTAATCGTTTGGCGGCGATTGCAAACACGGCATTCGGGCGAACTGGCGAAGTCAATAAGGAGAATAATACAATCGCAGCTTCGATCGCGGCAATTTTGGGTAACATCAGAGATATTTTGGCATTCGACAATACCATTCCTAGACCTGTTAATTTGGGTGGATCAAGTGAGAGAGTCCCGATGATAGCTACGGTCGAAAAAGGAATTGCCATAGTGAAAGATGGGGCCAAGCCGATTGAATCGTCCGATGTTTCACTTGCACAATTGGGACTTCCGGCAGCCGGACCGGGGATTCAGGCTGAAGTCGAGGAACTAATGGCGAGTGCCAAGATTTCATATGGCCTTCTGAATTTATTTACGATGGAGGAAAGACCAATCATTGCTTTCAAGCTCGGCACCGAAATGGCGCGCTATGCTGGAGATGTAATTGACCTGGATCCAGCTACTCCCGGCAGCGAAGAAGATATCAAAGCAGCAGCGCTAAGTTTCACGGCGAAAGTCAATGAGCCCAATGATGATCAAGTTTGCTACACCATGGACAATCCAGAGGATGAGTCCGGATGCTTTGGTGAAACCACAAGCTCTGATCTTGATACCAGCGCTGATTCAGCCTCAAGCTAAATTTCAAATGAACAAACCCAAAAACAAAATTATCGTTCCTGTGATTATGGCCGTCTATCTCGGTCTGATTGGCGCGAATTTTGCTTGGCAGCAAAGTCAAGGAATCGCCAGCTCGCATTTGAAAGCAGCACTTCTGGAAAATGGCTGCGCACCAGAAGATGAGGTATGCAATGCCGAGGCCAAAGCTGCCGAGCTAGAAGAAGCAACCAAAACAGCCCAAGGAGCCCTCGCGGCGCAGAAAGCCAAAGAGGCCGCCCAAGCGGCTGAAGATAAAGCCAAAGATGCTCAAAAAGCTATCCAGGATGCCAGCAAAACCGTAGGCGCAAAAGCGGCCGAACTGCAGCAAAAAGCTAATGAAATTGCTCTTTGCATCCAATTCCCTTTGTCCTGTGTATATGTGCCGCCGCTCCCGCCCAATATCCAGTCCGCAATCCAGACCGCAAAAAAAATAATGTATTACAAGGAGATTATTGAGGGTGTGGCCGCTGTCGCGAGATCAAAGATCATGGCCGCCCAAGCTAAGATTGCCGCGATCCGGTCAGGAATCGCCTTCCTGCAAAAACACAGACTAGCGATCCCTGCCTGGATGACCAGCCAAGTCCAGAGCATACAGCAGCAGTCTTACAGTGATTGTCTACAAACCGCGACTGCTCTCTCCGACCGGGAAGCTGCCAGCGCTGAAAACAAAGCGACAGCCGAGTCGGCTAAGCCGACCACGCTTATAGCCAAAACGGATGAAAACGGTCTGACGACTTATTCCGTCGGCAATGAGAATTATGTGGAAGGCGAAGGCGAACCCGTCGATGAGGCTGCCATCATCGCACAAAAAATTGCCGCCGAACAACAACGGCAGGCGCAAATTCGGCAGCATTGTGCCGAGCTGGCCCAACCGATCAATCAGACTCCCGGTGGCACGAATTATGGCGCTATGTTAACGAGTCTAGATACACTAGGTGTGGCTCTGAATACCACGGCTGCGCGCAATACTAATGCGATTAATATCGCCAAGACCGCCGCCGCCCAGGAAATCGAAGACCAAAGACAGGCTGCTTCAGCTGCGAGATTGGCTGACACGCAGCAAGCCGTCGGAGCGCAGCTGGGAGCGAATGCGAAGCAATACGACCAGCAGCAGGAAGCGGAAAATCCCAAACCTCTGCCGGCCGTGCCGATGGGCTTCAGCAATAGGGATAGCGAAGGCAATCCGCTAGACGAAAACGCTGGCGAGATCATACCGATTGTCCCGATCAGGGCCGAAGATGGTCACTGGGCCATGCCGACCTGGGACTATTCACCGCTGGATATTATTAATAATAATTACTACTCTGGAGGAGGATGAATACACCTGCCCACATCACGCATCGCAACCAGTTCGCGGCGGTCGGCTATATTCCGCTCGTGAATTTCCTAATCTTTTGGGCGCACCGCGACAATCAATTTATTGTCGGTCACGCTTTGAATGGAATTCTGCTGACAATCTATTTTTTGGGCGCCTACTTTTTGGTTCCGAATTTTGGGATTTATATCGCCCTGATTTTTATCGCCGGTGCAGCAGCTGGTTTTATCCATGCTTCCGCCGGACGGGATTATCGTCTGCCCCTAATCGCTGAGTTCGTCGATTGGTTGGCGCACTTCTTTGACAAAAAAATAAAAGCTCTTTAGACTCGCCCCAATTTGGTTTCCACCCTTTTTGGGCAGATTGATTTTTAGAATAATTTTTTGAGTTCCCAAAACTTCGGCCGCGTTTTTCCAGCAAATCTTTTCGAAAAACTGCAAAAGGATCTCGCTGGAAAACAGAGCTTCGTCCTTTCGGGCGCAGGCAATTTTTCAGCTAAAAGTTTACTCGCCGACAAGCTGCTGAATCGTTCACGACTGACTTTGTGGGTCGTCAACGATGCTGGCGAGGCGAATGCTTTGGCGGCTCACCTCGCAGAATGGCAGACGCGCGAAATCAAAATTTTTGCGGCCGAAAAATCAGACGAGAGCGAGCGTGAGCGCGTCTTGCGACTGATAAGCGAAGCGCTTGCCTTGGAAAAAAGTGAGGCGATTTTGATTACGACTTTTCGCGATGCCCAAACCTTGCTGCCAAATTTACGACAGCTCGAAAAAGAAAGTTTGGAAATCAAAGTCGGAATCGAGCTGAACCGAACTGAATTTTTTAATGATTTAATCGCGCGCGGCTATCTCAACGTCGAAAGTGAAACTGAGATTTGGCCGGGCCATTATCGAGCAATCGGAAATGTAATTAAAGTTTTTCCGCCCAATGCGGAAAGCGTTTTTGTAGTTGATTTAGACGGCGAACAAATTGATTCGATTAGTGATTCTCAGACCGGGAAAAAGATTGAGGCTTTGCGACTCCTGCCAATCGGCGAGGAAAATGAAACCGTCGATCTGATTACAGCCCTGCCCGACGACGCCCTGGTGATTGCTGATGAAATTATCGGCGAGGAAAATGGCCACAATTTCGACAATAGCGAGAATTTGCCTTCGGTCGAGGCTTGGCTCGCGCGCAATCCGGCGGTTCAGAAATTATTTTTTACCAGCTTCCCGGACGAGGGCGTCGAGTTCGCCCATTTGCGATTTTTGAGTGTTTTGAAGTTCGTCACGCCGCGCGACCTGATCGACGATTTGCGAATCAAAAAAGATAGCGGCTGGCAGGTCTTGATCCTGACCAAGCAGAAAACCGAGCTTGAGAAAATTTTGCAAGAATACAATTTCGTTTTTGGAGCAGGGACGCGCATCGAAATGTGTGAGCTGGCCGAGGAAGATTTTTCGCCCCAGGCCTTTCAGAATCCCGAGCTGAAAATCGCCGTCCTGACCGATCGTGAAATTTTTGGTTTTCAACGTAGCGGTAAATCGGTCAGTGAACAAAAGGTTTATCTCGATTTCATCACGAGCCTAAAGAACGGTGATTACGTCGTCCACCTCGATCACGGTATTGGGATTTTTCGCGGGATTGAGCAAAAAACGGTTGATGAGATTACCCGCGAATATTTGCGCATTGATTACGCGATGGGAGACAAACTTTTTGTCCCGATCGACCAAGCCGACAAAGTCAATCGCTTCATCGGGACAGGCGATGCGCCGCCGCGACTCACCCGACTCGGAAGCAGTGAATGGACCACGATCCAGAAACGCGTCGCGGCGGAGACAAAGCAGGTCGCCAAAGAGCTTTTGAGTCTTTATGCCGCGCGAGCCGCAGCCAAAGGTTTTCAATTTAGCAATGACGGCAACAAACAAATCGCCTTCGAAAAAAATTTTCCTTACGAAGAAACGCCCGGCCAGCTCAGAGCGATTCAAGATGTGAAAGCTGATATGGAGGCAGCCAAACCGATGGACCGACTCGTTTGCGGCGATGTCGGCTTTGGCAAAACCGAGGTCGCGCTACGCGCCGCTTTCAAGGCCGCACTGGCCGGAAAGCAAGTGGCGTTTATTTCGCCGATTACGATTTTGACCGATCAGCATTACAAATCATTTTCAAAGAGACTGGAGGGCTTCGATATTTCTTGCGAGATGCTTTCGCGCTTCAAAACCCAAGCGCAACAGAAAAAGATTCTAGAGGGCCTAGCCGATGGCTCTGTGCAGATTGTGATCGGGACGCATCGCCTACTCCAGCCTGATATCAAATTCAAAGACCTCGGACTAGTGATTATCGATGAAGAACAGCGTTTTGGCGTCAAACAAAAAGAAAAGCTGAAAGAGTTGCGCAAGCAGGTTGATGTCCTGACTATGACTGCCACTCCGATTCCGCGGACGCTTAATATGGCGCTCAACAAACTGAGGGATATCACGACGATCAATACTCCCCCGCCTGGCCGTCTGCCGATCGTGACTGAGGTCAGGCATTTTTCTTGGCATTTGATTAAAGAAGCGATCGAAAAAGAAACCGCTCGGTCCGGACAGGTTTATTTTTTACACAATCGCGTCGCGACAATCGAAGGCATTGCCGAAAAATTGAGAAGTCTTTTGCCTGAAGTGAAATTCGTAGTCACGCATGGACAGCTCAAACCAGATGAGCTGGAAAATCGAATTCTCGATTTCAAAAACGGCAAGTTCGACGTCTTGGTTAGCTCGGCGATTATCGAAAACGGGATTGATCTGCCGAACGCAAATACCTTAATCGTGAATGACGCCGAGAATTTCGGCTTGTCTCAGCTTTATCAATTGCGTGGCCGAGTCGGGAGAAGCCGCAAACAGGCTTATGCCTTTTTTCTCTACAACACAAGGCATCTCAAGACCGACGCAAAAAAAAGATTGCGCGCGATCGTCGAGGCTAGCGAACTCGGAGCCGGTTTTGAGATCGCGATGAAGGATCTAGAAATTCGCGGCGCGGGCGACATTCTCGGTGCCAGCCAAAGCGGCGCGATCAATGTGGTCGGCGTTTCGCACTTTGTGAGAATGCTCAACCAGGCCGTCGAGGATTTGAAAGCCGGAAAAAAATTGGAGACCGACGAAGAACCGATCGAGAAGAAGACCGAGGTCAATCTCGAGTTGCCGCTCTCGGCCTTCATCCCGACGAATTATATTTCGGATACCAAAGAGAAAATCCGGGCCTATCAGAAATTATCGGCAGCCGACTCGGTCGAAGATTTGAACGAGCAAAAGCTCGAACTCGTCGAGGAATATGGGCATTTACCGATCGAGGTCATGAATTTGCTGAAAGTAATCCGGCTGAAATTAGCCTGTCGCCGGGCCGGAGTGGTCGCGGTCAAGGTCGGGCGGATTTCTCCCAAGAAACGTGAAGCGATTCTTTCTCTCGGTGCAAAAATCAAACCGGGCAACATTTTGAGCGCTTTGCAGGAAAATTCGGCCTGGCAAATTTCAGGCGACAAACTGAAAATCGAGATTGGTGAATTGGGGGTCGACTGGCTGAATGGCTTGCAAAAAACAGTCGAGGCACTTGCGATTGAAATAAGGAGTGATGAAGTCCTTCCGAAAATAAAAAACTAAATTCCTGAGAAGCTCCGACAAGTCGGAGCGGAGAAGAGTGAAGTTTCACTGAAAAAAATCTAAAATCATTCCATGCAAAAACTTGTTTGTGGCTCATGTCGAAAAGAATTCGGACTCGCAACGAACCGGGTCGTCTGTGATTGTGGTGGACTGCTTGATCTCGTCCAACCAATCGAGGAGCTGAAAAAACTCGATCTGAAAAAAACTTTTGAGCAAAGGCTGGGCAGCCGCGAACTACCGGATGGCAGCGGCGTTTGGCGCTTCCGTGAACTTTTATTCCCGACTGAAAAAATCATCACAAGGTGGGAAGGCAATACACGACTTTATTTTTCGGAAAAAATTTCGAGTGAAATCAGTGCGGATGTTTTTTTCAAGCACGAAGGTGAAAACCCCAGCGGCTCATTCAAAGATCGCGGGATGACGGCAGCCATCTCCGCAGGCGCGGCTGCTGGTTGTCGCAATTTCGTGTGCGCCTCGACCGGCAACACATCGGCTAGCCTCGCGAGTTATTGTGCCGCAGCCGGACTGAATGGAATCGTGATCATTCCTGAAGGCAAGATTGCTTTTGGAAAATTAAGTCAGGCTTTGGCTTTCGGCGCAAAAGTCTTGCAAATCAAAGGAAATTTCGATGCCGCAATGAATCTCGTGAATGAACTCGGGCGCAAGTTTGATCCAGCAAATCCTGCAGAATCAGTTTATATTTTGAATTCGGTGAATCCGTTTCGCGTCGAGGGACAAAAAACCATCGTGCTGGAAATTTTGCAGCAGTTGAATTGGGAAGCGCCGGACTGGATCGTGCTCCCCGCCGGAAATTTGGGAAATACTTCGGCCTTCGGCAAAGCGATCGCGGAGGCGTACGAGCTCGGATTGATCGCGAAAAAACCGCGCATCGCCGCGGTGCAAGCTACCGGCGCGAATCCATTTTTCCAATATTTCGAATCCGGCTGGACAAAATTCGAGCCGGTCGCCGACCCCGACACGATCGCAACTGCAATCAAAATCGGCAATCCGCAAAGTTATTTGCGAGCGCGGCGAGCGATCGAAGCGACCGACGGCGTCGTACTCGAAGCGACGGAGAACGAGATTCTCGACGCGAAAGCGACGATTGACGCGGCGGGAATCGGCTGCGAACCAGCCTCGGCCTGTTCCCTGGCTGGAATCAGGCAATTACAAAAATCGGGCAGGATTAAGCCGGGCCAAAAAGTGGTTGGCGTCCTGACCGGCCATCTTCTGAAAGATCCCGACACCACGATTAATTATCATCTCGGCAAATTGGAAAATATTGAGGCGCCCAGAGCCAACCGACCGATCATGGTCGAACCGAATTTAGATGCTTTTTTCAAGGCCATTCGTTAAAATACCCGGGTGAAAAAAGATTTCTTATCAATTACCGACCTCACAAAAGAGGAGTTGAACGATTTGCTCGACTTAGCAGCGCAACAAAAACGCGGCGCGACTTCAAGTGTTCTAGCTAAAAAACAGATTGCGCTGTATTTCGAGAAACCAAGCTTGCGGACGAAAGCCAGTTTTGAAGTCGGGATTCAAGAGCTCGGCGGACAGTTCTCCTATTTCTCGACCGACGAAGTCGGCAAGATGGGCGAACGCGAAAGCGTGGATGATTTTGCCAAAGTTTTGTCAGGTTATTTCGACACGGTCGTAGCGCGCGTTTTCGACCATGTGAATTTGGAAAGATTCGCGTCAGCTTCAAAAATTCCAGTCGTAAATGCGCTTTCCGATCATGAGCATCCCTGCCAAATTTTGGCTGACCTGCTGACTATCAAGGAAAAACTGGGGCGACTCGATAATTTCAAGCTCGCCTATCTCGGCGACGGCAATAATGTCGCGCTCTCGCTCGCACTCGCAGCCGGTATTTTGGGATTTGAATTCGTCCTCACCGGACCCAAAAAATACCAACTTGAAGACAGCCAAGTCCGGCAAACGGAAAATCTCGCTGAGGCGCTGCAAAATGCCGAAGTCATTTACACCGACACTTGGAATAGTATGGGCGAGCCAAAAAAATCCGACGAAACGATTTTGAATCCTTTTCAGCTAAATGCAGCCGCCCTGCAAAAAGCACAGAAAAATGCAATCGTTTTGCATTGTCTCCCCGCACATCGCGGTCAGGAAATTACCGATGAGGTGATCGATGGACCACAATCAGCCGTTTTCGCGCAAGCCGCGAATCGCTTGCCTGCTCAGAAAGCCTTACTGATTAAGATTTTCTCGAAGAAGCTTTAGTCGCCGACCAAGCTTCAGCAAGTTTGGCAAAACGCAGGACAAGCAAAATCACTCCGAAAACAAGCAAGGTAAAAGGCCAGGCTGGTTTGGAATTCTTTTGAGCCAGATCAAGCGCTAGTGAATCGGTCCGTAGAAATTTCAGGTCGGGCTGAAAACCAACCAAGACCTGCTCGCCCTTTTCAGGTTTGGTAAAAATTTCATAGCGACTGCCTTCCTGAAAAATTGCACGCGCAAGCAAGGCCGAACCAGATTCCCCAAACCGGACAAAAACTTCGCGCTGGTCAGTCTGGACTACAAAACCGTCCTCACCGCGAAACTCGATCTTCCCAACAATTTTTTGAGAATCAAATTGGTTGGGCGAGCCGGCAGTCAAGATTCTGGTCGCCCGGATTTCGCTACCATCGAAAGCCAGCGCGATGCCCTCAGCTGGACTTTCAAACTCGAATGAGTCAATCACCTTGCCGCGGAAATCCGCGACTTGAACTTTTTCACGACCGGAATTATTGAGGGAAATTTTAGTCAGGCTTCTGGACAAGGTTTTGAATTCTCCCGGACGCAAAAAAACCGAGTCTGGAATTAGAAAATTTTTCTTGTTGTCTGAAATCCGCCAATTGCCGAGATTAACTGTGGTCGAACCGCAATTTTGCAGTTCGATAAATTCCGTCTTGGCGTCATCGCCAACTGGGTTGGCGAGAATTTCAGAAATCCGAATTTGTTCTGACAAATTGCCATTCCTGTATTTTTTAGGCTTTTTGGAATTTTTTTTCGGCGGCGCGAGAATCACATTAGCCAAACCGGGGGTCGGCGTCTTGGTCGGGAGAAATTCTGAACCGTCAAAAGCAAATGCAACCCCGGACTTTATTTTTTTGTAAGCCAGCGAGGCAATCACTCGACCAGTCGGCCAAGCCAAAGCTAGCGAACCACCCGCATTGGGTAGAGCGAGCGAACTTTGGGAACGAGTCAAAGCAAGCAAGCCACCAGCAGGAATGATCGAATCTTGTGGAAAAGTAAATTTTTTACGGCCGACCGAAAGTCGGAAATCCGAGAGATTGGCTGGCTCCGAGCCAAAATTTTCGAGCTCGATAAATTCACTCGCTGCATCGGCACCGGCCGGATCAGGCAAAATCTCGGAAATCCGGACTGTATCGGCGAAAACTGGCGGGGTGAAGGCAGCCGCCAAATCGAAATTCAAAACTTTACGAGCCAAGCTCTCGATGCCAGCAGGATCGACCAATTGCATAAAAATATTATGATTGCCGACCTCCAGAGCTTGGTCGAGCGAATAATTCCAAACCCCATTTTCATCAATCGGCACTTCAATGATTTTTAATTCGGACTGAATATAGATTCGCATCCGTCCGCCTGGCACACCGACTCCAGTTAAAGAAAAACCCTGCGTGCCGATTGAACTCTCGAGTCGCAAGACAGCTAACGCGGCTAATTCGGCTCGATATTTTTTTGAACTTGCAGCAGTAGCGTCTGCGAGCAGAGGATCGGAACCGTTTTGAGTTTCAAAAAAATCTGGTAAACCATCGCCATCGGTATCGAAATTTTCCGGATCGGTCTGAAATTCTTCTTCCGCGGAATCAGCTAGGCCGTCCCCATCACTGTCCTCGCTCGGTTTGAGAATCCTATAGAAGCCATTGGGCGCATCAGGAGTCGGCAGCTCGGTCTCGGCAAAATTCCCGGCGTGATTTTGGGCAAAGGCGATACCGGCACCGAGCTTCGGATAATTGATTGAGTCGACCAACACGCCGTCAAAATCCATCAGGAAAAATTCCGAAGCGGAATTGGGCAGAGACAACAATCCGCGGAAAGCACGGAATTCTCCCGGCGCGAGTAAAATATTTTCTTCAAACTCGAAAGGGTTGTCAGCAACCGCGACTCCCCAGCCAAACAAATTGACTGGCTCACTGCCGAGATTGACCAACTCAAACCATTCGTTCCCGGCATCTGAACCGATCGGATTGGGAAGTATTTCGGAAATACGGACGGCGCCAGTCATGGTCTTGATTTGAATCGCGTCATCCGGATCGTGGACTGTCCAGTCGACAGCTGAATTGGAATCAAGCGAATCTTGGCGGACAAATGAAGCACCGAGCTGTAATGTGCGCGAGTCGAGCAAACTTGTCACCTCGGCTGAAATCCACTCCGCTTCTTGGAAACGCTTTGCGAGCTGATTGGACTGTGGAAGCGCCAAATCGTATTCGGTGCGCAGCGGAGGAATGACCCGATCGGTCCAGCCGACAAAATCAGCTGTCTGATTATCTAAATCTTGCAAAGTAAGCAGACCATCGCTGCCGACCAAGCCGCGGCAAGTCGAGTAAAAAATTCCATCGGCGAATTCTGCCTCTGTGGCGCCGAAAATAATTTTGACTGGCGCGCCTGTTGCAATAGTCGCGTTTTCCGGGAAATTAAAAATCTGGCTATCCATCCCGTTTCTGAGGGAAAAACCACTCAAGGAAACTGGCTCACTGCAATCTGGACAGATAATTTCCACGAAGTCGCCACTCGGATTTTTGGGGGCAATCTCACTGAAAAGGAACTGGAAATCATGAGCGCGCACTGGACGAGAAGGATTTTCCGAGCCGGGGGTAGCGTGCGATGTCGCAAACCAATCAATCGCTGAATCTGAATCCGGTAGAGCCGAGTCACGCGCCAAGACGACCCCGCGCTTGATTTTGGAAGAATCAATCCCCGCCTCAGCTTTGCCTGAAATCCAAGCTCCGGCTGCGACTAAATCTGCAACATCAGCCTCCTCGCCGCGCGACCATTTGCCATCCTGATTTTCCCAGACGACTGCATCCTCGATCTGCCCGGAAGAGTCCTTCAGGACAATTTGCTCGTCAGTCGCAGTCAGGCCAGAACGATCGGAGAAAATTTTGGTGAAACCTTGCCCTTTGGTGATCGCAGTCGGACTATCCGATTTGAATTCCAGGATCAGAAACTCGCCGGTTTTGAGAATCGTTCCTGGCCGAATGGTTTTAATTCTTTTATCGTCCTCGAAATAAAAACCGCCTAGGTCTATCCCGGCTCCATCATTGCCATCGTCAACCACAGAAACTTCAACCCAGTCAGGATCGGAATTGAAAGCGACTTCGTTAATCTTGAGCTGGACTCGATCAGCCGAGATCGAATTGTAAATCGGTTCAGCAGCTTTGGCAGCTGTAGAGCTGGTGACCAGAGTCGAACCGCCTCCCCCGCCACATTCTGCAATCTTAAAAACCTGAATCGCCTCAGCCGAAGCACCCAAAGAATCAATCGCGGTCAGCCGAACTGTAAAAGTGCCTGGCCCGAAATGAAAACCGGCGGGATTCTCTTCCTCTGAGTCATGGCCATTGCCAAAATCCCACTCAAATTCGAGAGCATCACCGTCTTGGTCAGAAGAGTTTTCGGCCGTTAAATTAACAAAAAGCGCACAAGTCCCCGTCGTATTGCCTGAACCTTGGATCGAGATAAGGGGCAGTGGGACAGAATTATTTTCCGGAAAAATGTTGGCCGATCCGAGAGTCGGATGCCAAAACTCCTGCCAGGCATTGAGATTGGTTGAATCACGACCAAATGATTTTGACTCGACCGCACTAGTGTAATTTTTGGAATCAAGGGTCTGACCGTTTTGGTCTTTGAGCACGACCGAGCCACTTGAGCTCCCCAAAGCATTCCAGCCAACCCAGTCTTTGGCTTGAAAAACAAGATATTGATTCGGCTCGATCAAGCCGGAAATGCTTGAACCATTCAGTTCGAAATTTTGCAGATTAATCAAATCTGCAGTCGGATTAAAAAGCTCAATCCATTCCTGGGTCGCGTCGAGACCGACCGGATCAGGGACAAATTCATTGATTAAAAGATGGTTTTCGATTTTTAAATTTTGACTTTGGGAATTATTGGCCGGATTCAGGTCAACTGCTAATTCAAGCTGAGCCGTAATCGCGAAATCGCCAGCTTCAAAATTTTGGGGAAAGGCTCTCTCGATTGAGCTAAGACTCGCCAAGTCTTCGATTGGCTCACGCGCCACTTCAGCATCTCCGATTTTCCAAACTAAATCAAAGCTTTCTACATTGAGACCTTGATTTTGAATTTGGACTGTAAAAATAGTCGTTTCTCCAGGCAAGGGATTAGTCGGTACGGACGAGATTTCGAGAATCGCCAAATCATGATCGAGAAAATTTGCCGCACGCGGACTGCCTAGATCAGTCCGACCCGGATCGAAATTGTTTGAACGATACGCGGTCACCCAGCCGCTCAGATCGGGCAGCCGAACCATGCTGGCCGGGCTGATCGAATCCCCGGCTAGCGGTGCTCCGCCCGTCCCAGCCGAGTCGAGAGAATTCCCAGCTGAGTCTCGCAAAACTATTTGGAGAGCTGAATTAGAAAGAGAAAGACTGGACGAGGCAAAATCCGGCTCAACCGCGAGCGCAGCTTGTCCCGCCGTGAAATCGTAACTGGCCGAATTATTGGCAATGAGAAAAAATTCTCCCGGTCGGACAAATCCACTTGAGATAATTAAATCAGCTCCTCCCGTCCCAGCGCCTGTGATCTTCCAATCGGTCAGATCAAAAATTTTATCGCTGGTCGTGTTTTTCAATTCCAGCCATTCGTCTGAGCTAGAAATACTCGACCCCGCCCAGGCAATCTCATTGAAGATAAGCTCGCCTGGATCGGCAATCGTAGCAGCAACCAACGGCTTAGCAGCCAAAGCTGCTCCTGCCGAAAAATTATTTGAGTCGTCAAAAGCTTTGATTAAAAAATTTACCTCGGTCTCTCCTGACAAGCCAGTTTTCGTGAAATTAGTTGTGCTGGCTCCCAAGACCGAATCTAGAGAGCCATTGATGAAGATCTGAAAACCGAGTAGGTCGGAATCAACCGGTGGAGTCCAGGTAAAAGTGATTGACCCGAGAGCAGGCCTCGCAGCTAAATCGGTCGGGTTAGCCGGTGGAATCGTATCAGAGGGCGGCGGATCGGGATCGCCCCCATCAGGCGGCATAGGTTCTCGAGAGGGTGAACTCGAATTCTGCGGATTGGGCGAATCGGCCAACTCGAAATCGACGGAGTTATCATCCGAATCAAGAATCTCATTATTCGAATCGAATTTGCGAACAAGCGATAAACCGGTGGGAGGATTTGGCGCGCTCCGGGCCGGATCGAAGTTTGCGACATTTCCCCACCAGACCGTATCAATCTCATTGCCGCCAGCGTCTAGTAATTTAAGGCCGTTGTTATTTGTAATCCGATTTGAGTCGGCAGAATAAACTTCATCTGCGGCAGCGGCAAAACTACTGGCCGAAGGCGCAAAATAATAAAAACCATAAGCCGGAATCGTGCCTTCAATCTTGGAATCCAGATAGGTCGAATCACTG
>JAZDPN010000034.1:0-16734 GCA_043797545.1 Patescibacteria group bacterium | reverse complement strand
TGGTTGGAATTCGAGACCTCCGACCTCAACCTGACCTTCCGCACCAACCGCACCAAACTCTTTTATCCGCGCTTCAACCCCAGCTTTTCGTTCGTCAGCTTTTTTCTGCTGCTCCTGCGCTTCTTGTTCAGTTTTTAATTTTCTTTCGTTGGCTTTGGCGATACCGCTTTCAAGCAACTGAATCCGCTCTTGGAATGTCTTGATGAACTCATCAAGTTTATTTTCATCTGGATTTTCATCACCCCAGTTCTCCAAAACTTTTTTCGCTTCTTCTTCGGTCTCTAGACCAAGATCAGCTGGCTCACCGTCTGCATCCTTAAATTTTTTGACTAATTCCGCATGTTTTTTCAATAACAGATTGAATTCGCCTTGTTTTTCTGCCCCGGCCCCTGTCGCGGGAGCGACTGGCGCTGGCGCGACTGGAGCTTGCGCTACTGTAGCTTGAGCGACTGGAGCTTGAGCGACTGGAGCTTGAGCGACTGGAGCTTGAGCGACTGGAGCAGGAGCTGGAGCGACTGGGGCAAGAGCTGGAGCTGGCTCTGGTGCAGCGGCTGGAGCAGCTGGAGCTGGAGCTGGAGCTTGGGAAGCAGTCTCTATGAGTTTTTTAATTTCTGACAACAGCGCCAAATTCATCTGGGTCGAATTCTCGGGCGGTTCTTTGCCAAAAAACTCTTTGTAAAGCTGTTTGCGATTTTCCAGACTGGAATCAACACCTAGAAGATTGAGAGCATCAATAATCGAACGAGAGTTCAAAAATTCATTAGCTTTAACTTTTCTGAGAGCTCCTGGAATCGCTTCTTGGACTTTGATTTTTGCCTGACCGGCGACGAACTCTCTCAGCTGTTGTAACTCCTCACCTGTCCGCTGCTGAACCAAAACATCTTCACTATTCCAGTCCTCCGGGATCACGATTCTTTGTCCAGCTTTGATCTTGTCGGCCTCCGCTATGTGATTATATTTTTGAATTCTTTTGATCGCGTCAGCCAGTTTCACTTCTGCAGGCTTTTGCGCTTTAGCGATCTCTGAAAGCGTATCGCCCGCTTGGACTTCGTAAGACTTGCCTTGGGGGCGTTCTCTGACGATGCTTTCGACTGGAGTAGCTGGCATAGAATTAGGGTTTTATTTTTGTTTTCAGATTAGTCAGACAGCCTTTCTGCTCCGGGTCGAGCAGACTGCTGGCTTTGCAGTTTGTCGCGCAGTTTTTTCAAGCCAAATTCCTGGGCACGCAAATCGTTAAAATGTTCTCGGGCGTATTTCAACTCAAGACGGTTAGCTGGAAGTTCGGTGCGAGATTTAAACAAATCGAAAGTTCCGATAAAACGACCGGGGTGATCATTGGGTTTTTGACCCTGAGCTTTAATTAAATCCTTAACCTGATCAATCAAATCGTTAACATCTGGAACCAAAGAGTTATATTGATCAATCTGAGCTTCTTCATCCCGATCCAAAGGCGCTTTGGATTTGAGGAAATCGGCTGAGCTAGTGAAAGACTCACCGCTCTGATTCAGTAGATAATTTACCCGACCAGCCGAGTCAAATCTGATTTTGCTGACGTCATGGCCAGTCAGTTCTTCCAGGCCAGAATTGGGAAGAAGTTGAGCAATGTCTCCAATCTCAGTCCTCGGCTCCAAGTGCAAAGAAGTAATCTTCCCGGAAGTCCAATCAAAATTAATCTGAACAAAAGATTTGGACTGAGTAAGCAGACTATTGAGCTTCAAATTCGGGAAAAGCAAATCGAGCTGGGCTGCCAAGCCTGGATTTAAATCAAAAATTTGGAGCTCTTTGCCTTCCAAATAAACTTTGCTTTCTAGGCCATATTTTTTTGTAAAGTCCTCAAATTGAAAAAATTGCTCACCCGAAGGCAGAGTCAAAACTGGTTGCTGTTCAGGCTTTTCCAATTGAGCTTTGAGATCAAGCAAGTCGAGTAATTGTCTTTCCGCGCTCTCGGGATCAGCGACCGCATAGGCCGCAACTTGATTTGCCAAGTCTTTTTTCGGATCCCCGGTCTTTTCAATTTTGGCCTGAATCACGGCGCGGGAGACAAAAAGGTCGGGATAGTTTTTGATATTCAAACCTTTTTTTTGGAGCAGAGCTTGAACCTCAGGTATCAACTTTTTCAAGGAAAAGGCTAACTTGTTGTATTCCGAAACTCGGGGAAGCTGTTTTGCCAAGTCGCCCAATAATTTTTCGGTTTCTGCATCAACTGGTTTTTGAGGAGCTTGGGGCTGTTTTCGCAAACGCGCGATGTTATTCAAGTCAGGTTTGATGTCACCCAAGGCTGGATGATCTAGCGAGTTAGGCTGGGCTACTTTCGGCTGACTGGGAAGCTCATCAGCAATTACCAATTTCCCAGCTTCGACCCAGACCTTTTGACCAGGATAAATCAGACGAGTCTCAGCTAAAGTGGTCGGCTTCGGACCGCGAATCCTAGAGCTGCGATAATCGACTGGCGTTTGTGGCTTAATCTCTCCCGTCAAGCTTTTGACAATTTTGCTGAGGTTATCTCTCGGCTGAACAATCCGAACGGGCATCTCTTTTTGTAGCTCAACCAAATCGCTTCGAGTTGGATTAGGTTGTTGTGGATTAACTTCCGGGTTGGTTCGAGACATAATAAATTTATTTAGTAGCTAAAGTTTTATTTTGCTCAGCTTGAGCTGATTGAACTGGAGCAACCGCGACAGGTTGGATCGGATTTTCGGCTGGTTTGATGCCCAGCTTTGCATCAACTTTTGCCTTTAAATTCGTCTGCACTTCGGTTTTTTTACGGTTAAAAAACTCGGTAATGCCGAGCGCAATCACGATCTTGTTGCTCAGAATTTTTTGCAAAATGTTTGGCTGGGCAGCTGAGACTCGCTCGGCCTCGGTCATCTCTGGCAAACCGAGATCTTTGCGCGCAGCCTCCTCAGCCGCAACCGAATCCAAACCTTTGCCATTGACGTAATCGTATTTCTTTTTGAAAAGGAGGACTTTTTGGAAAAAACTGAGCGGCGCAGGAACCGAGGTCGCAGCTGTAGCACTAGCAACAGGCTGAGGTTGAACTGAAGCTGGGGCTGGAGCGGCAGCCTGAGGCTGGGGCGAAGCCGAAGTCGGCGCGGCGACCGGCTGAACATTCGATTCAGTCGGGATTGGTTGCATTTCAGGCATTGGAAAAAATTATTAATTTAAAAGTTAAAGCTCGCCCGCCTGCTGCAGCGTGCGGATAATCTCATCTTCATCATAATTTGCTTGATCCTCATCGTCGCCCTGCGTAGCCGCCTTCAGACCGCTCGCTGTCGCCAGTTCGCGCAATTGCGAGACACATTTCGTATCGATTTCGGCCAAGCGCGCCGCATGCGCATCACGCTCTTTTTGCAGTTCACGCTCCCCATTTTGGAGAATCTCAGCTAATTGACCCTGACGCAAATCGGTCAGATTCGAAAAGTTTTCGAGCCAAAAGTGCCGCTCCCCGTCCGAGATAGCCTCGGTATCGGAAAGCAGATTATAAAGTTTTTTGGCCTGTGATTTTTTGGTTTTTACACTCATTTTTTATTTTGTTAGTGTGTGATGCGCCGAAGTTCACCGAAGGTGAACGTAGGCGCATGGTTTTAATTTTTGTAAAATTATCTTGCCATTTTAACATTTTTTGCTTGAAATTTCAAATCATCCTCGCGACCGCGAACCCATCGAAAGCACGTGAACTCAGCGCGGCTTTGGCTGATTTAAGCCTAGAAATCCAGACTTTGCATGATTTTCCCAATTTGAAATTACCGCCGGAAACTGGCGCAACTTTCGAGGAAAATGCGCGGATCAAAGCCGAATTTTGCGCGCGCGAAACCGGACTCACCGCGCTCGCGGACGACTCCGGAATTTTGGTCGAGGCCTTGCCGAACGAATTGGGGGTGAAAACTGTCCGCTTCGGTGCGGGCGAAAATGCGTCGGACGCGGAGTGGCTCGCGCATTTTCTTGAGCGTATGAAAAATGAAAAAAATCGCCGAGCGAAATTTATTTGTGTGCTTGCGCTCGCGCGACCGAACGAGCCAACGAAATTTTTTCGTGGCGAGGTCGCGGGCGAAATCTTGTCGGAAATCGCCGCGCCGATTCTCCCGCGAATTCCGCTGTCATCGGTTTTTCTCGCTGACGGCGCGGAGCGAGTTTTCGCGGCGATGAGTGAAAAGGAAAAAAGGGAATTTAGTCACCGCGGACGAGCGACGGCATTACTGAAAAAATTCCTAGAAAATTTACCTTTAAAAAAAGATTTTGCTAAGATGCAGTCTTAGAAAATTTTTTAATGAGGGCCCGAGAAAATCTCGAAAAAAGTAAAGTTTTTCAGGCTTTACCGAAGTTTGTACTCGCACCGGATGAAATCGAGACAATCGAAAGCCCCGAAGGATTTCGCGAAGATCTTTTGCGGCAAATCGCTGATGCAAAAAGTCGGATTTGGATTTCGGCGCTTTATATCGAGAATGATGAATCGGGTCGCCAAATTTTGGCAGCACTACGCAAAGCGAAAAATGACAATCCTAAGCTAAAAATCAAAGTTTTCGTCGACTTCCACCGTAATCAACGACCGCGAGTCGGCGAAAAAGACCCAGCGGCAATTGAGACTTTCCGCGATGCTAATTTTGAAATCATCGGGGTGCCAGTCGCGGCAAGTGAAGCCGGGGGCGTGTTGCACACAAAAGGAATGGTCTTTGACAACAAGCTTATTTATTCCGGCGCGAGCTGCAATGATGTTTATTTGCACGGTAAAGACAAATATCGAGTCGATCGTTATAGGAAATTCAACAATAAGGCATTGGCTGATGCGTTTGTACAATATTTAAAAAAAGTTTTCCTTGAATCTGAGGCAGCCGAAGATTTTACAAACGGCGCAGTTGAAATCCGCAAAGAAAACCGCGCGAAAATCGAAGCGTTGCGTTTGAAATTGAGAGAAGCGAATTTCAGTGCAGGAAATACACCGGCAGAAATCAGAAAGGCAGAAACTTATGCTGTGCCGATCGCAGGATTTGGCAAAGGTAACCCACTAAACAAAACAATTGTTGATCTAATCAATGCGGCTGAGAAAAACATAACTATATACACGCCTTATTTTAATATCTCTAAGGATGTCAGAACTGCAATCGCGGCAGCACTAAATAAGGGTATACAAGTCAATATCGTCGTCGGCGACAAGGAAGCCAATGATTTTTATAACAGCGAAAAGAAAATAGTCGAAATCAGACAAAAGAAATTAGCTAGACGTGAAAAACGTATGATGTTTGCTTTTGATGGATTGCCTTATTGTTATGAGCACAATCTGAAAAAATTCATGGGAGATTTCCGAGGCGAAATTGATAAAAACCTGCTAAACATCCATCTCTGGCAAGACGGTGAAAATACTTTTCATCCAAAAGGAGTCGTGATCGACGATGGAGAAATATCTCTCATTACTGGTCACAATATGAACAGGCGTGGTGACAAAAAAGATCCTGAAAATGGCATCGTAATCGTGAGCGATGATGCTAGCGTGAAAGCACAGGCTGTCGCTGAAAAAGATAGATTTTTAGAGCAAACGAAACCGCTGACGAGTCCAGATGGGCTACCAAGAATAACCGATTATCCGCTGCGACAATTGGTAGCAATGGGAATTGCCAGCCTCTTTAAAAATAGATTCTGAAATTATAGAAGCTGGTAAAATTGTCAGGTGAATTCCGCCGAGAAAAAAATTGAACTCGCGAAAATCGCCGCCGAAATCGCGGCCTGCCGAGCTTGCCGACTTTGCGAACAGCGCACGAAAACCGTCCCCGGCAGCGGCAATCCCGACGCGGAAATTCTTTTCGTCGGTGAAGGTCCGGGCAAATCGGAGGACGAGCAGGGTGAACCGTTCGTCGGCGCTGCGGGAAAATTTTTGAATGAAATGCTCGCATCGATCGGACTCGCGCGCGAAGATGTTTTCATCGCGAATGTCGTGAAATGTCGCCCGCCCGGTAATCGCGATCCCGAGCCAGAAGAAATCGCCACCTGCTGGCCGTTTCTCGAAAAACAGATTGAAATTATCGCGCCGAAATTAATTGCAACTTTGGGAAGACATTCGATGAATCGCTTTTTGCCGGGACTGAAAATTTCGGCGGCACACGGAATGCCGAAAAGAAGAAAAGACGGCCGAATTTTTTTACCGCTGTATCACCCCGCCGCCGCACTTTATTCGCCGAGCTCGAAAACGATTCATCTCGCCGATTTTGCTAAAATTCCCAAAATTTTGGAGCAAATCAAATCGACTCAGACTCCCCCGCCGCCTCCACCGGAACAAATAAAATTAATTTAAAAAAAATTGTTTCATGCTTCCTGTTTCATGCTTCATGCTTTGAATTCCAAAAATTATCTTCTCGGCTTGGCCAGCTTGGCCGGACTCGGCTGGCTCGCGCTTTTCATTGTAGTTTGGCGGCTTGACCCCTTCACTTCAACCGCTCTGGCCGTTCCATTTTTCCTAGCTGCACTTTTCCTCGCACTGACCGGCACGCTCGCTTTGTTAGGTTTTTATTTGCGTGTTTGGTTTCGGCGCGGCGAGATTTATTTGCAGCACATTTCGATTGCTTTGCGGCAGGCAATTTTTTTGACTATCGCGACCGAGGTCGCCTTAATTTTTCAGGTTTTACGAATCCTGACTTGGTGGGACGGGATTTTAATCGCGGCCGCAGTCGGCCTATTCGAGATTTATTTTTCGAGCCGAGACTAATTCATGGAACATAAAGTAAAAAAACGGTATTATTCATTTGTTTCATGCTTCATGTTTCATGCTTCAAAATATTGAAAATCTCAAAAAAAATGCCCTGGCTGAAATTTCAACAGCCGATTCTGCCGAGAAGCTGCGCGAAATCGAGATCGAGTTTTTGGGTCGCAAAGGCAAACTGACTGAAATCCTACGCGGACTGAAAGATTTATCCCCGGCGGAAAAAGGTAAAGTCGGAAAACTCTCGAATGAGGTGAAAGCCGAATTAGAGTCGACGATCACCGCGAAATTTGGTGAGCTCGAAAGCGCACAATTCAACCAGCTTGCTGAGACAGAGTGGATCGACCCGACACAGCCTGGCGAGCCAATAAATCGAGGCGGTCTGCATCCCCTGACTCAGTTCATTCGCGAGGCAGAAAAGGTTTTCGAAAAAATGGGTTTCGCAGTCGCGACCGGCCCGCAAATCGAGGATGATTTTCACAATTTCACCGCGCTGAATATTCCCGCCGATCATCCGGCGCGCGACTCACAAGACACTTTATTCCTCGAGAAATCGGATGGGAAACTTTTGCGAACGCAAACTTCGAGCGTCCAAATTCGCTGGATGAAAGATCGCAAACCGCCCTTTCGCATCGTCGCGCCCGGACGCGTTTTTCGCAAAGACGATTTCGACGCGTCGCACTCACCGATGTTTCACCAACTTGAAGGTTTGGTTGTTGATGAAAATATTTCGCTCGCAAATATGAAAGCAGTGATGGAGGAAGCTGTCCGACAGCTCATCGATCCGAACGCGAAATTTCGTTTTCGGACGAGCTATTTTCCTTTCGTCGAACCCGGACTCGAGATGGATATGTCGTGTTCGATTTGCGGCGGCAAAGGCTGTCCTGTTTGCAAAAAGACCGGTTGGATCGAGATCGTCGGCTGCGGACTCGTCCATCCGAATGTGCTCGAAAATGTCGGCGTCGATGCGACGAAATGGAGCGGCTTCGCGTTCGGCTTCGGACTCGACCGGATGGTGATGCTCCGCCACGAGATCAAAGATTTGCGGCTCGTTTTTGAAAATGATTTGCGGTTTTTGAGGCAGTTTTGATTTTGGGGAGAAGAAAATTTAGAATCAGCTCTTCAATTTAATTTTTTGACATGTATAAAGATATACCAGTTGAGCTCGAAAATAGCAGAGAAGCTCAAGTGTTTTGGCGCTTATCGCGAAGGATTTGTGAAAAAATACTTGCCGCGAATTGCAATGTTGATGGAGATTTGCTGCAAGCAACCGCAGAGATTGATCGGTTAATTTTACTTTTCGCAAAAGGGTTAGTGACTGCAGAAGTTGTCAGCGAACAAATCAGATTCGTGCGCGAAAAAATCGCCGCACTTGGAATCAGACTCGCAGCTTAATTTTGGTGGAGCCGAGGGGGCTTGAAGCTGGCTCGACGATTTTGCCAAAACGAAATCGGTCGACGGGTCGCCCCGGAAATCATGTGCTCAATCAACGGATTTTGTGGATACACAGCAGTTCGCGCCACTCGACCTCCAAAAATTAAAACCTCCCGCCAAGGCGGGAGAACTTAATTTTGGTGGAGCCGAGGGGGCTTGAACCCCTGACCTCTTGCATGCCATGCAAGCGCTCTAGCCAACTGAGCTACGGCCCCATTTTATGACTTGAAAGATAATTTGATTTGAGCCCCTGACCTTCCCGATGTCCTTCGGGACACCCTAGCCAACTGTCTGTCCGCCGAAGCCCGAACGAAGTGAGGGCGAAGGAGGAAGCTACGGCCCCAAAGTAGTGTTAGAAATTAGTATTGGTGTTAGCTATTGGAAACAAATCTTTATTACTCTTTAAAGCTCTTTAGCATCCTTACAATCCCCCGAAGGGGCCCCTTTGGGGCTTCCAAAAAGTGGGGTGATTTTAATTTTTGTAGGCGAATCACGCAACTTCTTTTATAATTTATTCGTGGCCAAAAAACTCGCCCTGATTATTTCCGCTCCGCACGCCTGCTCGACTGTGCCGCAAAAATGGCGCAAACGAATGCTTTTGAGTGAACGCCAGCTTTGGCATTTCTCTGATCCGTTTACGCATCTCACTGCGCGACATCCGCGCGCTTGGTCAGTGCACATCGCGAAAACGCATCGCGCGCTCGGCGATCTGAATCGGCTACCGACGCCCGAGACGGCTTTTCGGAAATACGATTTTCACGGTAAAAATAAGGTTTGGAAAGATGGCCAAGAGCCGAATAATTTTGAAAAAGCCGAACTGCTGCAAAAAAATTGGTTTCCGTATTATGAGGAAATTTTCGAGAGTTTGCGGAAATTGATCGCACAAGGCGCGAAGAAAATTCTTTTTATCGATCATCACAATACCGCGTCCGATCACCCCGCCGGCGACGGGAGAGAATATATGCCCGCGATCGTGATTTCGAATTTTGGGAGTCGGCACCGCGCGGCGCGAGTAAAAAGTCGCGGCGAAGTTTCGCTGCCCGCGAGCGCGATGACTTTTTTACGGAAAATTTTGTGGGAAGAGCTCGAACTCGGCGGCGAAATTAATCAGATTTATCATGGCGGCTACGCGGTGAAATGGGTCATGGAAAACGCGAAACTCATCGATCCGAGCGTGAAGATTTACGGCCTGCAATTCGAATACAATCTCGGCCTGATTCACAATCCCCTTTCGCAAAAAAATGATCTCATCGCGCTGGATTTGTTGCGCAAAAAAGTTAATCGCGCAATCACGAGATTAGCCGAGTATTTGAAGTGCGATGAATGCTAAAATCGGCCTCACCAGCCAAGCCAAAAATCTTCAATCAACAATCTTAAATCCTAAATTCTCATGATCAATCTACAATTTCTCCGCGAAAATCCGCAAGAATTTTTTAACGCCGTCTCGCGAAAAGGCGCAAAAATAGATGTCGACGAGATTTTGGAGTTGGATGATGAACGCCGCGATCTGTTGCAAAAAGTCGAGAATCTGCGGAGAACGCAAAACGAGGCGAATCAAAAAATCGTCAAAGCTGATCCCGCCGCGAAGTCGAAATTGATCGCCGAGATGAAAGAAGTCTCTGGCGATTTGAAACTCTTGGAAGAGCGACTCGCCCGCGCGCAAAAAACACTCGATGAGAAATTAATTGTGATTCCCAATCCGCCGCACGAGTCGGCACCGGATGGCGGTGAGGACGCTGCCGTCGAATTGCGACAGGTCGGGACGATTCGCAATTTCGAATTCGTGCCGCGCGACCATTCCGAGCTGGGTGAGCTTTGTGATTTGACTGACACGAAGAGAGGCGCAAAAGTCAGCGGATCGCGTTTTTATTATTTGAAGAATGAAGCTGTCCTGTTGGAATTCGCCTTAGTGCAGTACGCACTCGAAATCCTAATTTCCAAGGGTTTTACGCCGATGATTACTCCAACCTTGGTCAGAGAAAAAGCCATGATCGGGACAGGTTTTTTCCCGGCCGATCGCTTCGAAGTCTATGAAGTTAATCCTTCCAGCGAGACGAATCCAGAGGGCGACGATTTGTTTCTGATCGGGACGAGCGAAGTGCCGCTCACGATGTTTCACTCGGATGAAATTTTGGACGGCGCACTGCCGAAGCGCTATGTCGGCTGGTCGACCTGCTATCGGCGCGAAGCGGGCGCTTACGGCAAAGATACGAAAGGCATTTTCCGCGTACACCAATTCGATAAACTGGAAATGTTCTCTTTCTGCGACCCAGCAAAATCTTGGGAAGAACACGATTTTCTCGTCGCGACTCAAGAGGAAATTTTGCAGGGTTTGAAGCTTCCCTACCGCGCGGTCAATATCGCAGCTGGCGATCTCGGAGCGCCTGCTGCCAAAAAGATTGATCTCGAAGTTTGGATCCCAAGTGAAAAGAGATTTCGTGAACTGACGAGCTGTTCAAATTGTACTGATTTTCAAGCACGGCGTGCGAATATCCGCTTTCGCGGCGCGAGCGGGACTGATTTCGTCCATACGCTGAATGGCACATCGGTCGCGATGACCAGGATGCTCGTCGCGATTTTCGAGAACTACCAAAACGAAAAAGGCTCAATCGAAGTCCCCGAAGTATTGCGCAAATGGGTCGGCAAAAATCTGATTGTCGCGAAAAGCTAATCTACTTCAGCGCGAAAGTCTTGGACGCGGTCAGCAAAACTTCCAGCGCGTCTTTACTCGCGGACATACGAATGCTCTTCTTGGCGTCGAAAGTGAGATAAACGACTTTTTTATTATCCTCAGTCAGAGTCGCTCCGAAATCAAAATCCTTACCAGTCACAAATTCAACCGTGAGTAAAATCAAACCGGCCGGAAAAGGCTTATCGGAAAATTCAAATTTGGTCGAGCTGGCTTTGCGCCAATACCAGTCTTTGGGGTATTGGAATTGGAAACCGCTGCCATAATCGCTAAAAAGTCGGTAGCCGTCCAAAATATTGGAAGTGATTTCACCGCTGGCGTTGACGACTTTTTGGCCTTTGCCAAAAGCCATGTCCGCACCTTCGACCACGAGCCAGTCTTTATCTGTTCCCGGTTTGAAAAAGGCCTGCATCTCGGTCGTGACTTCACCAGCCGAGACAGCATAGGTCAAAAGCAAGCGTCTCGTCTGAATCTCTGTGGCTGCACTCCCGGCTGTGAAAATCGCGTAAACAAAATTCGGATCGGCAAAAGCTAACTGGGCCAAATTCCAGTCGCCGCTTTTGGCAGCCTCAGGCGAAAGAAAATTGATATTCTTGGTAAGGTAATCCAAGACTTGTTTTTGCTCGGTCGACAGCTGGTTGGGCGTCATAGTCGCATCCGGCAAAATAACAGGGGTTTCAACCGGGGCACTATCGAGCCGCCGCCACATCGCTGAGCGCGAACCAGAATCAACTAAAATCCAAGTATCGGGTGTGCCCGGTTTTTTGGTTTCGCGATCGCCATAGTACCAACCACGCTGCAGCTCAGCTGCGGAAATTTGAGCCAATTTGGAATTAGCGGCAACCTGATCTGAAGTAACCGCTGCCGCGCTTGAGCCGGACGAATAAACGCAAATGCCGCCCGCGTCCGGGTAATTACCCGAAAGTCGGCAATCGAGACCAGCCGCACAAGGAATCGCCGCAATACCCCCGCAAAAATCGCCGACTGCGGCCGCGCCTGAACTATCGGTAGTCGCCTCGACCGGACCGCCATTTTGGACAATGCCAACCACTGCGAAGCTTTGGACGATTTCGAGATAGTAGCGCCGATTGCGCGCCCGATTCGCCTCGGAATTATCATACCAGGCCAAAGTAAAAACTTTGTCAGCATTCGCCAGATAAATCACAGAGCCAGTCGTATTTTGAAATTGATAGCCAGTCAGACCCGCGACTGAAACACGCCGTAAAGCATCAACCGTGTAGCCGTAATTGTCGACTAACCAATCAATCAAATCCTGTTTGGTGGTATTGTCGAGAATCACGACTTCGACGACTTTCTTGTCACCGTCGGAAAAAGATGCGCCGCGACGAGTTTGCTGGGCTTTCAGGACAGTGGGATATTTGACTGAAAAGCCAAACTGCTCGTCCGAATAATTTTGATATTCCTCTGTGCTGTCATTTTTTACTCCGCCTTCAGGCGTGACTGTCACGACTTTCATTATTTGGAGATTACCCTCAACTGTCGGTGAGAGAATGCCCTCGACTTCGACCGACTGTCCAAGGTAGTCATTGAGATCAATCTGCGGCCCAGCTGATTCGAGTAAAGCAACCAGCGCACCGTCTTTTTCGAGCCGATGCGTTCCTTGCTGATAAATCGAAGCACCCAGTTTTTGGATTACTCCGGTCAATTTCTCGTAAGCGACTGTATCTTCGGTCGCCGGATCAGTCGAGCTGCCGCAGCCAAAAAGCGCGAGCGGTGTAAGCGCGATCAAGAGCGCCAGCAAAAACTTTTTCATTAGCGAAAAATTATTTAATCAAATTTTAGCAAAAACTGGCTTAATCCTTAATCCTTAATCCTTACTTCTTACTTCTGAAAACTTTCGTCGCCGCGACCATCTCGGCCAAACCTTTTTCAGATTCTTCGAGTGTCCGCGTCTTCAGTCCACAGTCCGGATCGACCCAAATTTGTTCCGGTTTGAAGAATGTCAGAGCCTTTTCGAGATATTCTTCAATCTTTTTTTGCGGCGTAATTTTGTGTGTGTGGACGTCGTAAACTCCAAGCCCGACATCCTGCGGAAATTCGTGGCCGCGCAATTGGTCGAGCAATTCGAAATCGCGACCAGCGAATTCGAGGTCGATTTGATCGACTGGGAGGAGTTTAATTTTCGGGGCGAGATGTTCGAATGCGCCGTAGCAAATGTGCGTGATCGAGTACATTTCGAGACCTTCGGTGACGAGTCGCAAACCTTCGGCAGCGAGCTCGATCTCGTCGGAACGAACGGATAAAGCCGGTTCATCGACTTGGATGATTTTGCAACCGGCTTTGGCGAGATCGATCGCCTCTTCGCGGAGCACTTTGGCAAACGCGCGCACAACTTCCTCGCGTGAGGAATAATGTTCGTTGAAGCTCCAATCCATCATCGTGTACGGGCCAGTCAACATTCCCTTCACCGGTTTGGAAGTTAATTTTTGTGCGTACTCGAAGAAATGCAAAGTCATCGGCTCTTTTCTTTCGATTGAGCCAACAATTCTGGGCTTTTTGTAGTAGCGATTGCCGTATGATCGGACCGGCTCGGAAATCTCGAAACCGCTTAATTTTTCGGCGAAAAATGTCGCCATGTCGCCGCGTTCCGCTTCGCCGTCAACCAAAACATCGAGTCCGACTTTTTCCTGTAGCTCGATAAATTCTTTCGTCGCTTTTTCTTCCAATTTGAGCAACTCTGCGCGATCGAGCTCACCGCGATAAAACTTGGCGCGCGCTTCGACGAGATAATCCGGTTTGGGAAACGAGCCGACCGAAGTCGTCGGAAAAAGCGGCAAATTGAGGTCGATTTTCATTTGAGATTTTTGAGAAGGCTAATTTTTTGAAGCGCAATTTCGTGCGGGAGGTACTCGACATTCGAACTCGTCGAAAAAATAATTGCGGAATCCGGAAATTTCGCGAGTGCGGATTTTTTGCGTTCGGCGAGAATTGCCGGACTTTCCAATTTCGTTTCGCGCGAGTCAACCGCGCCGATTTGGACTAATTTCGCAGACAAATTTTTGATTTCCAACGGTTTCGAAAAGTCCAAACCGACTCCGACATTCGCTTGCACCAAACCTTCGGCTGTCGATTGCGTGAAATTGCGGAAGTACGAAGTGACAATTATTTTTGCGTCGAGCACCGCAAATTTTGAATAAATTTCCGAAATCTCGTTGTTCCATGTTCCATGTTCCATGTTCCATGCTATCTCCGGCTCGTGAATCTCGATCAATTGCGCGCCGGATTTGACCAATTCTTGCGCCTCGGCGAGCAACAGTTCGGTCAATTTCGCACGCAATTTTTTTTCGTCGCGGTAAAAATTGTCGACGATCGCGGCTGCGAAAGTGAACACACCCGGCAGCGTCGCTTTTTTCGCGCCAAATTTTTGGCCGATGACGAAATCCGCCGCGGCGTACGACGGCACGAATTGCAATTCGGACTCGACGACCGGCTCACCGTACAACGTATTCGTATCGTAAAAACGGTGAATTCCGCGCCGCGTCATTCCGCCCCACGCTTTGACAAAAGGCGAAAAAAGATCCGTCCAGCGAATCAGTCCGTCCGTCGGCAGGTCGATCCCCGATTGAATTTGCTCGACGACCGCGCGCTCGATATTTTTTTGGATCACGTCTTCGAGCTCCTTTTCGGAAATTTCCGCACGATCAAATTTGTGCAAATTCGTGCGCAGACTCGGCGCAGCGCCGCCGATTTTCGGGAAAATTCCGGTCGTAGAAGTAGAAATCTCCATTAATCAATTGTTACATGTTTCATGCTCCATGCTCTGTGAAAAAAGCCGGGCAATTTTAGCTGATTTAGCCGAAAAAACAATTATTTAACTGGCTTCACTTCGGTCGTTGGGAATTTATCGTTTTCCGAGATCGCAATCGCGAAACAGGCTCGACCTGTATCGTGTTCCCAGGCTGGATCGGAATAATTGTTGGGCGAATCCGGCTCACGGTTGGAATGAGTGAAGTTCGCGCAAAGTTGGTAATTCTTGGAGTCGGCAATCTGGAATTCATATTTCGCATGCGAAACTGGATCAAGCAAAACCTCCGACTGGACTTTGGACTCTTCTACTAGCTTGTCCAAGTTTTCCGGCAGAGCGGAATGTTGATTGTAAAAATCAGTAATTGCAAAAGAAATTTGCTGCAATTCGCTGATCCGCTCCTGGTCTTCTCGCACTTCCCGTGCTTTTTGCGGAGAATCGATCAGGCTAAAAGCCGCGACCAAGCAGGCCAGCACAATCGCTAAAAAAACCCAGCCGAAAGCCTGAATTTTGAAATCGCGAGTGAAGCTCGTCCTCTTCAGATCCAGTAAATAATAACTGCCGAAGCCGCCTGCGATTGCCAAAATCGTGACTGCTTTCAAAGCGAACTTCAAAGTCAGCTCGCCGCCCAGGAAAGAATTGAGACTAAAAATTAAGTCACCGATCGCGATTGCCGCAGCGATGAAAATCGCAACATAGGTCAGCCATTTACGAATCGCGGAATCTGGATCTAGAGCTTTTTTACCCAGTTCAGAATTAATTTTGCGCGTCGCGAGATAATAAATCGGCCCAGCGATAATCAGCGAGGAAACCGCGAAGCGCAAAACATCCTGAGTGTAGTCGCCCGAATAACTTGGCGTCGTTTCGACTATTGCGCGATTAATTAATTGAAAAATAACTTGACCAATCGCGGTCGCCGCGAAGCCGAGCGCGAAAAAAGCGACCAAGTAAAAGAACGCGTGCTTCGCATGATCCGAATTTTTGGACATTTTGGGATGGGTTAAGTGCAGGCTGAATTTTAGCAAACCGCAAAAACCCGCAGGTGACATTCGCGAATGTCACCTCCTCGCGAATCGCGAATTTTAATATTTCGCGAAATGCGCAAAAGCCTTATTCGCAGCAGCCATGCGATGAGCATCGTCTTTCTTTTTGACGGCTGGACCTTCACCTTTGGCTGTCTCGAGAATGACTGAGGCGAGCTTGAGATGGATGGGCTGGCCTTTGCCGGAACGGGCAGCGTCGAGAATCCAGCGCATCGCGAGAATCCTCTGGCGGTTGGGACTGACTTCGACCGGAACTTGGTAAACTGCGCCGCCGACGCGTTTGGGACGGACCTCCATGCTGGGTGAGGCATTTTCGATCGCGAGAGCGAAGACCTCTTCGGGTTTCTGGTCGCTTTTCTTCTTCTTCAGTTCTTCAAGAATTTTACGAAAAATCTCGCGGGCGAGAGACTTCTTGCCAGCGAGCATGATGTAATTAATGAATTTCTCTTGAAGCGGATCCGCACCCGGGAGGAGATCACCCTTGAAAGGGATGCCATTGATGAATTTGCGTTTCATGGGAAGAAATTAAAGATTACTAATTAATTCACCTTTAATCGGGAAGTAATTGTTGGCTGATTTTAAGGGAAATCTGGGGAAATGCAAACAGAAAGTCGAACAGTTCAATTGGCAACAGTAGCGGCCAAAACTTCCTTCCGAATCAGCCGCGCAAAAAGATAAAATGGGCATCCATTGTAGAATTCAACTGCCGTAATTTCTGGGTCATTAGCAACAAGACTGTGAGCATCAATGAAAAAGCTTGACTGTAGAGCTCCCTCCATTTTAGCGTGCCCATCTGAATAAAGTAATCTTAAATAAATGCCAGCCCCGCCGTGTGAACTAGCAACTTCTTTTGCTGTTAGCGGCGGTTCGGGCCGAATTGTTATTTTAGGCTCAGGCTCAAGCATAAAAAAAATAGTGGTCAGCTTAGCGCAAAATCGCTAAACTAACAAGCTAAAAGTTAATTCTCAATTAACCAACCATGTTCTTCTCTCCGCGCACAAGCCCGAAGCTTACCGCCACAATAAAGCTCAGCATCTGTAGGAGGTCGGCCAAACCAATCTACAGCCAGTAAGCTAAGAGCATCCGTCATCCTCATCATCGAGCCCAAATCACG
>JAZDPN010000074.1:0-12276 GCA_043797545.1 Patescibacteria group bacterium | reverse complement strand
ATCGATATGGGCGAATTGGTCGGTAATCGGATCATAACTCACGGAGTGGATCAAAACTTCACGCGGCGCGCTCTCACCCTCGACCTGCAAAAGTACGATCGAACTGCGACCCGCTTCACGATAGATTTTGCGAAAAGTCTGATAATCAAAAACGAGGTGTAAATTGTCCTTGCCTTTACCATAGTATTCAGCCGGGATTTGGCGTCGGGCGCGCAAATCATTAGCCTTGATTTTCAAATCGCGGAGTGAGGCGGGAAGAGTTGTTGTGGCGTGCATAGTTAAATTTAGCCGGGGGATTCTAATAAAAAACCAGCCGAAAAGCAATCTCGGCTTACAAATGGATCAGCCCGCCCCAGCTAGCCAATACCGTTGCGAGGATTAGGGCAATCGTATTAATGACCTTAATCAGAGCATTGATGGCCGGACCAGCCGTATCCTTGTAAGGGTCGCCGACCGTGTCACCGACGACTGCGGCCTTGTGCGCATCGCTGCCTTTGCCGCCGTACTGGCCATCTTCAATATATTTTTTTGCATTGTCCCAAGCGCCGCCACCATTCGCCATCATCAGAGCGACCAATAATCCGGAAGCGATTACCCCGATCAAGAGTCCGGCCAGAGCGACCGGACCGAAGAGGTAGCCGACCAGGATTGGCGCAGTCACGGCGATTATGGCCGGGACAATCATTTGCTTCAAAGCGGCTTTGGTCACGATGTCAACGCAGCGCGCGTAGTCCGGCTTGGCTTTACCTTCCATGATTCCCTTAATTTCCCGAAACTGGCGCCGAACTTCTTCGACGACCGAGAAACCGGCCCGACCGACTGCTTGCATACAATAAGCCGAAAACAGGAAAGGCAACAAAGCGCCCAGCAATAAACCGATCAGAACGGTTGGGTTATTCAGCGAGAAGTTAAAATCACCGCCTGGATTATTAGCCAAAAGCGTATCGCCATAAGCTTGGAAAAGTACCAAGGCGCCGAGCGCAGCTGAGCCGATGGCGTATCCCTTGGTTACGGCTTTGGTCGTGTTGCCGACCGCATCGAGCGCATCGGTAATTTTACGGACTTTTTCGGGCTGCTTGCTCATCTCGGCAATGCCGCCAGCGTTGTCAGTAATCGGGCCGTAGCTGTCCATCGCGATGATCATTCCAGTCGTCGAGAGCATTGCAACTGCCGCGATTGCGATCCCGTAGAGGCCAGCAAAATGGTAAGCCATCACGATCCCGCCCACGATGGTCAGAGTCGGCCAAAAAGTCGATTTCAAACCGATTGCGAGACCCTCGATCACGTTTGTGCCGGCCCCGGTTGTCGAGGCTTTGGCAATTGATCTGACTGGGGCGAAGCGGGTTGAAGTGTAATACTCAGTAATTGCGACTAATAAAATTGTGATCACGTAGCCGACTAGGCCGGCATAAAAAATATTGTTGTCGCCAGTAAGTTGAGAATTCAAATAGTAAAAAGCGCCCGCCGCTAAAATGGCGGTCACCAAAGTTCCCTGATAAAGCGCGCGCATAATATTATTTTTCTTTCCTAGTCGGACAAAAAAAGTTCCGAAAAAAGTGGCGATGATGGAAGCTGCTCCGACCGCGAGTGGCAGGAGGACATGATTTTCAGTCAGGGCGTTTTCCCCACCGAGCGAGATCGCTGCTAGGACCATCGCTGCGATTGTCGTGACAGCATAAGTTTCAAACAAGTCAGCTCCCATTCCGGCGCAGTCGCCCACATTGTCGCCGACATTGTCCGCGATGGTCGCGGGATTGCGCGGATCATCCTCCGGAATTCCGGCCTCGACTTTACCGACTAGATCTGCGCCGACGTCGGCTGCCTTGGTGAAAATGCCGCCACCAACGCGAGCGAAGAGCGAAATTAAACTCGCACCAAAACCAAATCCGACCAAAGCTTCTGTCGCTGGATAAATTTCCAAGCCGACTACTTTTGTGAGATAGAGATAAAGTGCAGACACTCCGCCCAAGGCTAAGCCAGCCACAAAAAATCCAGTCACCGAACCGCCCTTGAAGGCAACATCGAGGGCGGCGCCCAAACTATTTTTCGCTGCTTCGGTCGTCCTGACATTGGCTCGGACCGAGACGCTCATGCCGATATAACCCGCCGCGCCCGAGAGAATCGCGCCGCTCAGGAAGCCGATCGCGAGATTCCAACCCATCCCGGGGACGAAAATCAGCAAGAGAAAAATAATGATTGCGAAAATCGCGATGACCGAATATTGGCGGTTCAAATAAGCGCTCGCGCCTTCCTGGATGTAGGCTGCGATTTCGCGCATTTTGCTATCGCCATCTGGTTTCCGGATTACCCGGATAATCGTGATAATCGCCCAAGCGATCGCGAAGAGTGCGGCTCCGACCGCGAAGAGAGTGATATTTTGGAGGATGGTTTGCATAAAAAAAGATTAGATTCCGAAAGGAGTGGATGGATTTTAAGCGAGAAAACTTTTTGAGACAACCTACTTAGTCAAACGTATGTTTGATCTTGCGCCGTCTGGTTCTGCGTTCAAGTAAAAGCCTGATCCAGTTCGCTAAATCGGCCAAAGGGTCAGTTGGATTTTCAAAATAGCGCGACAACCTTCGTAGCAGTCTATGATTCTTCCGCGGTTTTTCATCTGGCAGAAGAAGACGATCCATGCTGGGATTTTACAACCCCAGTTCTTTTTTGACAGCATTGACCTTGCGTACGAGGGCTTCATTTTTTTGGAGATCAGTCGCGACTTTGCGGACGGCATGGAGGACGGTCGAATGGTCGCGTTTGAAATTTTGGGCGATCTCGGCCAAACCGCAGCCCAGGATTTCACGAGCGAGATACATCGCGATTTGGCGAGCAGTCAAAAATTCCTTTTTGCGCGAAGCTCCGCAAATCGCTTCGGCTGACAAATTGAAATGCCGGGCAACCAGCTCAATCATTTCTGCTGGAGTGCGGACCGAAATCTCAGGCGCGTTTTGCGGCAGACCAAGTTGACGTTCTTTTTTATTGACCTTGCCGAGCATACGACTCAGCTCGCGAATTGTAGGTTGGATTTTTAGCAGATCGGTCTGAGCGATCGACCAAGCCAAGGCAGACTCGAGCGAGCGAACCGAATCGGAGACATTCATCGCGATGAATTCCAAAAGTTCGGGGTCGAGGATGGCGCGCCGTTCGCGCGTTTTGGATTTGAGGATTTCAAGCCGGGAATGGAAACTGGGTTGTTCGATCTCGGCGACCAAACCCCAAGTCAGTCGGCTGCGTAGTCGATCCATGATGGCAGTCAGTTCGCTGGGTGGCCGATCGCTCGTAAAAACAATTTGCTTACCAGCGCCGTGCAGCTCGTTGAAGATATTGAAAAGTTCGGTCTGGGTTTTATCCCGATTTTCTAGGAATTGGACATCATCAAAAAGGAGAATGTCGACATCGCGATACTTCTTTTTGAATTCGTCAGCTTGGAATTTTTTCGAAGCCGCGACGAATTCGCGGGTAAAAATCTCGGCGGTCGTGAATGCGACGACTTTGTTTGGATCATTGGTCAAGACTTCGTGGCCGATCGCCGAGAGTAAATGGGTTTTGCCCAGGCCGACTCCGCCGTAGATGACAAAAGGGTTATAGGTCAGACCGGGGTTGCGAGCGACGGAGAGTGCTGCTGCGTGAGCGAGTCGGTTTTCCTCGGTTGGGACAAAATTTGCCAGCGTGAAGCGCGGATTGAGTTTGGCGGACAAAAGGCCCGATCGGGTCAGGATAACTTCTTCGCGCCCGCGCGCCTTGTAGATTTTTTTGTCACCTGGTTTAGCGAAAACGGCCCTGAGGTCGATCGTCCGAGGATCGATGCCATCGCCGAGTGCGGTATCGACGTCGAACTCGACTTCCTTGATTGTCGGATTTTCTTCTTCGGCGGCCTGCAAAATCTTGATGGCGTATTTTTGGGCGATCCAATCGCGCGCGAAATTAGTCGGCGTGCCGACTACCAACGTTTCACTTTCGATTGAGAGAGCAGCTGTGTTTTGAAACCAAGTCAAAAATTGCGATTTGGAAATGGTCGGTTCGAGACGGCGCAAAATCGAAAGCCAAAAATTTTTATAATCCATTTTGAGGGTGGGGGTCAAAAACCGCGTCGCCGATGGCATTTACCGAAGTGGGTTCTGAATCTACAAAATTTTCTTTGGGAAAGCGATTGACCCCTCTCGCCTGACGACGCAAAATAACCAAAATTCGCTCGCCAAATTTTGGGAAAAAATTTCTAATCAGCTAACAAAATTTTTATGCAGCCAATCGAGTTCGTGGCTTTGGATTGCGAAACAACTGGTATTGATTCGCGCAAGGACAACATTATCGAGTTGGGAGCAGTCAAGTTTTCGTTAACGAAAAATCTGGCGAGTTTCGATTCGCTTTTTCATTCTCCGACGCGAATTCCCCAATTTGTTGAGCGCCTGACTGGTATCCAAAATTCCGATCTGGAATATGCACCCCATTTTTCCGCTAAAAAGGCCGAGATCGAAAATTTTCTGAGCGAAGCTATTTTGATCGGTCACAATTTGCCTTTCGATTTGGATTTCCTACGGTCGGCCGGTCTCGATTTTTCCGATTGTCAGACGCTCGATACGTTTTTACTGTCTGGGCTGATATTGCCGCGCGGTGATTCGCTCAGTTTGGAAAACCTGACGCAGAAGTTTGCGATCTTTCACAAAGATGCGCATCGTGCACTGGCAGACGCCGAAGCGACGCGTGAGCTTTTGCGTATTTTGATCGGTCTGGCCAAAAATTTCGCGTCTGAGAAGTGGCAACAGATTCTAGCTTTGCGCGCAGAAAAAAGTTGGCTGCAAGTTTTTGCCGAGTTGGTCCTGCAGGCTGAGCTTGCTCCGCAAGAGATTCCCAACACTTCACCAGAGCCGACTGAACTGCGGTCAGAAGTTGTCCAAAAGTTGGTCGCCGAATTTTCTAGTGAGCCGAAGTTGATCGAGCTTTCCGCTCGTCCTGAGGAGATCTTGGCGGCGGCTGAGAAACTTTCTCGACCCAGTGCAATTTTTTTCGCCCATAATTTCACGGCTCGCTCTTTGTCGGCCGCTCATTTTTTCGCGCCCCAAAATTATCCTGACCCAGCTAAATTGGATAAATTTCTCGCCAAAGATTTGTCGCCGACGGAGTTGATCCTGGCTGCCAAGCTGATTTTGCATCCCGGCAAGAGTCGATACGAGCTCAATCTCAGCCGAGCCGAAAATCTACTTTTTGATTTTGTCGCGTCCGAAGAGATGCCCGCAGCAGATGCCAAGATTTTGGTTGGCGATCATGCCGCGCTCCAATTCGAAAAATCTGATCGTCTCAAGATCGTGGCCGACGCGGCGGCCTTACCTGAAAATATTTTGCGCGAGAATTCATTTAATCTAGATTTACCAAACTTGGAATTACTTGCCCCGCATTTTTCCGGGAAAATCCAAATCTGGTGGGGCTTACTCGGTTTGCTCTTTCGTGAGGCCGCACCCCGATTTGGTCGGCTCGATTTCACGGCTGCGACCGGTGCGACGAATTTTTCCAAAGTGGTTGAGGCAGGCCAAAATTTGCTGGCGGAAATTTCCGCATTCCTGCCTCCGCGCGTCGCGACTGGGCTGGCGAATTTTATCGATCCGGATTCTAATTTTACGAAGTCACTGCGTTCCAGCGCACTTGGTGAAATTACGCTTGTCGCTGAGCCGCGCACGCTGGTGTTGCCGGATTGTGTCCGTGACTTCTCAATCGACGGAGCGTTGGATGCTGCGGACAACTTCAGTTTCGTAAAAAAAATGTTCGCGCTGCCGTCGGATTTTTCGACTGTGCGGATTTCGCTTGGTGAAAATTTACCCAGGTTTTTGGTCGCCGAAAATCTGCCCGATCCGGCCACGCCTCAGTTTTTTCCGGCTGTCGCGAAGTTTCTGCTGCAAATCCTGCCTCAGTTTTCGGGTCGGACGGCGGTTGTTTTTCCGAATCGGTTTGAGGCAGGTAATTTTGCCGAGCGGGCGATTGCCGAGCTGGAGTTACCGGTTTTTAGCCGCAAAATTCCTTCAAAGCAAAAATTAGCTGAACTCGAAAAAGCAGTCGTTGTCTTTTCACTCGGGAATTTTGCTCCGTCTGCAAAATTCGAAAATTGTGTTATTGTGAAATTGCCGACAAGGTCGAAAAGCGATGGCGAAGCGTGGGATGATTATTATGCGGCGATGATATTGCGATTCAAAAAAATGTGGTCGGATTTTGCATCTTCCGAACACGCCGAGAAATTTCTTATTCTCGACCCGCGCCTTTTTACGAAAAAATACGGTCAGAGCTTGCTTGATGCTATTCCTCAAAAATTCGAGAGTGTTAGAATTTCCGCGTGACCCGAATCTCTTTTCGGCAGCGTAAATTGAACCGATTTTTGAGCCGAATTTTTTGTCGGCGAAGACAGGAACATCTCTCAGCCCGTGTTTTTCAGGCTGAAAAAAATTGGCGCAGCTTGCTTACTCCGCGCCAGAAAATCGGGATTGTGCTGGGAGTCATAGCGCTGGGTGGCTTGATCGGCTTTACGCGCTTTTCCGGATTTTTTGATGTAGCCAAAGTTTCGATTGCGCGCAGTTCGCTTGACTTGCCGCTTGAGGCGATTGAGCTGTCAGTGCGCGAGCTCGCTTTTGGTAAAAATATTTTTGCGGTTGATTCCGACTTACTGGCCGAGGCGGTCAAAACCGTCCAGCCCGATATCGCGCGCGTCGCAATTCATAAAAAATATCCTCGTGAAATTCAGGTCGAAGTTTTCAAGTTTCCGATTGTGGCTGAGCTACGCAGTAATGACGGCTCAATCTTTCTCAATGAAAATGGTTTCCAAGTCGTCGGTGACTCAGCTGATCGTGATACCTTGCAGCTCACGCTCGGCGAGGACGTTGATTTATCCGATCCGACCGTGCGAGTAATAGATCCGAAATATCTTGCTTTTATCCGGGAGGCTGTTTTTTATTTCGAATCGATCACCGATCTCAAAGTGATCAATACGAAATATTTTCCGATCGCGCGCGAGGCTCATCTCAAAACGGAAAAGAATTTTGATGTTTGGCTAGACTTCGCGAGTGATTACCGTGTTCAGATCAATAAACTGGTTGCTGCGTCTGAGCTTTTGAATTTGACTGAGAAAAAATACGAATACATTGATTTGCGCGTCCGGGGCAAAATTTTTTACAAACCGAAATAGTTGTCTCGGAATCAGAGAAGGATTAAAATCGGCTTTTCTAATTTTATTCCAATGGAGACAAATTTGACGGCTGCCAATTTCGCAGCCGAAACTTCGACCGGGGTGGTCTTGGTCGATTTTTGGGCGGCTTGGTGCGGACCATGCCAGATGATGAACCCCGTCGTTGCGGGTATTGCCAAGGATTTTGCTGGTCGCGCTAAAGTTGGCAAAGTTAATATCGACGAGGAAGGCGCGCTAGCTCAAAAATTTGGCGTGATGTCGATTCCGACTTTCAAGATTTTCAAAGACGGAGTTGAAATCGCAACCATGGTTGGCGGAATGGCCAAAGAAAAATTGACGGCCGAGCTTGAAAAAGCACTGGCTTAATTGTGCCAAGACAAATCCAATGTTTCGCCGTCTGCGCATGCATTTCGCGCAAAAACGCGATGCGAAAAAAGTCGCTCAGCTTTTTCGCGAGCTTGATTCGCGATTAAGCAAACAGGATTTACTAGAGCTGATTCACGAGAAACGGATTGTGCTTTTGCACCAAAAAAATAAGACCCTAGGCGCGTTTTCTTTTGCCAAGCTCGGGCTGGGGATTTTTACCTTGCTCTTTATCCGCAAGCTCGTTGTTGATAAAAAATTTCGCGGTAGGGGTCTGGGCGGCAAAGTTTTACAAAAATTACGTGATTTCACGCGCCGCAAAAAGGCACTGGGTTTTTTGCTGTGGTCACGCCGGGCTGCCAAAAATTTTTACTTAAAAAACAAGCTTAAAAATTGGTGGCGCTTTTTTTGGTGGCGCCAGAACTAGCTCAAAATTTTCAGCAGTTTTTCCTTTCTAAAATCCGTCATTGAGAATGACTTCTCAGCGAATTCAGAAACCTTGCGCGAGTAGGCAAACCCGATCGCTGGCACGCCGACTAGTTTTGCTGCGATCAGGGCGTGTAAGCGCATACCGATGACGAGGTCGATTTTTTTTATCTCCTTCAAGATGCCTTCAGCCGATTCTGGCAACTCCAGAGTTTTCCAGGTTGCAGATTTCTTCGCTCGTCTGCGAATTTTTTTCCAAAGCTCGTGATCGCCTTTGCCAAATTCAGCAAAAAGAATATGGGCTTGTTTTTTTACGGCGATTTCATCGAGGGCGCATATGAGCTCATTCCAAAATTGCGGCGCAATTTTTGGGAAGTCGCGGACAGAGACCAAAATTTTCGCAACACCATGTCTTTTTAGTTCGCGTGTTTTGGGCACGCGGCTGACCAGCCAAAAGGCGGCATCGCGACCAAGCCGGATTTTTCTTGCTGAAATGCCGATGCGTCTCAGTTCGGCTTCGCTGCCAGCGTCGCGCACCCCGATCCACTCAGTTTTACTCAGGCAGAATTTTGCCAGCCAGCGCACCCATCTTTTTTTGAAAGGCCCGACTGACTGACCCAGTAAAAAAACCGGTTTCCAAAAATAACGCGCGATCAAAATATGAGCGCCCCACAAGAGGCTCGCGCGCCAGCTTTCTTCATCCGAAAAAAGTCCTCCGCCTGGGAAGATGATCGCATCGGCTTTGCGAATTTTGCCCAAACTGCGCCACCAATTCATCTTCAGCAAGCTGCGCAATCCGGTCGGTAGGTGGGGAAGCGCGTCTACGCCGTGAAATCGGCGCACCAATTTTGGCTCGCCAGCGAGGACGACAATCTGAGCCTTGGGTAATTCAAGCGAAATTTTTTTCAAGAAGCCCGCCAGGATCAGCTCGTCTCCCAAGTTGCCAGCTCCAAAATTTCCGACCAAGACTAGTCTGGGGGCAGATCCACCTTCGCGAATTTTTTTGAAAATCACGAGCAGATTTTACCCAACTTTTTTTACAAATTCTGCGAGGGTTAGGGTTTGCTGTTCTTTCTCGCCGCGAATGCGGACGGTCAATTTTCCCGACTGCGCTTCCTTTTCGCCGACGACGAGCAAAAACGGAATTTTCATCAGTTCGCCGTTGCGCACTTTTTTCGACAGCGAATCATTCGAACGGTC
This sequence comes from Patescibacteria group bacterium, assembly GCA_043797545.1. GTDB lineage: Bacteria > Patescibacteriota > Gracilibacteria > JAHISY01 > JAHISY01 > JAHISY01. The sequence goes on along the minus strand of JAZDPN010000074.1, from coordinate 3,122 downwards.
GACCGTGACGCGCAGATTTTTTGCTTTCAGCTCGTCCGCGAATTTTTCCGCCGCGTCCAAAAATTCACCCGCGACCGGAATGATGCGCGCAACTTCCGATTGCATTTCGAGCGGCAAATCGCCGGCCGTGTGTTCGATCAAAACCGCGAGAAATCTTTCGAACGAGCCGATGATCGCGCGGTGAATCATGACCGGACGTTTCTTCGCGCCGTCCGCCGCGACATAATTCAAATCAAATCGTTCCGGCAAATTGAAATCAATCTGACAAGTCCCGAGCTGCCAATTGCGACCGATCGCGTCTTTCACATTGAACTCGATTTTCGGACCGTAAAACGCGCCTTCGCCTTCTTTCACGCCCCATTTCAAACCCAATTTCTGCATCGCGTTTTCGAGCGCTTTCGTCGACTTTTCCCAAACTTCGTCCGCGCCGATCGCTTTTTTCGGCGGGCGAGTCGCCAAAAATAATTCGTAATTTTCAAAACCAAAATGTTTGTAGACGTCGGTCGTGTATTCAATAATTTTCACGATCTCGTCTTCGAGCTGTTCGGGCGTGCAAAAAACATGCGCGTCGTCTTGCATGAATTGCCGCACGCGGAGAAGACCGTGCAACACGCCGCTGAGCTCGAGCCGATGCACGATTCCGAATTCCGCATTCAGAATCGGCAGCTCGCGGTAGCTCGGAATTTTTTCCGCGAAAAGCAAACAGCCGCCCGGGCAGTTCATCGGCTTCACCGCGAATTCTCTTTCCTCGAATTCCGTGAAGTACATATTTTCTTTGAAATTTTCGTAATGTCCCGACTGTTTCCACAAATCACTCGAAAGCACAATCGGCGTGCCAATTTCCGTGTAGCCGCGTTTCTCATTCTCGCGCTTCATAAAATTCAAAAGCGCATCATAAACAAATTTCCCGCGCGGATGCCAAAACGCCGCGCCGGGCGCTTCCGGATGAAAGGAAAATAAATCGAGTTTCCGGCCGAGCTCGCGATGATCGCGCTTCGCCGCTTCGCGCATTTGCTCCTCCCACTGCACCAAATCTTCTTTCGACGCGAACGCGACACCATAAATTCTTTGCAGTTGCACGCGGTCGGAGTCGCCGCGCCAGTAGCTGCCCGAAATGTGTGTGAGCTTCACCGCTTTCAATTTATTCGTCGAGTCGACGTGCGGCCCGCGGCAGAGATCGACAAAATTACCCGTTTTGTAAAAACTGACTTTCGATTCGCCCTCTTTTTTCAAATCGGCGACGAGCTCAAGTTTGAGAGTTTGCTCGGTTTTTTTCAAAAATTTTTCCGCTTCGTCGATCGGTTCTTCGTAGCGCTCGAACTTCAAATTTTGTTTGATGAGATGCTGCATTTTTTTCTCGATCAAACCGAGATCTTCGGGGATGAGAGTTCGCGGCAAAAGAAAATCGTAGTAAAAACCGCCTTCGATCGCGGGACCGATGCCGAGTTTCGCGTCGGGAAACATTTCGAGCACCGCGGCAGCGAGGACATGGCTAGCGGAGTGGCGCAGTGTCGGCAGATCGATAATTTCAGAATCTTTTTTGCTCATCAAAGCGGATTTTACCCTCCTTCGTTTTTTGTGGCGAACATCACTCTTTTAATCTCAACATAAAAAGGCAAAACATTTTTCCAATCCACAGATTTTAGTAGATAGAATATTTTTCAAGCGTTAATTTTGAGTGCCTGCTGATAGAGAGCTCTAAGTTTTGGGTCGCCCAATGGCCAAATGTTTTCCCTTTGACCAACTGTCACGGCCTGAGGTGATCCAGAGTTTAATGTTTGAATTACCTGCGGCTCTCTGCATCTGAAAATTCCATTAGTGTTGCTGCCTAGACTTGCAAGTATGTATTTCAAATACAGCCGCAAAGTGCGTACTTCTTTCAGAAACTCTGGGTCGCTAGAAAGTTTCTCCATTAAGATCGCGCCATTGTCCGTGCAGCCAATGCCTCCAGGAGCGCGTTGGCAACCCTGAAAAGCATCTTTTAATTTTTTAGTATCAGCGAAACCCCCAGGAGTTGCGAAAACAATGCTTTTAAAGCTCGGTGGTTTGCGATAAAAAGTCAGCTTGGTAGGCGAGAAATAAAAGAACGCCGGAACACCCTTTTCAATCAGTTTCTGCATTAAAGGATACTGCTCGAGAACATCTTCCTTCAAACCCTTGTAGGCTATATCGCCAACATAAAAAATAGTGCCCTCAAATTCTTTTAGTAAACTTGCCAATTCTTCATTGAGTTTTGGATCTCTGTCCCAGCCGGACGCGTTATTATTCATCTCTTGATCAATCAAAATAGCGACTCGGCCTTCAGATTTTATTTTTTCAAATTCAGTACGCATAGTTTGCAAGTCCTGACTGCCATCTTCCTGGATTTCCGGAATTTCAGTTACCGCAATATCGCCGCCGACCAGTTTTGCATCATTTACGAAATCAGTGTGGCCAGAATATTTATACTGTTTTGGCAAAATTACGCGGCTGATATACCCTTTTCCCAAATGAGCAATTATCGATCTGATTCTTCTAAGTCCGTCCTGTAAGTCGTTGGCTTGCATAGTGGCGATAGACCCTCCATCGACTCCAAACAAATTTTCCACAGTTTTTCCGGAGACTCCATCGTAGATTGTACTTTGAAAAGCCTCGGGTTTTCGCACACCACTGGCCCCAATTTGATTTTTTTGCATTTCTTTCCAAACCTGTTCTGCTCTAACAGAATTGAAGACAGCTCCACCTGGTCCAGCCCTCATCAATAGATCAAGAGGAAAATCTCCAGGATTAATACCCTGACTTAAAAGATATTCATTATAGTCAGCCATGGCTGACTCTGGTGGTACGAAAATTAATCCCTGGCCGAGGTAGACGTGAGGCACACCTCCTTTTTCGAGAAGCGCTTTTTTTGCCTGAGCTTCGGGAATGCTTTGGGGGATCTTGTCTAGTTCAGACATAAAATTTAATTAATTTAAGTCGGGATTTTAGCTTGCTCTTTTCCGGTTTCCAAAACCAAGAGCAAAAAGTTTGTTCATTTCATTTTCTGATCTCGCACTTCACGCCGAGATCCGCGCCGATTTCCTCGAGATTCGCCAAAACTTTTTCCTGCATCGGAATGCCGTTTTTCTGCCGGTCGACGTAGC
>JAZDPN010000071.1:0-3246 GCA_043797545.1 Patescibacteria group bacterium | reverse complement strand
TTCCAGCGCGACCAATTCGTGAATCTTGGCCAGAGCGACCGCATTTGCGCCGACTGCCGATTCGTAATTTTTGAAATTAACGATAATCACGCCTTGATTTTATCAAATAAAAAAAGCCCTATTTTTCTCGAAAAATTCGCGTGCCGCGCCGATCGTCCAATCGTCGCCGTGGCCGGGATGCACGATTGTTTCCTTCGGAAGTTCCAATAATCGTGTGAGATTTTTTTGCAGATCATTTTTGTTTCCACCGAATAAATCCGTGCGTCCGACATTTTCGCGAAAAAGCGTGTCGCCGGAAAAAAGATGATTTCCAACCAAAAAACAAACCGAGCCGAGCGTGTGTCCGGGCGTTGCGATCACCTCGATTTGTAAATCGCCAAACTTCAAAATTTGTCGATCTCTGATCGGCTGAGTGGCAAGCCGAATTGGCTTTTCCGGTTTGCTGATTTTTTTCAAAGCGAGCCAACCGTTTTCGACAATCTCGGCATCATCCGAATGAATGAAAATTGGAGCTTCGGTTTGCCCGACCAAATCAGCCAAGGCGCGAGTATGGTCGCTATGATGATGGGTCAGCAAAATCGCTGCAATTTTCGCGCGATTTTGCAAAACATCCAAAATTTGTCCAGCGTTTTCGCAGCCCGGATCGATTACAGTCGCTAGATTTTTTTCACGCAAAACCCAGCAATTCTGCGCGAGTTCACGCGGCCAGCTTTGGATTCGGTGAATTTCCATTTACCAAATTATTCGCCCCAATCTTCTTGCACTGCGGGTGCATCGTCCAATTCAATCGGATCTATTTTTTTCACTTCGAGTTCTGCGCCGCATTCATCGCAAGAAATAATTTCTCCCAGCTCGACTTTGTCATCGAGCGAGAGAGTCGCATCACATTTGGGGCATTTCGCAGTTTTGGGCATTTCCAAAAATTTAAAAATTAAAGTGCGGGGAGTTTAAAAAATTTTTTCAGAGTTGCCAAATTTTTCGCAACGCCGCAGCGAACTTTTTTTGTTCAGCCGCAGTTTTGCGCGCCTCGGCCGAGAGCCATTTCTGGCCAACTTCAAGTCGCAAATTTCCCGGCATGCCGTCCGATTTTTTGCTCGCGATTTGTTTCGCCGGATCGAAATGCGGCACATCGTCGAACTCGACCACGCCTCGCCACGCCGCTTTTTCGTAGCCTTCTTTCACTTTGCGATACGCGTCCCGGAAGCTCAGACCTTTTTTCAAAACCAATTCATTTGCGAGATCGGCCGCAAAAAGATGCGTGTTATTTGCCGCCCTTTCGAGCGTTTTTTCGTTCACTTTCAAATTCGCCAAAACAATTTGCATTGCCTGCAGCGTGTGTTTCGATAATTTCACGCCCTCGACAAAAGGCTGTTTCAAAAGCTGTAAATCGCGTTGATAACCCGCGGGAAGACCTTTCACGATTGTCGCGCACTGCGTGTGCGCGCCGACGAGCGCGCCCGCCGCTGCCCGGATGATTTCTAGCGGATCGGGATTTTTTTTCTGCGGCATGATCGAGCTGCCCGTCGCGATCGAGTCGGACAATTCGAAAAAGTCGAATTCCGGAGTCGAAAAATAAATGATGTCATTCGCGAGTCGCGACAGCGTGAGTGCGACATTCAGCAGTGCGCCGAGCGTCGTCGTCTCGACTTGGCCGCGACCGAGCTGCGCCGACAAAGTATTGATTTGAAGCTGTCCGAAACAAAGCAATTTCGCGGTCAATTTCCGATCAATCGCGACCGAAGTGCCGTAGCCGGCCGCAGAGCCGAGCGGGCAGCGATCGACCGCGTCAAAAGCTGCATTTACCGACAAATAATCAACCGAAAGCGATTCGGCAAACGCTGCGAAATAATGTCCCAAAGTCGCGACCATTGCGGCACGCGTGTGCGTGTAGCCCGGCATCGGCAGCTTCGCGAATTTTTTCGCGAGCGCCTGTAAAACGCCGATCGTTCCCAAAAGTTCCGCTCGAATTTTCAGCAGCTCGTCTTTTGCAAAAAGATGCACTGTCGTCGCGGATTGATCATTTCGGCTGCGTCCGAGGTGAATTTTGCCGCCGAGCTCGCCGAGTTTCGTAGTCAAAAGTCCTTCGATCGCGGAGTGTCCGTCCTCGACATCTTTCAGTTCAAATTTCTTCGCGGTCGCTTGTAGATAAATTTCCTGCAAAACTTTTTGGACTTTTTTAAATTCGCCATTTTTCAAATAACCCTGTTTTTGCAGCATGAAAGCATGCACGGTCGAAGCGAGACAATCAAAAGGCAAGAGGTATTTATCCCAAATCAAATCCGCTCCGATCGTGAATTTTTCGATGAAGGGATGCAGTTTCGCGCCCGATTTCGTTTCCCAGAGTTTCATTGGCAAGGATTAAGGACTAAGCAATAAGGATTAAGCTTTCCGGGAAGACCATTTTAACGATTACTTTTTTGGCGAGCAAACTTTTTATTCGGGTCAGACCAACAAATTTTTGCCCTCGCCGCCGACTTTCGTCGCGATCAAATCAATAATCAAACCGTAAATCGCACCAGCCAAAATCGTTAACCAAAAATATTTCACAGCTTGGTCGGACGGGGTGAGTAAAGCGCCAAAAGCGAGCGCGAGCGAAATAAGCGCGCCGAGAATTATGCCGCGTAGCGCGGGATAAAACCGAAAACCAAAAACCGGATGATATTTGTACGCACCCGCGAGTGCGACGAAAAATCCGATCAAAAGACGATTCCACACAATCGTCCAAAACATCGGCGAATGTAGATCGAAAATTGTCGGATCATTCTGCGACGCGAGCCACGCACAAAGTACGCCGAACGCGAGACCGAGTGGTACGGCGACGAGACAGCGCCGCCGAGAGGGAAGCTTTTTCATTTTTAAAAAAGTTAAAAAATACAGTTTTTCGCGATATCCATTTTCGTTTGTTTTTCAAAATTCCGTCGCGTTTCACATTCCGCGAAATCAGCGCATTTCGCGCAATTTTCAACGGCCCGCGTGAGCGCGCATTTCCGGAGCGGACATTTGCAGCAATACCCGGAATGAGCGCCGTCTTTCTCGAGACAACCGACACAATTTATTTCTGCTGGTTTGAAATTTGCACCGACGGCAGCGAACTGTTTATTCCACTCGCGCGCGGTTTTTTCGCGCAGCGTGTCATCATTATTTTTGTGCGCCAAATAGGCGCCGCACTGCGCACAGTCGAGTCCGCACGCGGCACAAATTTTTGGAGGCATTGCGAAAAATTAAAATCAAATGATTTCGATCTTT
>JAZDPN010000028.1:0-9376 GCA_043797545.1 Patescibacteria group bacterium | reverse complement strand
AAGGCTATCTAGAAAAGAAAAAGATCATTGACAGTTTGAAAGTTTAAACGGAGGGATCGCATAGTGGCCGAGTGCGCTCGCTTGGAAAGCGGGTAGGCGGGCAACTGCCTCGAGGGTTCGAATCCCTCTCCCTCCGCCATTCAAAAAATTTGCAAATTTTTTTCAACTTGTTAAAATCTGACCTTATTTTTTCAAATGCCACAAGAAGTTGTTGCCGACAAAAGTTACAGCCTTGAAGAGATTGGCCGTATTTCAGAAATAACCCGTAATCAAATTGCTCGGTTGATTGAGGCCACAGAGGAGTGGGAAATTTTAGATTTGAAATACAGAATCGAGACAACACTACAAGGACTAGGAATCACACTAGACAGGGTTGTTGTGCAGGGTGGGCACAACCTAGATGAGTTTATTAAGCGAAAATTATACAAACTTGTCGAATTTTTTGTTACTGATCCTCCCAAATAAAAACATTTTCCAGTGGTTCGCCAAAAACTTTCGCGATGCGAAAAGCGAGTTCGAGCGAGGGATTGTATTTCCCCTGCTCCAAAAAAACGATCGTCTCGCGCCGCACGCCGACTTTTTCCGCGAGTGCGTTCTGAGTCAAATCAAACTGTGCGCGAAAAATTTTGATGCGGTTTTTCATTCGCCTTTGCGATTGAAATAATAAAACAAAATTAGATGCCCGACCAAGACAAACCAAACCAGACCCGAAAAAATATAGGCCGGAATTTGATAAATCGGATTATCCTTGGCGAGCGCGGTGAGGACGATGCTCGCGATCGCGCCTCCGATTGCAAAAATCGCGAGTATCCAGCGCGCCGCTTTGCCGCCGATTTTTTCGATGCGCTCGTCATTTCGAATTGTATCAACGCGGCGACTAACCAAAAAAATTATTAACGCAGCGACCGCAAAAGCAATCAGCGGAATCACAAAATTTCCCTGGCTGACGAAGCCACCGACGGTCGCGGCGAGCAACATCACAATTCCGACTTTGAGCACGCGATATTTTTTATACTGCATTTTTTAAAATTAAAGTGAGCTAATTCTAACTCAAAGTTGGCTAAATGCAACATTATTTTTTATTTCGAATCAGCCTTTAAATACTTAATCGGCGATTTACCAAGCAGAGCCAAATTTTTCTCAATATAATTCGTGACCAAAGAAGGCGAGGGAACATCGCGTAAAACGACGCGCGTTTCCAAGGTCGGGCTGTGAAAAGTAATCGTGCCATAACCAAAAAGCCGTGCGACTACGCCTTCGGTGATATAGCCAGTCTCGATATTCGTGATATCCCAAGAATTCGTCTGCCGTAAAAGAATCCCCCACTGGTGTCGGATTTTGTCCGGCAGGATGATGTATTTCTCCATTGCCCATTGCAGAAAAATATACGAAGTGATTGCCAGATGCACCAGGGCGATAATCACAAAAGTCAGACTGTCGTAAGTAATCAAACTCATAAAGGTGCCGTTGTTGTACTGGTCGATCGAATCGCTGATCAAAGAAGTCGTCAGATAGGCGAGAGCGAAAAACAGCTGCAAAAACAGGAGCTTGATTGTCACGAGCGCGATCGTTTTTTTAATCTCGATTCGGTCCATATTCTCAAAATATCGCAGCCCTCATTTTAAGCTAGATTTTTCTCAGAAAAAAGTTTGCGCCCAACAGTTAAATTTGCCAAATCTAAAATAAAAAATCCGCCATCGTCTTGGAGCGAGCCGGGATTCAAAAATAATTTTCCGCTCACTGCTTTCGCCTGCGGAATGTGCGTGTGTCCGGAGATCAAAATTTGCGCGTTGGAATTCCGTAAATCTTGAATCCGGTGTGCGGCCGCGATTCGTCGTCCGCCAAGTTCGAACTCCAAAATTTCGGCGAGCTCGACATTTGGCAAATTCGCAATTTCTAAAATTTTCTCCGCGTCGACATCGCAGTTCCCGCGCGCAATCCGGAAATTTAATTCCGGAAATTTTCGCAAAAGTTCGACTATTCCCCCGAGGGCGAAATCGCCCGCGTGCACGACTTCGCTAATCCCCGCTGTGTCGAGATTGCGCAAAACTTCCCCGAGTCGGTCGAGTGCACCGTGCGAATCCGAAATTATGGCGATTTTCATTTTGAAAAGTGGCGAAGCCAGCCGAAGCCCGAAGGGCGAAGGCTGGTGGCCCCGGCAGGAATCGAAATTCGCTGCGAGTGCGTGCGAATTTTAAATTATTTCGCGACGCGCGCCGAAATGTTTTTCGAAAAACAGAGCACGAGCTTTTGTATTTCTCACCCACCGTAATCACCAAAATAACCTCCGCTTACAGCGGAGAACATTTTGGTGGCCCCGGCAGGAATCGAACCTACATTTCTTCCTTAGGACGGAATTGTTCTATCCATTGAACTACGGGGCCGCATGACAATTTTAAAATAAACCTCGAGTCGAGGCTTCCAAAATAACTTCAAAAGCCTCGCCTATTTCCTCGGCCTCAAAATTTTCAATTCCATCCGTTCGACCGGTAGGCTGCTCGCTTTCAATTTCAGATCGTTCTCAGCCTCAGCCTCGGCGAAGCCGAGATTTTTCGCGAATTCTTTTTCTTCGCCGTCCGCGAAATTCATCGGAATCACAATTTTCGGTTCGAGCGCCTCGATCGTATTTTTGATCTGCTTCGCGTCGAGTGCGGCATTCTTCCCGACCGAAATTAACAAAATGTCGACATTGCCGATTCGCTCTTCCTCTTTTTCGGTCAGCGGTTCGCTCACGCCGTCGAGATGCACGACTGCGATTTCCTCGATAATAATTTTCGCGACGCGGGAAGATTTTTCTTTGCCGACCGGAATGAGCGCGACGCTCACACCGCGTGATTCGTATTCGCCCGGCCAATCAAAAACGACCTGATCTTTGCCGGCTTTCACCGCATCTTTCTCTTTCGCGGTGACCACGATTTGTGCGTCGTCGGTGCGCTCGGTCGCGAGCGCGACAGTCGCATCGGCGCTTTTCAGCGCGAAGCCGAGGCCGCCAAAATATTGAATTTGCATCCGGGGGATTTTACGCTTTCTCGCCTCGAATTTCAAGAAATGCTAAAATTACCGAGTTCAAATTTGATTTATGCGCAAACTTTTTTGGGTCGCCATCCCGAAATGGAACAAAAGTTTGGTCACGACCGCGATCGAGTCCGGGGCCGACGCGCTCGTTTTGCCGAAAGGTTTTGCGAAAAAAGCGAAAGAATTGGGACTGATCCAGATCGTCGCCGCAGACGGGGATTTGAAAATTGGCAAAGATGTGCGCGAGTTCACGATCACCGCGAAAGAGGTCGAAAATGACGTTGTCGCGGCCGGAGAGCGCGTTTGGAAGATTATTCGCAACAAAGACTGGTCGATCATTCCACTCGAAAATTTGATCTCCAAAACGACCAAAATTATCCAGTCTGTCCCGAACGCGCAAAAAGCAAAACTCGCGCTCGAAACGATGGAAGTCGGTGCGGATGGAATTCTCCTCGAAACTGCGAAACCCGCCGAGATCGTCGCGACCGGAAAAATCGTCCGCGAGGCGAACAACGAAAAATTAAATTTGGTTCGCGCGAAAATCGAAAGCACAGAGCCGGTAGGCGTCGCCGATCGCGTTTGCGTCGACACGACTGCGATTCTCGCGCCCGGACAGGGCATTCTCGCGGGCGATTCCAGCTCCGCGATGTTTCTCGTTTTCAACGAAAATGTCGAAAGTCCGTATTGCGATCCGCGGCCATTTCGCGTGAATGTCGGCGCAGTGCACGCGTACGTGCGACTTCCCGACAACAAAACCGGTTATTTGAACGAAGTCGGTGCAGGCAAACAAGTTCTCATCGTCGACGAAAAGGGCAACACTTTTCCGCTTGCGGTCGGTCGCGCGAAAATCGAAAAACGGCCGATGCTCCATGTCCGCGGCAAAGTTGGTTCGAAATCGATTTCGCTCGTGATGCAAAATGCCGAAACAATTCGCCTGACTCAGCCGAACGGTAAACCGATCTCGATCACGAAATTGAAAAAAGGCGACGAAGTGCTCGCGTTCGTCGAGGACGCCGGCCGACATTTCGGCGTGAAAGTGAAGGAGACGATTAACGAGAAATAATCAAAGCGATCATCCCTTTTTCTTAATACCGCCAATTATAGGTGGCAAACGGTAAGGTTTTCCGACCGACCTATTGCCATGAAGCTTGTTCACGCAAATATCGTATAAATACAGAATATCAATTCTGATATCGCCCGCGAGCTTTTGCAGCCTTTCTAAAAGTCTTCCAGGTAAGGATAATTTTTTTTCAGATTGTTCCACCTCGTAGAAATTAAAGGGGCGGAATTTACCATATCAAAGCCCGATTGAGAAGTGCGCGTCCGGATGTGGATTTTCGAAGCGTCCGGAATTCACTTGGCTCAGTCTGGGTGGATTGAACTTCGTGACGTCTTCTCCCAAAAATTCGAGCAAGTGGATTGTCGTGAGCGGCAGCTCCCCTGCCTCAATTTGTTTCCGTGTCACGAAACCGAGGTTGCTCAGTAGTCGCGGATTGAGCTCGAGCAGGTAGATATGATGCTTCGCGTCGTCGACCAAGAAATCAATCCCAGCGATACCGCGATAACCAATTTTCTCAAGTGCCTGGCCGACCAGCTCGACCAGCGCGCCGACTCTTTCACGAGTCGCCTCAGACAGTCCAGCTCCTATGTCGAAATCGATGCCGCCTGTGCCGCCCGGCAAAGGATTCAGTTTCGGTTCACCCGTAATTTGGAAAAAAGGCTGAGTCGCAAAAATCCCTTTACCAGTGACGCAAAGATCGAGCGAAAAGGTCGGTAATTTTTTGAGAGGCGTGATTTTGACCGCGAAGTCCCCGATCTTTCTTTTCAGATTGTCTAGCTCACGCGGTGACCGGATGAAGAAAGTCGCTTGTCCGGCATGGCCGCGGCGCAATTGAACCACGATCGGCTCCAGAAAACGCACCAGATTTAATTCACTGATTTTGGTCGGCAGAATCGGCAAAGCGAACTCGTGGCAAAAATCCACAAAATTAATTTTGTCTTCCAGCAGCCCGACGAATTTCGCCGCTGGCATCAGAAGCTCGAAATTGTGTTTTGCAGCAAGCTTTTCGATTTTCGGCAGGTTCTTGAAAACCAGGACGCGATTACCCTTCTTGACTAATTTCCGCGCGAGCATTTCGCTCAGTAAATCACTCGTATTTTTAATTTTTGGCAACTTCAAATTTACAATTTCCACGCCAGCTCTTTCGGCTCTCCGGAGTGCTGGACTCAGCTTCGAAACGAAAATTTTGAAATGCGGCCAAGCCAGTTCGAGACCCTCGATTTTGCGAGGATCGGGCGAAACAAGCAGGACGGTTTTGCGGGGGAAATTAGGCATGCCGAGCCACCATTTTATCAGCTTCTGTGAATTTGTCAGCTGTTTCAAATTTAGAAAAATCAACTTTAGCGCTAGGCCAGTCCCGACCGGTCAAAACCACGAGCGACTCCCCTCTTGGCTGGACTTTCTCAGCTGCGGCGAGGCTCATCCAGCCCTCCTGTGAGGTTTTCAAATCTGGGTAAATCTTTCGCGTCAAAGCCAACTCTTCTGCCGAGATAGAAACTAGGTAATTCCCGGCGCTGGCGGTCTGTCTACCCATCCGCCGGGCAGCAGGATCACTGTCTACTCCTGTCCACTCGACAAAATTATTTTGTCTACTCGTGTCTACTCGCTGTTCCGCCTTCGCCTCATAAGCTTCGGCGGACTTCGCCACTTGTCCTGAAAGCTCGCCAGCCAGCCTTCCGCTTGAGGTGACTGCGAAGATTTTTGGCATTTTTTGGCGTGCGCCGATTTTGACCAAAAACTCAAACGCCTCGGCGATGCCACGTACGCTCGCGAAGCTTGTCGCAAAACTGAAAATATTCTCGATGTCCGGTTTTTGCTCGAAAATTTCGAAACCAAGCGAGCGGAAACCGGTGATGGCATTTTGGTCTTGCGAAGGCCGTAAATCTCTTAATCCAAAGCGTTTAGATAAATATTTGGCCATGCGGAGGGGCCGCTCGGAAAGGATCGGAATCAGGTTTTTAGAAAATCTCAGAGCGGCTAATTTCCCCGGGGGAGTTTTCCTGGACAGGAAAACAAAAAGTTTCAAATTCGCATTTTTAGACAGAATGCGCGAAGCAGCGATCGCGGCATTTCCCGAGCTCGAGAGGACAGCAGCTTTGATTTTGTGGTCGAGCAAGTAGTCCAATTGATAAGCCAGCGCGCGAAATTTGTGCGAACCGACCGCGCTCTTGTCTTCCCTTTTTACAAGCCAATTCCCTACTTTTTCGATCGGCGTAAAGTCTTTTTGCTGCGGGTCAATCAGGTTCGTTTTGCCCTGCTTACCCAGCAGCCGAGCATAGCGCCAAATATCTTTTCTTCCTAGGTCAATCAAATCGAAAAATTTTTTGTTGACATTCAACTTTAAATTCTTAAAATCGCGGCAATGATAACGATTATTTGTCCAGATTGTAAGTCTAAAATTGAATACGAACCAGCCGAAGTTGGCGAGGTTATTGGTTGCGAAAATTGTGGTTGCGACATCCTGATTACTTCACTCAAGCCGCTCAAGTATGAGCCGGTCGACGAAGAGAAGTAATTAGGCTAGAGCTTTGGCAAATTGCTCGAATCCCCTGCCGCCGAGTGGGATTTTGTCGGCAAAATAACAAAACCAAGCAGCCGCCGGTGACAGTAACACGATATCGCCATTTACCGCATTTTGAGCCGATATCTTTATGGCCTCCTGTAAATTTTTGACAAGTTTAAACTCAACTTTCACCTTTTTCAGCTCGGGTCCTAGCAGCTCGGCGAGCGGACTCGCTAGCAAGATAGGACAGGTTTTTTGCCGTCGAATCTCGCGGGCCAGCTCGACATACTCCATGCCTTTCGACTCCCCGCCCGCGATCAAATGAATTCTTTTTCCGGGAAAACTGCGTAGTGCGGCGACAGTTGATTCAGGCGTGGTCGAGGCCGAATCATTCACGAATTTCACACCATGCCTCGCGAAAACAAATTCTAAACGTTGCGGAATTCCCCGAAATTTCATAATTATTTCACAAATTATTTTTCGGCTGACTCCGGCCGCGCGCGTCGCCGCGATTGCAGCCAAGATATTCGACAAGTTGTGCTCGCCGATTAATTGGACCTTGTCGAGAGGACAAATTCGACTTGGTCGAGACTGTCTACTACTTGGCGAGTAGACAGCACAGTGTCTTTCGACAATCCAGCCGTCCTCGATGTAGACACCTGCCCTCACTGAATGGGGTAATTTCTCGCGAGTAGAGAAAAAGAGAGGCTTTGATTTTAGCTTTTTAATAAAGCTACGAGTTGTTATATTGTCATAATTCAAAACACTGATAGCATTACTTTTCTGTCGGGCGATTAAACTAAGCTTTCCTTTTTTGTAAGCCGAAAAACCACCTATATATTCATTCAAATGATTCGGGCTTACGTTCGTAATTACACCGATTTCTGGTGCCCTCTCGAGCGGGAACTTGAGCTGTCGGTTCGACACCTCGATCACCAGCCAGTCGCGCTTGCTCCACTTCTCGAGCTGGTCGAGGATCTGGATGTTGCGTCGGTCGTTGCCGGTAAAATAAACACGAATGTCCATCTGTTGTCTACTCGTGTCTACTCGCTTGTCTACCTGCCCCGCCCTGGCGGGGCTGGCGAACATAATTTCGGCGATCAGCTTGGTGGTTGTCGACTTGCCGTTCGTCCCGGTGACGGCGATGATCTTGCCCGGAAAGAGCGCGAAATAAAGCTGAGTGATCGTCGCAAATTTCTCTGGGCTTTTTGCATAAATCGACCGTAATTTTTGGTTAGGGGAGTAGGCTTCCCAGTTTTGGGAGACGAAGATCAAATCAGCCTTCTCAATCTCGGCTAGGTATCGCTCGGCGAAGCGAATCCGTTCCCGAAAAGCTAGAACCTTAGTCAGCATTTTTTCTCTTTTGGCAGCCGGATAGCCGAAATGATTGGCTTTGAAATTGCGCTCAAATTTTTGCTCCGGGCTGAAATCGTGAGCTGTAAAATTCAAACCCATTTTCTTCAAAAATAGCGCGATCGCCGCACCCTCTGTGCCGCTCACGCCGACGACATGAATATTTTTCGCAGCCTTGATTCGCTTAAGCATTTCGAAGTTTGAAAATGCGCCGAGTGGCGACGTGATTATAGCGTTTTTGCATCGAATCGAGCGACTCAGTAGACAAACCACGCTTGTCTAGACAGAAGTGCCAGACTTCGCCCTGCGGGCTTCGCCTGGTGTAGACAACTGCATCATTCCAGTAGACACCGACGTGGTGACGACCAGTTGTCGAGTGGACAAAAAAGAGCAGGTCTAGTGGACACGCCTTCGCTCTGCGAGCTACGGCGTGCAGGCAACTCTTTGTCGAGTCGACAGCCCGACCACATTTTTTTTGCTCGCGGGAATTGCGGGGGAGCAAAATACCACCAAGCTCGAAAAACAGTTTCTGGGTGAAGGCAGAGCAGTCCATCCCAGCCTTGGTCGTCCCGCCCCAGAGGTAGGGAACGCCCTTAAACTGATTCAAAATTTTCTTGAACTTAGCCGGAGTCGGGCAAAGCAGGGGAGTCAGCTTGTTTTTCGGCGCTAATTTAATTTTTTCCCAATAATTAGCGCTTTTTTGTTTCACTATATATTGATTCGGCAGCCAGCCAAAAGTCTGGTCGGCGAGCTGAATCAAGCTCCAATCTACGCCCTTACTTCGTTCGGGCTTCGGCTGGCTTCGCCAGTTTTCGTCTTTCGGCCAAAATTTAAACGGTAAATCGCCCGCAGTTGTTTGGGTTTGGCGATTGCGTGCCAGTGCACGCACGGTGAGCTGATCAAAGTTCGCAATCGGCTTGCGAAAAATGTTGGCAACTTGCCGATTGATTTTACCCCAAAAAAAATTTTGTCTACTGGACAGAGTAGGCAATCCGGTAGTCATTTTTTTCGTAACGTGATGGGTGAGTTGTCTAGTCATTTTGTCTACTGCTGTCTACTCATGTCGAGTCGACAATTATTTTTGTCTACTGGCACGTTGTGAGTAGACACAGCCGCAGTAATTTTGGCGGATGAGCTTGGCGTCTTTGGAGAGCTCGAGTGATTTTTTGAAACCGTCACATTTTTTCCAATCGGCTTCCAAAAATTTTACGCCGTGCTTGCTTGACAATTCGCGACCAATCTCGTTCAACCAGTTTGCATTTTTGTGCGGCGAGATCGAAAGCGTCGTCGCGAAAAATTGGAATCCCGATTTTGCCGCGACCTCGGCCGTTTTGGCAAGGCGCATTTCGTAGCAAATGCGGCACCTTTCTCCGCGTTCGGGATCGTTTTCGTGACCGCGAATTTTCACAAACCAATTTTCCGGATCGTATTTTTCCTCCAAAATT
>JAZDPN010000033.1:0-32110 GCA_043797545.1 Patescibacteria group bacterium | reverse complement strand
GGCATGGGCATTTTGAGCAATTCGTAAAATACCGGAAAAATCTGGGATGATATCGCTATCAGTAGTCGAAGCAATCGAGACTCCGTCGCGGTAAATATTCCAATCAGAACCATGCCGCACCAAAGCAATGTGATACCAAGTATTGGCCGCCCAGCCAGAATTACTACCTTGCGAAATCGTGACTATAGAAGCACCTGCACCCATAGTAAAGTAGGCACCGCGACTCGAGCCAAAATCAACATTTAAGTCCCATCTATTATCGTTGTCAGTTTTTTGTCCCATCAAAGCATAATTTTGATCGATATTATTAAAGCGTGCCCACAAATCAATCGTGAAATCCTGGTCGGCGAAATTCCAATCATCCGAATCCGCGACGCTCAAATAATCACCTGTCCCGTCGAAATAAATCGACGAGTCGCCGAATTTTTTCTGATCACTTTCGTGGTGCGTATCTCCGTATGTCGTGATCGTGTGCATTGATTTCGAAGAATCTTCGAATGTCGTCGCGCCATCGGTCGTATCTGAGTGAATCAAAAGTTTCGTGTATTTGTCGTTGCCGCCAATCGCATTTTCGAGATTGATCTTGTTATCTGGAATTTCCTCCGGATTGAGATCGGCCAGCGGCTCAGCGTAAAGGATCTCGGAACTCGCCGCCGGTTCCAGCAAAGGCGCATGGCCATTGGCCTGGAAGGCCGAGAGTCGCGTTTGTGTCGCCGCGGAATTTTTGCCAGTCGCGATATTCGCGACAATGCGCAAAGTGTGCAAAGAGTCACCCAAGTCCGTCGCGAGTGATTTAATTTTTTCGAGTGCCGTCTCCTCGCTCGCATCAACCAAAATACGTTTTTCAGCGCGCGTACCTTCGTCGATGACAAATTGGGAAATACCTCCCGTCTCCTTCGACTTGTCGAGGACGGCTGAGATTTCACTACCGCGCAATTTCGCGAGAGCCGTCTGACCCGCGACCGAGCTGGTGCGATTGGAAGCCGAAGCATCCGCCACCCAGCCAGTCGAGCCGAGATCGGACTCGTCGAGGAAGAAGATCGAGCTTTCCGCAGTGTTGGAGTCGCGCTCGACCGCAGCGCCCGAGAAGTCGTAGCGGAAGAAAAGATCTGAATCCGTAGCCGGAGCGCTCGCCAGAGTGATCGTTCCCGCGACTTCGACAATCGTATTGTCAGCCCAATCACCCGGCGTCGTACCAGCAATACCGCGTCTCAAATCTGAGAAAGTTCCTCCGGCATACGAGCCATAAAAAACTTTCTCGCGCTTGAGATCGGCAGTCGGATTGCCGAGCCAGAGGAAACCGCTGGCCGGAATTTCGGTCGCGGCGACTATCGAATCAATCGAGAATGAAGTATCCAGCGGGCTGATCCCCTGTGTCGCATTCAGCCGAGCGAAGGAGCCCGCCTTGGCCGAGCTGAGCGCGACTTCACGGCCAGCGACAAAAGCTTCGATTGAATTGGCGAGACTGCGATTCTCATAAATTTTGAAAATGAAATCTTCGGATGACTCCGTCCAGGCGGCATCTTTAATCTCGTTAGTACCATCAGCATAGTCAGGCGAATTCGTATCTGCAGCCCAGACGAGATTATTTTCGGCGGAGGCCGCGAAAGTCCCCTGCAAAACCAAATGGTAAATCGTGCCAGCCGTGAGACTCGGTGCAGTCGGGAAATTGAAAGTCACCCATTGATAATCCTGAGCCGAGAGCGAGTCAACCGCGATCGCGGTCGCTGTGCCATCGGCTACAGCTGAACCGCTCGGCAGACCGTCTGTATCAGTCTGGATTTCGAGTGAAATATCGCCGGTCGGTAAACCGACTTTCTTGAGCCAAAGACTAACCGCCGGAACTGTTCCCGCCGAGCTGACTTGGAATTGCTGAGCGAGCTCGACATTGTCCTCGGCCGCCAAGCGCAACGGAATATCCGTGTCTCGATTCTCCGGCGTATAGCTCACTGCCGCGAAAACCTGGCGGGCGAGCGCTCCGTGATCGAGGTAAAAAGTCTTCGTCGCGGCATCGGTCGCGTTGACTGTCGTCCCAGAATCAATCTGCAGCGACGTCATGCGCGACGTCTCCGTCGCTCGCGAATGGTAGGAATTCCACACCTCAGAATTTGGCAGAGCCCAGGCACCCAGCGCAGCTCCCCCATCGTCAAAAGCCTTGGAATAAATGGCAAAATCATAAATCGAACCGTCGAAGTCCGCCGTCGCATCCGGAGTCGAGTCATTGCCGAGGATGATTTGCGAATGCGTCGACGGCGTGAATGACTGCGCAATATTTTCCGCCACTTTCTGGCCGTTCAGATACAGACTCAGGCCGAGAGTCGTCGCGGTCGGACGCCACCAGCGTGCGAGAATGTGATTCGCTGCAGCAGCTGAATAAGTCGAGGCGAAATCGGCATCGACGATCGAGACGGACGTACTCGCATTTTGAAATTCAAAGGTCAGCGAGTTCGCCGAATTCATATATAGTCGTGCGCCGTTGTGACCGGAAGCATCGCGCGTATCGACAAAATGATCGCCCGAGGCGAGTGCGCC
The DNA here is from genome assembly GCA_043797545.1 of Patescibacteria group bacterium. GTDB lineage: Bacteria > Patescibacteriota > Gracilibacteria > JAHISY01 > JAHISY01 > JAHISY01. The sequence goes on along the minus strand of JAZDPN010000033.1, from coordinate 29,578 downwards.
CGTCGCCCAAAATTCGAGCGAACCGGTATTTTGAATCTGAGAAATATTGCCTTTGGCCGGGAAAACTAGACCATTGGCGAAATCAGTGAAATCCGGCACGAGCGCTCCATCTACGATTTGGGAGTTGATCGCCAGAGAGTTGGTCTCGACCGAGCCTGACGAATGCGTTTCGACAAACTTGGGAACGACCAGCGAATTACTGGAGCTCAGATTTTTAACGCCGGAATTTTCGACCTTGACAGTGTGCGTTCCGGAAGTGAGGCCACCTGCGACCAAAAATCTTTGGTTCGTCGCGGCAGTCGGCGCGAAAGTATCAATCTCGGTTTTGAGCTCATGCGGAGTGCCGCCATCGACCGTAATCCTGGCGATACCGCGATCCGGACCAGTGTCCAAACCCGCGACGATTTCCTTGGTTGCCTCAGGCGTCTCAAAAGCGAAGTAGCCGCCAGGTTGCGCTGCGTAAATCGCGGCGATTTCATCGAGAGAAAGGACGCGATCAAAGAGTGCAAATTCATCAATTCGGCCGTCGAAGAATGTCGAGTTTTTACCTATTTTCAAAGCACTTGCGGTAAATCCAGTCGCCGTCGTGATCGCGATGTGATGCCAGGCATTGAGCGAGACTTGGGAGCTCTCGACGCCGTCAACATAGAGCTTGGGTGCAGTGAAACCGGTCGCCGTCAGAGAACCATTCGCAAGCACGATGGAATGCGAACCGCCGTCGAAATCAGCGATACCGCGCGAACCATTTTCGGCATAAACCCAGAAGCTCGCTGAGCGCACTTGGCGCGCCGTATCGCCGACATCGAGATAATCATCGCTGCCGTCGAAAGCCACCGCTTGATTGAAACGACCCGCGTCGAAAGTCGCACCACCATTCGTAGTCGCCTCGAGCGAACCGAATGAATCGGTGAAATCGCCATCCATCTTCCACAAACCGACGAGTCCATCGGAATTCAAAATGCCACCGGATTGCGCGAGCGGATCGCCGTAAAACTTGAGCGAATCCTTTTGGTAGAGCTGCGCGATTTCGGTTGCCGAGAGTGCACGATTGTAAATCGCAAAATCATCAATCGAACCGTTGAAATACCTTTGGTTATTGGCGCCATCACGACCGAGCGCGGCATGCTGGCCGGTCAAAACATTGCCCGTCAAACCGGCATTGGTAATTTGCTCCTTCGGCACGCCATTCAGGTAAATAGTCGCGTGGGTTGCGCCGTCATAGACGCAAGCAATGTAGTTCCACACGCCGACCGTCAAGTCTGCCGAGTTGATTCCAGGACGCTCGCTCGTACCATCCGAGTCGGTGAATTTACAACGCAACTTGTCATTGAATCCATCTAAATACATGATGTAAGCATCCTCGTTGGAATCGAAAATGCCCTGATATGTGTCTCCGATCGCGGATGGCAGCACATTGAGCTTGACCCAAGCGCCCAGACTGACCGCGTTGGTATTGATATTGAGACTCTGACTGCTTGGCACATCGATGTAATCATCCGAGCCATCGAAAGCGGCCGCCGAGCCAAATTTGCCAGTCGCCGTCGCGGTCACTCCACCATTGGCCGTGCCATCATTCGTGCCAGCTGAGTCAGTGAAATTGCCATCCATTTTCCAGTAAGCCACCCGCCCATTTTCAATCCAGTTCGGCTCCTGACCATCAGCCGCCGAAACCGTCGCGGTATCGCCAGTAATGACAGAATCCAGCTTGGCCGAACCAGCCAGCGAACCGACACGGTCATTGGGAGAAAGCGTAAGCGGCGTATTGAAAAGTAAGGTCGCATCATTCGTCGTCCGCGCCTCGATTTTCTGCGTATGCGCCTGTCCGACTGAAGGAATCGCCGAATTATAAACGCCGAAAATTTCGGAATCGAGCAAGACATAATTCCACAGCTGCGGCTCAGCCAGTGTGCCGGAGAAATAAGTCTGACTCGCGGTAAATTCCGCGGCTGAACGCGTGCCGCATTTGCCGAAGGCAATCTGAGCGTCGCCAGTCGAGAGCGCCTGACCAGTCCAGGCTACGCTCTTGGCCGTTTTGACACCATTGATGAAAAGTTTGATCCCGGTCGCGGAATCCCAGCTCGCCGCCAGATGAAGCGAATCATGAGCGGAAAATTCTTGCGCGGCGGAAGCGAGATCGGCCGTCGTGAAATCATTGCCGTCCCAGATTTCGAATTTGAATTTGTCATCCGCACCGTCGTAATAAAGTCGAGCCAACCCCGAGTCGAAAACAAAATGTTTGGCATTGTCAGCGTCCGAGGCGAAGTCCGGCGCGACCCAAATCGAAAAAGTGCCTTTCTTGACGGAACCAGCTGTATCAACCGGGAAATTTTCGAGCGAACCGAAAACCGCATTTTGCGCATTGGTCGAATTAAATTTGAGACCGCGGGCGGCTCGGTTTTGGATCTTGAGGCCATTCGGCGAAAGCCGGAAAGTCTCAGTCGTGACTGGACTACTCACGGCCGGACTGAAAATCAAGGTATGCGCAGTCGCATCAAAACTCTCGACGAAAACCGTCTGACCATTATTCGCACCCGAAGTGAATTCGAGCGCTGAACCTTTCCAGTAATCGTCAGCCTGAGTCAGAGCTTCATCAACCAAAGTGGTCGTCGAGCCGCTATCGGCAGTCGAAGCCAGCCCGAAACCGGTCAGCTCCGTCGAATTGGCGTGTGTCTCGAGATAAGCCAAATTGAAGCGGAAAGCCGAGCCATTGGTCGAGTCAGCTTGTAGCGGATTGGTCTGCGGCAAAAGCTCGAGCTCAACCGCGTGCACTGTATTCCGCAAGCCAGTCGCGAGTAAAACTTTTTGGGAAGTCGCTGTACTGGATGCGAAAGTGTCAATTTCATTCGAAATTTCCTGATCAGTCCCCTTGTCGATAGTCACGCGAATCACTCCGCCTGAGGCTGACAGATTGAAACCAGCCCAAATCTCGGCAGCTGCGAGCGGAGTGGTGAATTGGATTTTCGAACCAATCGTATTGGAGCGCAACGCACTATCCGCCGCAGTCCAGTCTTGGGAATCCGTGATCGCGTCGCCCGGGAATTCTGAACCGCTCGCATCAATCGCTAAAACTTGGGGATTGGCTGCCGCGACGCGACCACCACGGTAAAGCGCTGCAACCTCATCGGCCGCCAACGCACGCGAGAAAAGCGTGAAATCATCAATCTTACCATCAAAGAAAGTCGTTGATTTGCCTATTTTTAAAGCATCTACTGTAAATCCTGTCGCCGTCGTGATCGCGACGTGATGCCAGGCACCAGTCGAAATTGTCGAGCTTAGTGAACCGTCGACATAAATGGTGGGCGTATCGAATCCCGTCGCCGTCAGCGTGCCACCAGCGAGCGAGACGAAATGCGAACCACTGTCGAAGTCGACGACATCGCGCGAATCGTTATTCGCAAAAATCCAGAAGCTAGTCGCTTTGACAGTCTGGGCAGTATCCCCGATGTCGAGATAATCATCTATCCCGTCAAATCCAAGCGCACGATTAAACTTGCCGAGCGGAAAAGCCTGACCCGAAGAATTCGGATCGTTCCAAGTACCGACCAGCGCATTGCCCGCCTGATCAAGGTAATTTTGATCGAAATTCCAGGAACCAACTAAATCCGCCGGAAAGAAATCTTCTGCACCGCGATTGACTAAACCGGGTGTGTTGACCTGGGAATTCGCACCGCTCGGACTGCCCTCCGCAAAATTGGGAGCGAAAGTCCGCGCGCCGCGATTGACCAATACTATATAGGTGGAAGGATCGAGGTCGAGCGGAAAAGTTAATTCAATGCCGTTCGCAAGCGTGAGTGTCTTGGGCAAATCAGTCTCGGCCGCACTCGCGGAAAATAGCTCGCTTGTCGCATCTAAAATGCTGGACTGCAAATTCTCGGGCTGGAGCTCCGCCGAGTTTTCGGCAGCGGACGCTGCGGCTGGCGGCTCAAGCTCAATCGCCGGAGTAGCCTCATCGATGACTTTAATTTCAGATTTTTCTGGCGCTTGGGGAATTGAATTTTCAGTTGACTCGGCGGGAATTGCTTGAGTAGAGTTTTCTGTCGGAGCCAGTTCATCAGTCGCGGGCGCCTGATTTTCAGCTGGAGCAGCAGCTGGATTTTCTGGCGATCCTGGCTCGACCGTCTCAGCCGACTCTGACTCAGTAGCCGGAATCACTTCGGACGAATTTTCCACATTTTCATTTGACGTCGACTCAACCGGAGCGACTGTATTTTCTGGTTCAGAGTTATTTTCACCCGCAGCTTCATTGGCGGAATCAATCGCAGACTGCTCGACAGCTGACTCGATCGCAGGCGCAGGAGTGGTCTCCGCTGGCGCGGCTGCGCGAACGTCGATGACCAAGCGCAACTTATAGCGGCGGATAACCATCGTATCAGTTTTGATTTCTTCCGAAATGCGACTCGACTGGGCAAAAGCTTCCTGCTCGGTCAAAACGACTATTTCAGCATTGGGAGCGATTTCGATTTTGGCTTCTTCGCTCGCCTCTGGCGCGAAAAACTTATTGACTTCTGATTCCTCGACGACTTGGATTTCCGCCCCCGAATCAGTCGTGTCTGAGACGCTAACTGGATTTTCGGAATTCGCATCCGACTCGATCGCAGTCGTGACAGCTGTGTCAGTCGGAATTTCAGTAGAGGAATTTTGATCTGCGGAAATATCGGCTGTGGAATTTTCTTGTGCTGCAGCCTCATCCGGCTGGTCGGCTGTCGGCGCAATAGTTTCTTGAGTCGGAACTTCAACCGAAGTCGCCGGCGCGGAATCTCCCGCCGGAGTTTCCGTATCCGGCACGACCACTGGCTCAGCCACGTTCACAGTCGGATTGACCGGGACGGAATTCTCTGGGGCCGTATTTGAATCGCGCACGCCCTCGACTACATCATTTGAATCAACAATCGAGTCGATCGAAACGGATTCGTCAAACTTCTCGATTGCCGCGAGAGCCGTCGGCGCGAAAAAGTTTTTTAGTTTTTGAAAAAATGATGTCGGCGCTTCGGCTGGGGTTTTTGAAGTTGGCGCTCCAGCCGGAGCTGACTCGGTTGAATTTTCGGTCGGAGTTGGCGCGACAGAATTTTCGGTCGGAGCCAGAGCAGGCTCAGCTAAATTTTCGGCTGGCAGCGCAGTCTCCGTGTTTTCAGTATCTTGCGAGTTTTCCTCGACAGGAATGCTCTCGGGCGAATCGGTTGATTGTGGTTCGACGGCCGGAGTCGTTTCTGTCTCTGAATTCGCGTCTTGCGGATTTTCGATTGCCTCATCCGAGCTGGCCGAATCTGTTGAATTGGTTTCATCAACGACCGGTATTTCCTTACTCGTACTGGTCAGATCAGCTTCCTCGACGACCTGAATCTCATCAGTCGCTTCGGTCGGGCTACTGGAATTTGGCAGCTCACTCTCGTCAATCACTTTGATCTCAACTTCGGCCGAAGCTTGTAAATCTTTTTCGTGCGAACTAGCAATCTCCTCAGCCGAGAGCGCCCGACCAAAAATTTTAACCTCATCGACCGCGCCAACGAAACCACCCTCTCCGCCGATTAAAATCGGATCTGCGGTCGCAGCCAGACTGCCAGCTGCATCCAGCGAATCCTGTTCTGTGCCATCAACGAACAGACGAATTTTTGAACCGTCGAAGGTTGCTACAAGGTGATACCATTTTTCGAGGTAAAGGGTTGTATTTTTCCAGGCAAGCGTGAAATTTTTGTCGCCGACGCGGAAAGTCGCACGCCAACCCTTTTGGGAATCCTGGCTAAGCGAATTGCGGCCGAGACTAACGATTTCGGAATTTTGGTAAGCACCCGATTTGACCCAGGCGGAAAGCGTGATTTGCTGGGGTATCGCGAAGTCACGGTCAATCTTGGCCGCAGCGCTCTCGCCGTCGAAGAGCAGAGCGCTTTTTTGGAATCCGTCATCCGACCACTTGGCGCCACCGAGCGAACCAACTTGCTGTGATTTTTGGTCAGCAAAAGTTTGGCCTGAATTTTCATCAAATTTGATTTCGGATAGGACGGAATCGGTGTCAGCTGCCGGCTGCTGCGCAGCTCCCCAACCGAGCTCGTAGCGAATGCCGTCTTCGATCAGCTGACCATTCGCATCGGTGATATTGGGCGCGGGTGTGCGAAATTTCTCATTGCCGTTTTCATCGATGAAAACATAGCCGCCATCCTCAGTCATCTGGAGTTTGAGGCCGACCGTTTCGACGATGTAATTGAAAACTGTTGGCGCGTTCGCATCTTTGAGGACTAAATCCTCCTTGGTTCCGGTCTCGCCTGCCGTCACGAGCAAGTCGGTCGATTTCCACAAATCACGATACAAAATTTTGTTTTCTTCGTGACTACCATCAACCTCATTCGCATCCCAATTGAAATAGCGCACCTCCTCACGCGTCTCGGGCGTCGCATCCTCAGCGACCTGCTGATCACTCGTCGCGGATGAGACGACATCGCCAGCAGATTGCGAATTTTCAGACAAGACGATTGGCTCGCTCGACTGAGTCGACAGCTCAGCGGCGTAGGGCGTTTCGACTGTTTTGAAAACGTTTGGTTCACCAAAAGCACTCTTGAGATTAGGATCAATTTCCTTTTCTTCACCTGTGGTCGCGTCAGCCAAAGTCGTGAGCGCACCCGCCGCTTTCAAATTGGCAACCACTTTTTCTGCATCTTTGCGTTTGCCCAACACGTCAGCGACTTTGGAACCGTTTTCGAGCTTAGCGGCGACAAGACGCTCGGTCCATTTAGCCGAACTATCGCTTGCCGCCTGAATTTTTTCTTTGCGAGTTTCGGAATGCGTTTGCGACAATTCCGGCTTGGCCTCGGCTAATTTTGTAAGCTCAGGCGTCAGCAAATCACTGGCTAAAAATTGCGGCTTCGCTGGAGAGAATTCGGCAGCCCAAACCGCGATTGGCGAGTCTGAAAAAACGATCAGGGCAATCAGCAATAAGCCCAGAGCGCGACGAAGTCGACCGACCACAATTTTCTCGACCTTTTTTTGGCTTTTGGAAGGCAAGATGCTTTGTGTATTTATTTTTTGTAAAATAGACTTGTTTTTGAGTGATTTATCGGGTTATTTTAGCAAAAATAAGCGTTTTACTCAATTTGATGCACTTGCTAGATTTATAAATTATTTTATAATATTTGACCAATATTCTAGAAAAGATCGTCGCCCACAAACGAGCCGAACTCACCCGCGCGCAAAGATGTTGCCCGATTGAAACCTTGCGCGAGGTCGTCGAACCGGCGACTCGCAATTTTCGCGCTGCGCTCCTGGGCGGTCGCGAGGAGAAATTACCCCGCCTGATAGCCGAGATTAAACGTAAATCTCCTTCAAAAAATGAAATTGCGATGAAATTGGATGTCGCAAAAATCGTGCAAATCTACAACCAAAACGCCGCCGCGATTTCGATTCTGACCGACTATGAATTTTTCGGCGGCAGTTTGGAAGATTTGGAAGAGGCCAACTTCGCGACCGCAATTCCCCTTTTGCGTAAAGATTTTATTTTTGACGAATATCAAATCTACGAAGCGCGCCAATTTGGCGCAGACGCGATCCTTTTGATCGCTCGGATTTTGGAAAGCGAAAAGCTAAAAAAGCTTATTTTTGAGGCCAAAAAGTTAGGAATGGCTGCCTTGGTCGAGATCCATGATCAAGCCGATTTGGCCAAAGTTTTAGATTCACCGGCTGAGATCATCGGAGTGAATTCGCGCGACCTGGATACGCTCGAGATTGATTTCGAAAATTTTGAGCAGCTGCTTCCCCAAATTCCATCGGACAAAATTATTGTGGCCGAGAGCGGTCTCTCGACTCGGGCCGAGCTAGAAAATCTACAAGGCCGGGTCGATGCCGTCCTAGTCGGAAGCTCACTTTTGCAAGCCGAAAACATTGAAGGTAAATTATCCGAGCTGACTGTAAATGCAGACGAAGATTAAAATTTGCGGAATTACAAATTTGACGGATGCGATCGCAGCCGTCAAAGCCGGAGCAGATTTCTTGGGTCTGAATTTTTTTCCAGATTCGCCGCGCGGACTGAATCCCGATGACGCGGCCAATCTCTCGCTCGAGATCAAAGCGAAATTTCCGCGCGTTCCTTTGGTTGGCGTTTTCGTCAACGAAACAGCTGAAAAAGTCCGTCTCATCGCCGAGATTTGCGAGCTTGATGTTTTACAGTTTCACGGCAATGAATCGCCCGAATTCTGCAGTCAATTTGACCAAATGGTTTGGCGTGCTTTTCGCGTGCGCAATGAAAATTCTCTGGAAGATTTACAGCAATTTTTGGAACTGGATGGGATTGTCTTGGACGCCTACAAACGTGGTAAATTCGGCGGGACGGGCCAGACTTTCGATTGGCAATTGATTCACCGCGTCCGGGACGAATTACCGTTTTTCATTTTGGCTGGCGGCATAAGTGTAAAAAATGTTGTCAAAGCCATTGAACAGTTACGGCCGGATGTGATCGATGTTTGCAGCGGCGTCGAGACTGAAGGCAATCCGCGCAAAAAAGATTTACGCAAATTGAGCGAGCTGTTTGAAGTGGTGCGCAAGTTGAGCTAATATTTTGCTCGATTTAACGCACTCAAAATGAATCTATTTTCTCGGAAGTCCACTTTCATCATCGGCTCGCTCATTGGCAGCGTGGTCGGTCTTTTGTTCGCGCGCGAAGCCGGTCAAAATTTACGAGCCAAATTGAAAGAAGCCAAAACTCCTCAGAAAAAGTTTGAAGCGCTTTTCCGTGAATACTTGAAAGCCGGTAAGTCGGCTATCGAAGAAGCCAAAAAAAGCGGAAGCGTGCGCGATCTCATGCAGGGCGGCAAAGAAATCCTGGCCGAACTGCAAAAAAAGGCGCAAAAAGAAGGTGGCAGCGCTGTGAAATTCGCCCAAAAAAAGGCCGCCGAAGTCTTGAAAGAAATGGAGAAACAAGCTGGCGGAGCGAAAAAAATTATCAAAAAAGAGGTCGTGAAAAAAACCGCAACTGCCAAAAAAGCGGTTCGCAAGGTCGCTCGCAAACTTAAACCGAAAAAGCTCGCCAAGAAAAAACCGGCTCGCCGCGCGGCGAAAAAGAAATAACTTAAATGAATTTTCGCGCAATTATTTTCCCGGCCTGCTTGCTAGCTTGCGTCTCGATCGTCTTCGCTGCGACAAGCGGCATTTCAGGACGAGTAATTGCGAGCACGAATAGCACCCGCCTGATTCGCGCAGAGGTTTGGCTAAATGGGACACTCGCAGCCCACAGTGATATCGATGGCCGCTTCACTGTCACGGACGCCAAGGCTGGTGATATTTTGCGATTACGCAAAACCGATTTTGTCGATACGAGCACGATCGTCGGTTCGTCGGAAGATTTTTTTGAGTTTGAACTCGCCCCGATTTGGAAGCTCGACAGCGCACACCAAATTTATGAGGACGTGCCGGATGATGCTTGGTTCGAGCCAGCCGTGAGAAAACTTTACGAGACGCAAACACTGACCGCCAGCACAAAACAGCTATTTCTACCGAGCGAAACTCTTACGCGCGGCGAGCTGGCTGTCCTGAGCGTGAAGGTCGCTGGCTTTTTGCCTGACCCGGTCACCGAAACGCATTTTTGCGATATCGCGTCCGATGATGATTTCGCACCAGCAGTCGAATTTATGTTTAAGAATAATTGGATTTCTGGCTACCAATCCAGCACCTGCAAAAAAGGCAAAGTCTTCCGACCAAACTTGCCAGTAAACCGCGCCGAGGCGATCAAGATGGCACTGATCGCTTTTCAGGATCTGGTCGCAAAAAAAATCGCGACGAATGTTTGCCTTCCAGCTGGCTTTGCTGACATACCACGCGAGGCGTGGTTTGCGAAATTTATCGACGAGGCAAATTGTTTCGGTTTCGCGAATGGCTACCGCGACGGTTCTTTCCGCCCAGCCAATCCGGTCAATCGAGCTGAAATCGCTGTAATTCTAGCCAACGCTTTAGAAAGCTTATTCTGATTGAAGATTTAAGATTGAAGATTTAAGATTGGGTAAATTAATTCCCTGTTTTTTCTATAATTCAAACATTAATATTTCTTACTTCTTAGTCCTTAGTCCTTACTGCTTAATCCTTACTCCTCCCATGGAACTCGCCAAGCGTATCGCGAACTTAGCCGGCTATCCTTTCGCCGAATTGGAAAAAATTATTACCGAGCTAAAAAAATCAGGGGTCGAACCGATTGATTTCGGCGTCGGCGATCCGGCCGATCCGACTCCGGAGTTTATTCGCGCGGCAACGAAAAAAGCGGTCGACGATTTCGCAAGCGCAGGCTATCCGTCGTATATCGGTTCAGCGAATTTTCGCGGCGTGATCGCAAAATGGTTCGCCAAAAGATTCGGGGTCGCGCTAAATCCGGAAACAGAAATTACTTCTTCGATTGGTTCGAAAGAAGCGATTTTCAATTTTCCGCTCGCCTGCGTGAATCCGGGCGACATCGTGCTCATTCCGACGCCGGGCTATCCGCCCTACGCGCGCGGGACGGAATTCGCCGGCGGAAAAGCCTATTTTTTGCCGCTTTTACCGGAAAATAATTTCCTCATCGACTTTGCGAAAATCCCGGCTGAGGTCGCAAAACAGGCGAAAATCCTGTGGGTGAATTATCCGAATTCCCCGACTGGTCGCGACGCGCCGGATGAGTTTTTCAAAAAGGCAATCGAGTTCTGCCGCGCGAATGACATCATCCTCGCGAGTGATCTCGCGTACTCGGAAATTTATTTTGGCGAGCCGCCGAAATCGATTTTGCAGTTCACGCGCGAAAACGTGATCGAATTTCACTCGCTGTCGAAGCGCTCGCGAATGACTGGTTATCGCGTCGGCTTCGTCGTCGGCGATGAGAAAATCGTGAGCGCGTTCAAAAAAGTGAAAACGAACATCGACTCGGGCACGCCGAATTTTTTGCAAGCGGCGGCGATCGCGGCTTTGCAAGATGAAAAACATGTTTTGGACTCGATCGAGGAATACCGGGAAAAGCGCGACATTTTGCTCGACGCGCTCGCGTCGGTTGGTTTGCCGAAAGCGCAAACTGATTCGACTTTTTACATTTGGCAAAAAGTCCCCGACGGAATGTCGAGCGAAGATTTCGCGAAAAAATTGCTTGATCCCGCGATCGCGGTCGTCGCGACGCCGGGCGCGTGGATCTCGGACAAAACTACGGACGGACTGAATCCGGGAGCAGGTTTCGTGCGCTTCGCGCTCGTCCCGACAGTTGCGAAAGTGCGCGAGGCAGCGGAACGGATTCAGAAAAATTTAAAATTGATAAATTAAGAATCAAAAATTTCTATACCCTATACCCTAGAATCTAGAACCTTAAATGAATCGCTTTTTCGTCCCGCCCGGCTCGATCATTGATGAAAGTTTCATTCTGCGGAATCCTGAAACGATTCACCAACTCGCGAAGGTTCTGCGACTGCGTCCGGGTGAACAAATCACCCTACTGGACAATTCCGGCTTCGAGTTTCCGGCTGAGATTTTGGAAATCTCGCGCAAAGAAGTGCATCTGAAAATTCTAGAAAAAATTGAAAATAATTCCGAATCTGATCTGCAAATCAATCTTTTTCAAGCGCTGCCGAACTCGATCAGCAAATTCGAGGAAATTCTGAAGCACGGCACTGAAGTCGGCATCGCGAATTTTTTTCCTATAATTGCGGAACGCAGCGAACTGAGCAAACTAAGGAATCCTGACCGACTCGCCAAAATCCTAATCGAGGCAGCGGAACAGTCCGAGAGAGGTAGGATTCCGGAGCTGGCCGAACCAGTTAAGTTTAAGAAAATCTGGGACGAAATCCCGGCCGGATTAAATTTGCTAGCCGACTCATTTACGACCGAGCCGCTTTTGAAAGATCTTTTCACTGAAATTCGTGAAGTCGCGGTCGTGAATATTCTGGTCGGGCCGGAGGGCGGCTGGTCGGCGAAAGAAGTCGAGCTGGCGCGCAAATTTGGCGTGCAAACTTTTTCACTCGGCCCACGAATTTTGCGGACGGAAACCGCGGGCGTCGCCATCGCGAGCGCGATTTTTTTCGGGTAAAATTTCGAGGTGAAAAAAGCGCGCAAAATCACGATCGGAATCGTCGGCGGCCGCGGAATTTTGGGTCGAATTTTTCGCGCGAATTTCGAGCAAGCCGGTTTCGAAGTTTTGATCTCGGGACGCAAACCCGACGGGAGGAAAGTTTTATCGACGAGTGAATTGATTCAAAAATCGGACGTCGTGATCGTCTCCGTTTTTTTGGGAGAAACAGAAAAAGTTTTGCGCGCGATCGTCCCGCAAATGCGTGCGAATCAGCTACTCGCGGATTTCACGAGTGTGAAGGAAATGCCTTTAAAAATAATGCGAGCGGCGAAATCCGAAGTCGTCGGATTGCATCCGATGTTCGGCGAAGTCGCGACTCTTCGCGGCAAAAATATTTTCGTGGTGAAAATTCGCGGCGGAAAATTGTGGAAAATTTTGCGGAAAAGTTTTGAGGATTGCGGTTTGCGAATTCACGAAGTCTCCGCAGCGAAACACGATGAACTCGCCGCATTGCACCAGTCTTCGACTCACCTGCTTTCACTCGCCTTCGCGGAAGTTTTGCGCGAAGCGAAAATCCCGCCCGCGAAAATTTTTGAAATTGCCTCGCCAAGCGCGCAACTTTTTTTGCTCACGACTGGCCGGCTGCTGAATCAAAATCTCGAAATGTATGCGGATATTTCGCTTTTGAATTCACAGGCTGCGCCGAAAATTAGACGACTCGCGGGAATTTTGGACGAACTCGCAAAGGCGGTCGAGTCCGGAAATCGCGCGCAATTACTCGCGAAATTCAAAGCAGCGAGTAAATTTTTCGGGAAATTTGGCGAATTCGCGAACGCGGAATCCGGACGGATTTTCGAAAATTTGACGAACGAAAGTCGCAGCGAAAAAACTCCGGCGGCAAAATTTGGGAAAAATGCGGTCGCGATTTTGGGCAAAAATACGCAGACTGAACTTGCAGCGCGCGAGTTTTTGGCGCGAAAAAAATTGGGGAACGATTTTGTCGGACTGACAACGAACGCCGAAATTTTCGCGGCAGTCGCGACCGGAAAAGCCAAATTCGGAATCGTCCCGCTCGAAAATTCGACGGTCGGACTCGTCCGCGAAACGCTTTTGCACCTTTTCGAAGCGAACGGAAAAATCCAAATTTTTGCTGAATTTGAGAGGAAAATCGCGCACGCACTACTTTCACACGAACGGAAATTGACAGATGTGAAAAAAGTTTTCGCGCATCCGCAGGCCGCCGCACAGTGCGCGAAATTTTTGGCAAAAAACTTGGCGAAAGCCGAAATCGTGACGGTCGAAAACGCCGGCCGCGCGCTCGCGCTCGCGCGCAGTTCGGCGCACGCCGCCGCGATCACCGCCGCGGAATTTGCGGAAAATCCGGGTGAAATTTTGGCGCGGAATATCGAAGATTCGGGCGAAAACCGAACTCGATTCATTGCAATTACAAAAAACGAACTCCGAACCAAGAACTCCGAACACCGAACCAAATCAGCGATTGCTTTCTTTTTTGCACAGAATAAATCCGGACAGCTCGCCGCGGCTTTGAATATTTTTGCGGCCAAAAAAATTAATTTGGCTCGACTCGAGAGCATTCCGACAACCAAAAAGCACGGCGAATTTTTCTTTTTCATCGAGGCCGAGAGGAATAAAAATTTGCCAACCGCACTAGCTCAATTGCAAAAAATTGCGAATGTGGTCGAGCTGGGAAGTTATTAATTTGCGGTCAGAAATTTTTCCGCTAAAATCTCGGAAAATTAGGCTACTTTGGCATTCGAGTTTCGGTGCGAAAGTTGCATTCCTAACCCCATTCACATGAAACACGACGACAAAAAAAAGGTCTTTTCTGACCACGGCCGCCACGCCAAAGATACCGGTTCGCCTGAGGTGCAAGTCGCAATCATCACGCACCGCATCGCACAATTGACCGATCACCTCAAAACCCACAAAAAGGATGAGCATTCCCGGCGCGGACTCCTGATGTTGGTCGGCAAACGCCGCAAACTCCTGAGCTACCTCAAGATGAAAAAACGCAAAGTCTATGATGAGATTGTCGCGAAGCTCGGTTTGCGGAAATAATTTCGCTCTTTTTGCTGTAAAATAGGCAAAATCATTTGTTTTAAAACTTTTTCATTTTGGCTGCAGAAAACGACAAGAACGAAGAAAACTTGGAGGAAAATCCTACCGAAGCTTCGGCGAACGGAAGTGGAGTTTCCGCTCCGGATGACGGCGCACCGACTCGCGAGGTCGTCGAGGAAATGCAAAAAAGCTACCTCGACTATGCGATGTCGGTCATCGTCTCGCGCGCGCTCCCCGATGTTCGCGACGGCCTGAAGCCGGTTCACCGCCGCATTCTTTTCGTCATGCACGAGATGGGCCTCCGTGCGAATGCAAAATTCAAAAAGAGCGCGAATGTCGTTGGTGAGGTGCTCGGAAAATACCACCCGCATGGTGACAGCTCAGTCTATGATGCCATGGTCCGGATGGCGCAGGATTTCTCGATGCGCTACCAGCTCGTAAATGGACAGGGTAACTTCGGCTCGATCGATGGCGACTCCGCCGCGGCGTATCGGTACACTGAGGCGAAAATGCGGAAGCTCACCGAGGAAATGCTCGCTGACATCGACAAAGAAACTGTCGATTGGCGCGACAATTACGATGCCTCGCGCAAAGAACCAAGCGTGCTGCCAACCCGACTGCCGGTCCTGCTTCTGAATGGGACAGTCGGAATCGCAGTCGGCATGGCGACCAATATTCCACCACACAATCTCGGCGAATTGATCGATGGCGTGGTGCATTTGATTGATAATCCCGACTGTGAAGTCGTCGATTTGATGGAATTTGTGAAGGGGCCGGATTTCCCGACGGGCGGCGTGATTTATGATCGGAAAAAGGTGCTCGAAGCGTATTCGACTGGGCGCGGCTCGATTCCCTGCCGCGGCGTTGCGAAAATCGAGGAAGGCCGCGCTGGTAAACCGATGATCGTAATCACCGAGATCCCCTACCAAGTCAACAAAGCGAATCTGGTTATCAAGATTGCCGACCTGGTCAAAGATAAGAAATTGATCGGCATCACTGATATCCGCGACGAGTCGACCCGGGAAGGTATCCGCGTCGTGATTGAACTGAAGAAAGATAGCTATCCGAATAAGATTCTCAACCAGCTCTACAAGCTGACCGAGCTACAAGGCAATTTCAATGTGAATATGATTGCCCTGACTGATCGGGGTTTGCAGCCGCACCTACTGAATCTGAAGCAAGTGCTTGAGCATTTTGTCGAGCACCGCGTCGAAGTCGTCACTCGCCGGACTGAGTATGAATTGCGCGTCGCCAAAGACCGCGCCCACATTTTGGAAGGCTTGAAACTCGCGCTCGATCACATCGACGCAGTCATCACTACGATCCGCAAGTCCAAGACCAAAGAAGAGGCGCACACTGCCTTGATGGCCAAATTCAAGCTTTCCGACGCGCAGGCCAAAGCGATTTTGGAAATGCGCTTGCAAGCTCTAGCCGGATTGGAAAGACAAAAGATCGAGGATGAGCTGAAAGAGAAATATAAATTGATCAAATATCTGGAAAGCTTACTGGCTGACAAGAAAAAACTCATGGCAGTCATCAAAGGCGAGCTGGCTGAAATCAAAGAAAAATACGCCGACGAACGGCGCACCAAAGTCTTGGCGCGCGGAATTGGCGAGTTTTCGGCCAAGGATACGATTCCAAATGAAGAAATGATTATCATGCTCACGACTGAGAATTATGTGAAACGCGTCTCGCCGAATTCATTCCGAGCGCAAAAGCGCGGCGGCATGGGTGTGATCGGTCTGACAACCAAGGAAGAGGACGAAGTGAAGATCATTCGCCATGCCAAGAACCATGACGATGTGATGTTTTTCACGAATACTGGCCGGGTTTTCCGCTTGCCGGTTTACGAAATTCCGCAGGCGACGCGGCAGGCGAAAGGCACGGCGATCGCGAATTTGATTCAAACCCAGAACGGCGAATATATCACCTCAATGCGCATCGTCCGCGAAGGCGGCGTCGAGTCGAAACAATTTTTGTTCTTCTGCACCAAAGACGGGACAGTCAAGAAAACGCCGATGGTCGATTTCGAAAACGTCAGAAAATCTGGCCTGATCGCGATTAAATTGAACTCGGGCGATGAATTAAATTGGGTCAAGGGAACTAGCGGCACGAGCGAGATCGTGATTATTTCGCACGAAGGTAAATGCTGTCGGTTCAACGAAAAAGATGTTCGGCCAATGGGACGCTCGGCAGCCGGAGTCAGGGGTATCAAACTCGATTCGAAAGATCGCGTCGTCGAGATGGATGTCGTCGGCGATCCGACGAAAGAAAAACTTTTGACCGTCACCGAAAAAGGATTGGGCAAAGCGACTTTGATTTCGGAATATCGCGCGACGCACCGCGGTGCGGGCGGCGTGAAAACTTTGAATGTGACAGCGAAAACCGGAAAAGTCGTCGGTGCGAAAGTCCTTCCTCCGAAGCTCGACGCCGATTTGCTATTGATTTCGAAACGCGGACAGACAATCCGAATGGATGTAAATTCGATTCCTTTGCGCGGCCGCGCGACTCAGGGCGTGATTTTGATGCGCCTGAAGAATGATTCGGTCGCCTCAGTCTCGCTTTTGGAGAAGATGCCCGAAGCAATTCAAAACGCAATCGAAGAAGTCTCCGGCGCGGTCGAGAAGCTTCTGGGCGTACCGGAAAAGAAAAACGAAACACCAAAAATTTCAGCGGAGGAAGCCGTCAGCAAGATGGAAAAAGCAGCCGAAAAATCCGACCTCGAGAAGCTTTTGAAAGCAGCGAAAAAAGATGTTGCCGCACAGAAAACCGAGCATAAAAGTGCTGCCAAGAAAAAAGCGGACGACTCAAAAGGCAAGACCGCAATTAAAAAAGCAGCTAAAAAGCGGAAATAGTTATTCGAGCAAACCCGCCGCTTTCGTTAGTTTTAATATTTTTGGCTCCTCTTCTGCAAAAAATGCTTGCCATTCTTTTGGAGTTCTTGGAACTTTCGAGTTTTGCATTGCTAAAAACTGAGCTACATCTCCGGGAGATAAAATACCAAAAACCCTCGCCCACTCTTGGGGATCAATCCCTGTTTCAACAGACAGCGATCCATCCTTGATCTCCGCAGCTACTTCCCCCGCTCTTTTAAGAGCACCGGCATCTTGTT
Organism: Patescibacteria group bacterium; assembly: GCA_043797545.1. Lineage (GTDB taxonomy): Bacteria > Patescibacteriota > Gracilibacteria > JAHISY01 > JAHISY01 > JAHISY01. Next base: position 12,395 of record JAZDPN010000033.1, on the reverse strand, counting down.
GAGTAACCGACTGCAATATCAGCCTAAACCTCGCAGCAAAGCCGACCGGAAAATGTAAAACATTTCCTGCGGAATCTAATTTACTCATGTTTTTTATTTTAAATAAATTTTTTATTTTGTCAAATATCCAAAACCCAAATGTTAAAATTTCCCCGATTTGGAAAAAGAAACTTTTCATCTCGCGCTGATTTTGGACGGCAATCGTCGCTGGGCTCAGCGGCGCGGCTTGCCGCGACTACTCGGCCATCGACGCGGCGCGGAAAATTTACGCAAACTTTTGCCAATCTTTATCGCGCAAGGAATCACTCATCTCACGGCCTACACGCTCTCGACCGAGAATTTGCGAGAGCGCGATGCCGCCGAATTGAAAAGTCTTTTCCGTGAAATCGAGCGCTTCGCCCGCGATGAGAAGATTTTTTTTGAGAATGAAATCCGGCTCAATATCTTTGGAGAGCTGAAAAATTTCCCGGTCTCGACTAAAAAAATTCTGCAAAAATTAGTCCAGAAAACAAGCCGGCACAAAAAACTGTCCCTGAATCTCGCGCTTGGCTATGGCGGCCGCGCTGAGCTCGTGATGGCTGCAAACGCTTTATCGAAAGCAAAAAAGCGCGCGACTGAGAAAAATTTTGGACAGTTTTTATTTTCCGGGAAACAGCCCGATCCCGATCTACTGATTCGAACTGGTGGAACACAGCGACTTTCGAATTTTTTGCTGTGGCAGCTCGCCTACGCCGAGCTGTACTTTTCCGAAAAACTTTGGCCGGAATTCGATGAACAAGAGTTGATCAAAATTTTAGATTGGTTCAAAAACCAACAACGCAACTTCGGCAAATGAAACAATTTCAAAAACTTCTCGACCTAGCGAAAAAATTGCGCTCCCCGACTGGCTGCCCCTGGGATCGGAAGCAGACGATTTTGTCGCTCGCCAAGAGCCTGGAAGAAGAAAGTGACGAAGCACTCGCAGCGATTCGGAAAAAAGATTTTGAAAATCTCGAAGAAGAGCTCGGCGATTTGCTTTTCAATATTGTGATGATCGCGCAGATCGCGACCGAGGAAAAGAAATTTCGGATGAGCGGAATTCTGCGGAAAATCGAGCAAAAAATCATCGCGCGGCACAGCTGGGTTTTTGGCCCGGATCGGAAAAAAGTAAAAACTGCCGAAGACGCGCTCCGACTTTGGAAAGAAAATAAAGCGAAAATTAAGGCCGCAAAAATTTCGCGAGCCGAAAAAGCCGGTAGAAAAATGGGCGGAAAACAGTAATTTTCGGCTGCGGGTAAGTGACAATTTCGCCGCCGAACTTTTTTTTGAAATCCGAAACGCCCGCGAGTCGATGTCGCGAAGAATTTTCCGGCGCGATTCCGAGGAAGTCGTAAAAATGACAACCGCGTTTTTGCGCTATTTTTATAGCTTCAAATTGCAAAAGATAAGGTGCCATCAGCGGACGAAACTCGTGATCGCTCGCGCCGAAATAGTAAGTCGCGGTATCGCCCGCGAACGTAACGAGAATCGCGGCGAGCGGCTGGCCATTTTTGCGCGCGATGAGCAGCGCGCAATCATCGCCGAGCACTTCCAGCATTTTCGCGTAAAAACTCTTTGGATGACCGGAAAATCCGTCCCGCGCGGTTGTTTTTTGCAGCAGCGCGAAAAAATCGTCAACGGAATTTTCGACGGAAATTTTCACGCCGTGCTTCTCGGCAACGCGAATGTTGTAGCGCCCTTTTGGCTTCATCTCGGCGAGAATCTCGTCGAGCGACTTCTGCAGATCGATCCGAACTGTCGCGAGCGGATAATTTTCCTCGCGCGCTTTTTTCAGCTTTTTCGCGGTGAAAGACGAATCTTTTTGAAAATCGAAACGCGCAAAAATCACCTTTCGTTCTTCGGCAATTTTTTTAATTTCCGCGAGCAATAAGTCCGAAATTTCTGTTTCATGTTTTATGCTCCATGTTTTATGGAAAAGCGGCCCGCGCGACAGCTCGATTTTGCTCAGCCCAAACGGCAATCTTTTGACAAAAATCTGGGCAAACGCCAAAACTTTTTGTTTTTCTAAAACAGCCAGACGAAAACTCTCGACTCCTAAACTTTTTTGGAATCGGGCCCAAACCGGAGTCTGTTGGATTGGCAAAAATTGCTGGGACGCGAGAAAACCCGTAACCCGAGAATCTTCGCAATCAGCAATTCGGACAACTTCCATTCGGGTATTTTAGCAACAATCGTCTGTCTCAAAAACTTCGCTCCTATTTTTTCCGCCCTTTTTGGCGCGATACATCGCCTTATCCGCGAAGTGCACGAGCTGCTGCGGCGAAACGATTTTTGGATTCGGGACGAGCGCGCCGCCGAGACTCGCCGTGATTTGGACTTGTCGGCCGGAGAGCTCGAATTTTTTATTAGCAATACCGAGTCGCATTTTTTCCATCATCTTTTTTAGCCCGGAAACTGTATTGGGTTTTTCGAAAAAAATAACTGTAAATTCTTCCCCACCGTAGCGCGAGATGATATCAATTTCGCGTAAATTTTCGCGTAACAAATCGGCCACACCGCGGAGGATCATATCTCCGCCGCGATGTCCGAAAGTGTCGTTAATCGCTTTGAAATTGTCGATGTCGATCATCACGCAAGCTAGCGCGTGACTGAAGCGCTCAAAGCGCTCCCATTCTTTTTCCAGTTTATGCTCGAAATAACGATGATTGTAGACTTTTGTAAGACCGTCGATCGTCGCCAACTCGCGCATTTTTTGTGTCCGCGCCTCAAGTTCGCGCGTATAAATCAGCTGGTTCGTGATGATCTTGCGAACCGCCCAGGCTGCCAGAGCCAGGCTCCCGAGCAGCAAAACTACGATCAAGTAGATAAACCAGGCCATTGCCCCTCCGCCATTAAGATCGCGCATTTCGTCTAAGTGCCAAAACAAAAGTCCGACGACAAAAACACCGATCACAATGCTCAGCCAAAAACCAAGCCGGTAGCGCAAAGTTTGCGAAGCTGTCACGATTATATTTTAATCTATTTTTTCCAAGAATTTTGCAACTTTTCGCGTAATGCATTGGCGAAACGGTGCGCCTCGTCACGAATTCTTTGTAACAAATATAAAGCTTGCGAGTCGCGCGGCAGCAAAATACGCTCAAACTTCGCATCACGCCGACGCCAAATTTCCTCTTCACGCTTCGCCAAACCAATTACTTCGACATTTTTCGGGAAGCGCACTTTTTTGAGAACAGTCGAGAGCTGACCTTTGCCGCCGTCGATGACGACTAAATCGGGCCGAATAGCAAAAGACGAGTCAGCTGAATTTTTCGCTTCCGCTACAAAAATACGATCAGCTGAAAAGCAAAAATCCGGCCTTTTCTGAACCTCGCGGAAACCAAGACTCTCACAAATTTCCGGCTCGCCCGCAAAATAGAGTTTGCCGGGAAATTTCTTGAGGGCAAACTTCAAAAAAATCTCAGTTAAGTTTTCGCCAAAAATGGCATCCAGCAGAACGTGTTTTTTGTCTTGATGGATAATTCGAAAACCACCAACTACTTTTTGATTGTCGAGCGCGACAAAAATTTCAGAATTTTTTTGTAGCTCTAGCTTGGTCGCGAGAATCTGCTTGGGAGAAGCTTTGCGAATTTTGAGCTTGGAATTTTGAGAGACGAGATAATCCATTCGTCGGCTCAGAACTTCGGCAAGCGAAGCAAAATCATCAACTTCGCCTTTGACCAGGGAACGAATTTTGAAATGCCGGTAGTCGGAATTTTTGGGCTCGCCTTGAGCAAAAACCACCATCGAACCAACCGTCGCGTCACCCGAGAAATGCGAAATGTCGTAAGCCTCAATCCGCTTTAACTCATTTTGAATGCCTAAACTGCGCGCCAATTCTGCTGCCGCGCCAATCGTCCGCTCAGTCGCATTTTCAAATTTAGCTTTATTTTGCACGGCAAAAGCCGCCGCATTTTTCTCAGCCAGCTGCAATAGATTATTTTTCAAACCCTTTTGGGGAAAGAGGACACGAACTTTTTTTTGGGCCATTTCAGTCAGCCAGTTTTCCAGCGATGCAGCATTTTCGATTTTATCGGGCAGCAAAACCTCGGGCGGAATTTCAGTCGAGATGGCGAAAAATTGGGTCAGAAAACTTTCCAAAATCTCAGGCAACTCGCTTTCACCAACCGCGAAAACGAAATTCTTGGCATCGACCAGCTTGCCATTGCGAATTTGTAAAAGCGCAAAATAGGCTTTTTTGAAGTCGATTTTTACACCGACGACATCACGCGAAGTCAGATCGGTCGCACTCGCGAGCTGGCGCGCCGAGGAATTTTCGATCGCAGTAATTTGATCGCGCAATTGTCCGGCCAGCTCGAATTTCTTCTCGGCGGCCGCACTGACCATCTTGGCACGCAAATTTTGCAAAATTTTGCCAGAGCTACCAGCCAAAAAATCGGCGGCCTCGGCAACCAAATTTTGGTAAGCCGCAACTGAAATTTGGGAATCACACGGTGCAGCACAAAAATTGATATGCGCAAAAAGGCAAGGATATTTCAGTGTTTTTTTGTAAACCTCAACTGCTGAATTTTTGGCGCGCAACCCGAGATTGCAGGTCCTGATTCGGAAAAGTTTTTGGACGAGCTGGATTGTTTCGCGAACTGACTTCGAATCAGTCTTGGGGCCGAAGTAGCGCGCGCCGTCTGGTTCGATTTTGCGAACTGCCAAGACTTGCGGAAAGTCTTCTTTGGTAATTTTAAAATAGAGAAAATGTTTGTCGTCGCGTAGCAAAGCATTAAATTTCGGCTGGAATTCCTTAACCAAATTGGCTTCCAGAGTCAGAGCTTCACTTTCGGAATTCGTCTCGAGCCAATTCAAATCAGTCGCGAGCTCGACTAATTTTTCGATTTTCGGACTTTTGGAATTTTTTTGAAAATAGCTTTTGACCCGATTTTTGAGTACTTTCGCTTTGCCGATGTAAATGATCTCTCCGGCCGCATCGAGAAATTGGTAAACGCCGGGCGAACTCGGCAATTTGCGCAATGCATTTTTAATCTTATTCACAAATTAATTTTAGCGAAAAGGCTAAAATGATTCGCGTGAAAAACACGCTCGCCGAAAACGTATGGCAAACGGTTTGCTGGTTTGATGTTTTCGGTCAAGCTGTCTCACTGGAAGAAATTCACCGATTTTTGTTTTGGCAAAAAGCGAGTTTGTCCGATGTCGAGCGGGCACTAAAAAAAGATCAGCGTATTGGCCAGAGTCTGGGCTTTTACTTTTTACAAGGAAAAAATGCTAGCGTCGTAAAGAGATGCGGTCGGCAATTTCAGGCTGGGAAATTGTGGCGGCGCGTCGCGAAACATCTTTTTTTACTACGTTTTACTCCATTCTTGCGGCTCGCAGCAGTCGGTAATTCGCTCGCGATGGGCTGGCCGGAAAAAAATTCCGACATCGATCTTCTGATCGTCGCACCGAAAAGACGGCTTTTCACCACCCGCTTTTTTTTAACTTTTTGGTCACAAATTTTTGGCATGCGCCGACACGGGCAGAAAATCGCGGGGCGTCTCTGTCTTTCTTTTTTCTTGGCCGAAAACGCCGCCGATTTGACGAAACTGCAAATCGGTCCACGCGACCCTTACCTCGCTCTCTGGGTCGCGACGCTGGTTCCGATCCGGGGCGAGAGTGCCGAATTTTTCGCAGCCAATAATTGGATCAAAAAATATTTTCCCAATTTGAAACTCTCAACCACTCAAAAAAAATTCCGGCGCAAAACTTTCTTGGAGCGTATCTTGGACGGACGGCTGGGCGATCTCCTGGAAAAGACTTTCCGCAAGTGGCAGCTCAATCGGGCGAGCAAAAAGCGAAAAAATCTGGCTAAAAATGCGGTTATTATTTCCGACGAAATTTTAAAATTTCATGAGACTGACCGACGAGAGCACTTTTTGCGCGAGTGGGAAAAGCGAATCAGCGAATCGTCAAAAGCGAAGTGATGAAGCCGCGCACGCTTTCAAAATCCTGCTGATCAAACTGGAAAGCCAAAATATTGTCGCCGAAACGGAGCAGGTCGGTCGCAAGCCCGTTTTTGAGGAAGTAAAATGATTCCGACCCGAATACGGCGGGCATGAGCGCGATATTGCCGAGCGAATTGCGAATTGAACCAATGATCGAGTCGTAGGAAATCCCGGCCGGCATTTGCAAATCAAAAACCGTAAAGAGCGGCTGACCGTCTTTGAGAATTTGAACCTTGGCTGTGTCGCCGACTGTCTCGACTGAAACAAAATCGAGAAATTTGGGCATGGTCGCGAAGCTGCCAAACTTGAGACCGAAATTCTTAATTTGCTCGGCAAAATTATCGTAAAGCACAACCCATTGACTCTTGTCCCCGATTTGAGCTGTCTCGCTAGTCGCGCTAGGAAAAACAAAATTCATCAATTCGGTAAACCAGCCTCTATAAAAACCATAAACTAAAAGCCCTCCGGCAATCGCAACCAGAACGAAAACTTTTAAGAAAGAGGTTCTCACGCGGAAAGTTTAGCAAAATCCGTCATTCGCCGCTAAAATCTCCCAGCAAAAAAGGTGTTTGACTCTGCTTACGCCGAAGGCGAGGCTTGGCTCCTGGAGATAGGTCAGCTAGCTAAAACGTCTCTCGTTTAAATATTCCAAGCATTATGAAATTCGGGTGTTTAGCTCAGTTGGTTAGAGCGTCTCGTTTACACCGAGAAGGTCGGGGGTTCGACTCCCTCAACACCCACCATGGTTCCGATGCAAAACTTTTTTGTTAAATTAGCTCGAAATCTCGTCGGTATTTTTAGCAAGAAATACCTCCTGTTTCATGTCTGCGCCATTTTGATAACGGCAGCGATTGTATCGCTGAATTGGGATCTGTCTTACTTCGAGTTTTGGCAAAAAAACCCATTCCAAATGTTGTTTTTTCCGGGAGTGATCATCGGAGGAATCGGCATCGCACTTCTAATATTGGGCTTATTCTTCGCAGCAAAAATTCGGAAAAGTACGCAAATTCTGCGGATTAATCTCGCTGTCGTTCAAGCGACAATTTTGGGCTGGCTGGTTTCTTCGCTTTACAAAATCTTCACCGGACGCGGACATCCAGCCGCTTTTAGCTCTACGGGCAATGTTATTAATAATACAGATTTCCATTTTGGCTTTTGGCGCGGAGGAATTTTCTGGGGCTGGCCCTCCGGACATGCCACCGTCGCTTTGGCCGTCGGCGTTGCACTTTTTGTTTTGTGCCGCAAAAACCGAATTCGCTATCTTGCGCTCGCCATCGCCTTTTACGTCGCTTTTAGCGTCTCGACGAATATTCACTGGCTCTCTGACTCTATTGCCGGAATCTGCATTGGCACGGCAATCGGACTGCAAATTGGTAGAAGCTACCTCAAAAATTAGACCTCAAACATAATTCCCTCTTCCGGGACAACTGCTTCAATATTTAATTCTTTGCGCGCGCGGTCGGCGAGAAACTCGACCGAGTTTTTTTCGCCGTGTACGCAGATAACTTTGCTAGCGCCGGAATTTTGAATATTCGCAAAAAGCTCGTCGCGATCGGCATGCGCGGAAAAAGCATTGAGAATATCGACCTCACAACGGCGCGCGACTGGCTGGCCAAAAATTTTGACCTCGGGTCGCTTTTCGACCAAGCGCCGACCCAAAGTATTTTCCGCCTGGAAACCGACAATCAAAACCGTATTTTTCGGATCGGAAATATTGTTGCGCAAATGGTGACGAATACGCCCCGCCTCGCACATTCCACTCGCGGAAATAATGATAACCGGATAATTAATCGAGTTTAGTTCTTTCGAGCGCTCAACATCGCGCACATACTCGAGACTTTGCATTGTGAATGGACCTTTGCCTTTTTCGATGAAGTCGGCGTAAGTCGCAGCATCCCAGCACTCGCGATGCTTTTTGAAAATATCAGTCGCATTTACGGCGAGAGGCGAATCGACAAAAATCGGGAGTTCGAATTTCAACTTTCCCGAGGCATGCAAATCGTGCAAGACATAAATAATTTCTTGCGTGCGCTCGACCGAAAACGCCGGGATAATGATTTTGCCACCGCGTTTCGCGGTCTTCGTCACAATCTCGAGCATCAATTCCGAAACTTTTTGGATATCGTCATGGAGACGATCGGCATAAGTCGACTCGGTGATGAGAATGTCGAGATTCTGCATTTGTGTCGGATCGCGAAGAATCGGGAGACGCTTCCGACCAAGATCGCCCGTAAAACCAAGTCGGCGTGGAACACCATTTTCGGTAAATTCAATCTCAACTTCGGCCGAGCCGAGGATATGCCCGGCGTCGACAAAACGCACTTTCACTCCTGCGACTGGCTCGAAAACTTCGCCGTATTTTTTGGTCTGAAATAAAGGCATCGTCGCATCGACATCTTCCTGTGTATAAAGCGGTTTTGGTTTCGGCCAAACTTTTTCGGCGAGATATTTCGCATCCTGCTCGTGAATATGTGCTGAATCCGCGAGCATAATTTCGCACAAATCGCGCGTCGCTGGCGTCGCGTAAATCGGATTCGCAAAACCATTTTTGATCAAGCTCGGCAGCGAACCGGAATGGTCGATGTGCGCGTGCGAGAGAATCACAGCGTCGGCTTTCAAAACCTCGGCTGGAAAAGCACGATTTTTGATTTCGCTTTCTTGTCGCCGACCTTGAAATAAACCGCAATCGAGTAAAAGTTTTTGGCCATTTTCAAACTCGAGCAAATGCTTGCTGCCCGTCACTCCGCCCGCCGCGCCAAAAGAAGTCAGTTTCATTTTAGATTTGGTAAATCAGCTTGAAGCCCGCCTTTTTAAGCATTTTAATCTGCCGCCTAAAATAATTTTCCTCATTTTGGAGAATCTTGCGCGAACCGGAATGCACCAAAGTCTCTCGACCAACCTCGAAAAATTCGGTCAGCAAAAGACCGACGAAAGGAATCGTAATGCCGAACAAGTCAGCCGCAAGATCAGCCCATTCAGGATTGCCAGTGCCAAAAGCGCCATCGGACAGCTCTTTGAAAATTCCAACCAGTAGCGTATCGCGCAGCGCAAGTACGAGAGCGATCGCAGCAGAAGCGTGCCTGCGAAAAGTAAGTCGCGCTGCAAAAATCAGGGTAAAAAGTAAAAGCGAGATTTTGAGGTGCGAAAATTTATCGGCTGCAAGGCCAAGATCAAATTTCCAAATCGCGGCAATCACCAAGCTGGAAATGCAACCGAAAAGAAGATATTTCCGCATTTTTAGCGAGATTGAAATTCATCATAAACCGCGCAAATCTCAAACAGATTTTTGCGCGAATTGATACACAAAATTCGCAGCCGCGAAATCAATTCATCCGGTTCCCAGACAGAATATTCTTTGCGAAAGTTTTTGTATTTGGGCGCGACAGCAAAATCCGGCTTCTCGCTCTTCAGCTCAAAAACTTCCAGCTCAAGCATGCGCGGCATGCGCGTGGTCAGAACATCGCGAGAAGCAATTTGGGTGGCTTGCAATTTTGGTTTTTGTTTTAAATTTTTGAGCGCGAAATTATTTTCGCTTCGTGATGATTGCATCGATCAAACCGTATTTGCCGTATTTTTTGGCCTCCTCGGGCGAGAGAAAACGATCGCGGTCAGTATCGCGCTCAATCTGCGCAATCGCCGCACCCGAATGTTTTGCGAGAATTCCGTTCAGTCTTTCTTTGGTTTTGAGAATGTGTTTCGCGTGAATTTCCAAATCCGAAGCTTGGCCTTCCATTCCACCGAGTGGCTGATGAATCATGATCTCGGCATTCGGCAGTGCGAAACGTTTGCCTTTCGCGCCACCCGCGAGCAGAACCGCACCCATCGATGCCGCCATACCAACACAAACCGTCGAGACATCCGGTTTGATGAGCTGCATCGTGTCATAAATCGCGAGCCCAGCTGTGACGTGTCCGCCCGGAGAATGGATATACAAAGTAATGTCTTTGCTCGGATTCTCGTTTTCGAGGAAAAGAAGTTGCGCGATGACATTATTGGCGACGCCGTCGTCGATCGCCGAGCCGAGAAAAATAATCCGATCCTTGAGCAGGCGCGAGTAAATATCATAAGCCCGCTCGCCCATCGGCGATTTCTCGATCACAGTCGGAATCAGATAGTTCGCTGCCGGGATGATTTTTTTACTTGGCATTTTTTGGCTTTATTATCGGATGAGTTTAGCAAATTTTGCTCTGAATTTCAACCCCTTAATTTTCCCCCAATCGCGGTCAGATTCGCAACAATTTTTTGGATAATCGGCTCGACCTCGGCCTCAGCCAAGGTCTTGGCCGGATCACGAATCTCAAAAGAAAATGCTAAAGATTTAGCATTGGACGAGATTTTTTCGCCTTGATAAAGGTCAAAGAGTTGCAACTCGCAAATCTTCGGATCGGCGGCGAGAATCGCATTTTCGACCGACCGAACCGTCGTTTTGGCATCAACGAGAATCGCCAAATCGCGCGGCACGCCGGGAAATCTGGGCAAATCAGTCGCGATAACCGGCGGCCGGGAAATTTGCGCCAGCAAATCGAAGTCAATTTCGAGAAAAGCCGAACGCGGCAGCTCGCAATTTTTCGCGACGGCCGGATGCAACTCGGCGAGCAAACCGATTTTTTTGCCCGCGATTTTGATCTCGACCGCGCGACCGGGATGTGCGCGCGGCGAACTCTCGACTGCAGCGTAGAACTCAGCCGCAAAATGCGAAGCCTCAAACAATTTTTCAGCCACGCCGCGAATTTTGAGGAAAGCCTTGTCTTCCCCTGTAATCAAAGCAACAGCTCGATTTTTTTCCGCAAAATCTTTTTGGAAAATTGAAGCGATTTCGAAAATCCGAAATGTTTTGGCATTTTTAGAATTTTGCGTCGCCGCGGCAAGAATACTGGACAATAAGTCCGGCCGTAAAAATCTTTGGTCTTCGCTGGGCGGATTTTCGAGTCTCGCGGCCGCGGTCGGATCAAGCGAAGCATTTTCCAACAATTTTTGAGAAACCAGGGCTAAAGTCGCTACCTCCTGAAAACCAAAGCCAACCAGATTATTTTCAAACTCAGCCTTTAACTCGCGAAAATTATCCCGAATCGGAGGTGTGATCCGAACCAGGGGAAATTCGGTCGGCAAATCGCGAAATCCGGTGTGACGAATCACCTCTTCGATCAAATCAATTTCCTGCTCGATGTCGCGACCGGCGCGCCAACTCGGAATTTCAACGCGCCAATTTTCGTCGTTCGTTTTTTGAATTTTAAATCCGAGACCGACGAGAATTTTTTCGGCTTTTTCCGGCTCGACTTTTTGACCCAATTTTCGCGCCAAATTCGCGAGCGCGAAGTCGAGAATCCTTTTTTCCGGCGTGAAATTACGCACATCTGCACCAGCGACAATTTTCAATTCCGGACAAGTTTCGCGGAGAATTTCGACAAAACGCGCCGCGGCTTCCGGCGGCAAATTCGGGTCGAGCCGCTTTTCGAAACGCAGCGAAGACTCGCTGCGCATTCCGAATTCGAGCGAAGTTTTGCGAATCGCGATCGCATCGAAATTCGCGGCTTCGAGAATTATTTCGGTCGTCGAATCTTCGATTTCGGAATTCACGCCGCCCATCACGCCGGCGAGCGCGAGCGGTTTTTCCGCGTCGGCGATGACGAGATTTTGTTCGGACAATTTTCGCTCAACACCGTCGAGTGTGGTTAATTTTTCGCCTTCTTTGGCTTTGCGAACAATCAACCAACCGCCCGCGAGTTTTTTCGCGTCGAAAGCGTGCAGCGGCTGTCCGAGCTCGAGCAAAACATAATTCGTCGCGTCGACGACATTATTGATTGCACGAATCCCGCAATTTTCAAGGCGTTTCCGAATTTTTTCGGACGACGGTTGAATTTTAATTCCGGAAATTTTGAGCGCGGAATATCGCGGACAAAGCTTCGGCTCGGCAACTTCGCAATCCAGTTTTTGCGTAATTTCGGGCAAACTGAATGTGCTATTTTTGAATTTTTGGTCGAGTAAAATCGCGATTTCGCGCGCGAAACCGAATTGTCCGAAAAGATCTGGGCGGTGCGTGATCGCGTGATTGTCGATCTCGAGAATCGTGTCCCCGCCAAAATATTCGCTGAATTTTTGGCCAACTTCGGCCGTCGCATCGAGCACGAGAATTCCTTCCGATTTGTCGACGAGTCCGAGCTCCGCCTCACTGCAAATCATTCCGTTCGACTCGACGCCTTTCATTTTGCGTTTTTCGATCTTGAAATTTCCAGGGAGAACGCAACCGACGAGCGCGACCGGCACTTTTGCACCTTCGAAAATATTTTGCGCGCCACAAATAATTTGTAATTTTGAAGCCTGTCCTGAGCTAGTCGAAGGATCGACATCGACCGTCGTGAGTCGAATTTTGTCCGCACCGGCGACCGGCTCGATTTTGAGAATTTGGCCGACGACAACCTGCGGAATATT
>JAZDPN010000014.1:0-13066 GCA_043797545.1 Patescibacteria group bacterium | reverse complement strand
TTTCGCGTCCCGCCGCCGTAGCTCACAGATTTTTCCAATCCGCAGGGAATCACGACTGCGCGCGCCGGATTATTTGCCAAAAAACCGTCCGGTCCGAGGAAACTTTTGGCGAGAGGAGCGAATTTTAGTGGCATTATTATTGCCCCAAAATATAGGCAAAAATCAGCGGTGCGACGATGGTTGCGTCCGACTCGATCAAAAATTTTGGAGTGTCGACAGCGAGTTTGCCCCAAGTGATTTTTTCATTTGGTACAGCGCCCGAGTAGCTGCCGTAGCTCGTCGTGCTATCCGAGATTTGGCAGAAATAACTCCAGAGCGGAATACCTTTGATCTGCATATCCTGGCGCAAAAGTGGGACGACGCAAATCGGGAAGTCGCCCGCGATGCCGCCGCCGATCTGGAAGAAGCCAATTTTTGGATTGGTCTTGATCATTTTGGAATACCAATCAGCCAAGTTCATCAAATATTCCGTGCCGGAACGGACCGTATGGACATTCTTGATCGTTCCGCGAATCGTGTGTCCGACAAAAATATTTCCCAGGCTCGAATCCTCCCAGCCCGGACAGAAAATCGGGAGATTTTTTTCCGCCGCCGCGAGCATCCAACTATTTTTTGGATCGATTTGGTAAGACTTCTCAAGCTTTTTATCGAGCAGAATTTTGTAAAGAAATTCGTGCGGAAAATAACTTTTGCCAGCTTTGTCAGCTTTTTCCCACTCTTCCAAAATAATCGCCTCGATCCGGCGCACGGCTTCCTCCTCGGGGATGCAAGTGTCGGTCACCCGATTCAAGTGTTTTTTCAAAAGCGCTTCCTCGTCTTCCGGTTTGAGATCGCGATAATTCGGCACCATTTTGTAAAAATCGTGCGCAACGAGATTGAAAACATCCTCCTCGAGATTCGCGCCAGTCGTCGTGATCGCGTGGACTTTGTCCTGGCGAATCATCTCCGCGAGGCTGATGCCGAGCTCGGCCGTGCTCATCGCACCCGCGAGCGTGATCATCATTTTGCCGTCCTGCTCGAGCAAATTTTTGTAAGCTTTCGCCGCGTCGACCAATTCGCGCGAATTGAAATGTTTGAAATTTTGCTCGATAAATTTGGTAATCGACATCTTAAAAAAATTATTTAGCGTCCTTGAAAATGAAGACTGCCGCCGAGAGGACACAAGTCCAGCGGCCAGCTAGGTCGCTCTTGGTCGCAGCTGAGATTGAACGACTTTCAATAATGAGTTTGCTAGTTTGGTAAACCTGTTTGCGTTCGTCCCAGGCGGCATTCAGGTCAAAGGGAATTCCCAGCGTGGTCGCGAGCATCGTGGCGGCAAGATCCTCAGCGTATTCGCCGCTCTGGTTGGCAGTCATGCCGTAGCCATGGTGCTCGGAAAGATAGCCATAGCGGTTCGAATCGGCTGGCTGAGCCAAACCTACGCTTGCATTAATCAAGCGGCCGGGTTCTCTAGCCTCAGAGCGCGCCATGACACAAAAATTAATCGAGCCAGCGTTTAAAAGCTTCACTCCCTCTTTGCGGGTAATAATTTTGCAATGTGGTGGCAAGATCGAGGAAACCGTCACCAGATTTTGTTGCTCGATATCAGCTTCACGCAAAGCCAACTCAAAAGATTGCAGTTTGTCGCGATGCACGCCGATGCCTTTTGTAAAGAAAACATAATCAGGGACAGGGAACATTTCAAAAAATTAAAATGGAGCGGATGATCCCGCTCAGCCCCTAAGGGGCTACTTTGTAGCGGGACGACCTTCACCTCATCCAAGGTGGAGCGGATGATCCCGCTCAGCGGGACGACCTAGGTGGAGCGGATGACCGGGCTTGAACCGGCGACCTCCACCTTGGCAAGGTGGCGCTCTAGCCAACTGAGCTACATCCGCGTGCCGAGAATTTTAGCAAAACTTTTTTCGAATTCAATTAAAATCAGCAAGTGAAAATTCGTGTCCTGGCCATCGCGAAAAAACCCCAAAACTGGGCGGCTGAGGCCGAGCAAGATTTCCTGTACCGCCTCAAAAATTTCACCGAAGTCGAGATTACTTTGCTCGCGCCTGCCGACGAAAATTCGCTCGCGGAAAAGGCGAAAAAAATCGAGGCGGAAAAATTAACCGCGAAAATTTCACCCGCAGATTTCGTGATTGCGTGCGAACCGACCGGCCAAAATTGCTCGTCCGAGAAATTCGCCGAAATTTTCCGCGATGCGCGTGATACCGCAAAAAAAGTAGTTTTTGTGATTGGCGGGTCGTCCGGACTTGGCGCGAAAATTCTCGAGCGTGCGAATTTAAAAATTGCATTTTCCAAGCTGACTTTTCCGCACGAATTATTCCGCGTGATTTTGCTCGAGCAGATCTATCGCGCTTTTATGATTCTCGCGGGGCGGAAGTATCACAAGTAGTGTTAGTGGATAGTGTTAGTGGATAGTGTTAGTGTTGGTTGCGAAGTGTCAGAGTTTTGCCTGCAATGGCTGGCGTCGGTTGTTCGCAAAATTTGCGCGACAATCTTTTTCGTGCAGACCGAATTTTAGCTAAAATTTCTGCGTGGCTGTTTCGAAACTGATTGCCGGAGTGGACGAGGCGGGGCGCGGTTGTCTCGCTGGGCCGGTCGTCGCGGCGGCTGTGATTTTGCCCAAAAATTTCCCTCGTAAAATCTTAGCTGATTCGAAAAAATTATCCGAGCAGCAGCGCGAGAGTGCCTTCGCCGAGATTGAGCTGCATGCTGTCTTTGGAGTGGGCGAGGTTGCGGCAGTAGAGATCGACAAAATCGGGATCAAAAAAGCCACTAACCTTGCGATGCGCATTGCGGTCGAACAGCTCCGTCCGCGACCGCACGAGCTGTGGGTCGATGGGCGGGATGGTTTTCGTTTCGAAATTCCGAGTCAAGAATTCGTCCGGGGCGATGCGCTTTTTCCTGAGATTTCGGCTGCCTCGATCGTGGCCAAAGTCTGGCGCGATCGTTTGATGCTTGGATTCGCCAAAAAATATCCGGGCTACTCTTTCGCCAATCACAAGGGCTATGGCACTTTGCATCACATTCGCAAACTACTGCGCATGCGGCCGACCGCGATCCACCGCAAAAGTTTCGAGCCGCTCAAAACCTGGTCGGTGCAAGGTCGTCTGTTTTAAACTAAAAAATTCGGCTCAGCGCAAAAGCGGCCAGAGCGATCAGGATTCCCAGAATCAGCCAATTTTTCAGATCAACTTTGCTGCGCTCCGTGGCGACTTGTCTCGCGACTTCAGCGGCGATTATTTTCTCGAGGCAGGCCGGACAGCGCATCTCAGTCAATTCGACCGAGCTGCCACACCCGTCGCATTTGATCTTGGCCAAAAGACTTTTACAATGCTTGCATTTTTTGGCGTTTTTCTCGATCAATTCGGCGCACCAAGGGCATTTCCGCAAATTCAACTCGACCCCGCAAAATTTGCACTTCAGGGCGTCATCTTTGATTTTTTCGCCACAAGCCGGGCAGTCTTTCATCCCCCAGATTTTAACACTTCGCCTGGTTTGCTAAAATCGCAGCACGATGAATTCTTCCAAGATCAAAGTTGCGATCAATGGCTATGGCCGGATCGGTCGTTGTTTTCATCGGCAGGCAATCGGTAATTCTGCGATTGAGCTAGTGGCGGTCAATTCGCGAGCCGATGCCGCGATGCACGCCCATCTACTCAAATACGATTCGATTTATGGGAAATGCGCGGCGGAGATTTCAGCTGAAAAAAATTCTTTGATTGTCGATGGTCAGAGGGTTGCGGTTTTGCAGGGTGATCCGGGTAAGGATTTTTCGTGGCGAGATTTCGCGGTCGATGTCGTGATCGAGGCGACTGGTCGGCTGACAGATTATTCTTCCGCCGAGCGACACCTGAAGGCGGGTGCGAAAAAAGTTTTAGTGACCGCGCCCTGTAATGATATTCGGATTCCGACTTTCGTGGTCGGGGTCAACGACTCCGAATTTGATTCGAATTCGAAAATCGTTTCGAACGCGAGCTGTACGACGAATTGTCTCGCTCCGCTCGCGAAAGTCATTCACGAAAATTTCGGGATTCGCCGGGCGCAGCTTTCGACCGTTCATTCCGTCACCGGTAATCAAAATATTCTCGACAACTCGGGCGGCGATTTGCGTCGTGCTAGAAGCTTCCTGCCATCGATCGTGCCAACCAAGACGGGAGTCAGCTCGGCGCTCGGTCGCGTAATTCCCGAGCTGGCCAATCGTTTCGCCGGAGTGAGTTTGCGCGTCCCGACTGCGATTGTTTCGCTGGTCGATCTGACCGTCGAGCTGGAAAAGCCGGCCACCGCTGAGGCGGTCAATGCCGCGATCGAGAAAGCCGCGAAAGGCAAAATGAAAGGTATTCTCGGTCTCGAAAAAATTCCACTTGTTTCGATCGATTTTCGCGGGGATACGCGCAGCTCGATCGTCGATGCTGGAAATACCAAAATCGTTGACGGCAAATTGCTCAAAGTTTTGTCATGGTACGACAACGAATGGGGCTACTCGGCGAGGGTTGTGGATTTGGTGAAGATGCTGGGGACTGACATGAAACATGGAGCATGAAACATGAAACTCAAAAAAATTCCAAAATTCAATTTCCAAAATCCAAATAAATCTCAAATTCCAATTCCAAAAATTCGGATTTCAGAATTGGTCCGCCGCGGCGGATGGAATTTGTTTTTTGTAATTTGGAAATTCTCACAACTCGCAACTCGAAACTCGAAACTATCTCGCGTCGATTATTTTCAATTGCAATTCGCGATTCCCGTTCCACGCATTTTCGCCGAAATTGAAAACGAGATCGGCGCGTTTTTTTTGTCCCAATTTTTCTGCGAACTCGCCGAAGCGAAATGCGATCGCGGTTAATTTTTTCGCGCCGACTTTCATTTTGAGATGTTTCCCGTCCGCGCCGATCGCACGGATGTCGTCGAGCGGCGTATTTGCCAAAAATAAATTCGGCTCGGGATTGCCCGCGCCAAAAGGCTCGAGACTTTGCAGCTCGCGCAAAAATTTTTCGGTCAAAAGTTTTTCCTCGACGGCGAGATCGAGCGCGAGCGTCGGGATGAGTTCGACCGCGCCGATTTTCTTTTCCGCGAATTCCGCGATCCGTTTTTCGAACTCGCTGCGATTTTTTTGCGCCAAAGTGAAACCCGCCGCGCCGTGGTGTCCGCCGAATTTCTCGAGTAGGTCGCCGACGGATTCGAGCGCCTCGGCGAGGTTGAATTCCGCGAGCGGGGAGCGGCAGCTTCCGACAAAATTTTCGGCTTTCGTGCTCATCACGATCGCCGGGCGGAAATATTTTTCGGCGAGATTCGCGGCCGCGAGTCCGATGATCCCGGGATGAAATTCGCCGCTCGCGATCAAAATTTTTTCCGCGCCGAGTTCGCCGAGTTTTTCTTCGACCGCATCGAGAATGTCGGCCGTCCAACTTTGCCGTTCGCGATTCAGTCGCTCGAGTTCGTCCGCGAATTTCGCGCCGGCGGGATGGACCAAAGTTTGAAAAGCGAGCAGCGGGTCGTCGAGCCGACCGGCAGCATTGAGCCGCGGCGCGATGCGGAAGCCGACATCATCAGCCGAAATTTTCGCGCCGAGTCCGGCGTTTGCGATGATTTTTTGCAATCCGGGATTCGTGACTTTTGGCAAAAGTTCGAGGCCGGTCGCGACGAGCGCGCGGTTTTCACCGACGAGCGGACAGACATCGGCGAGCGTGCCGATCGCCGCGAGTGCGTGAATTTCATCGCGCAAGTTCGGCGGGATTTCGCCGAGATTTTCCGCGAGTTTCATAGCGACCGCTGCGCCGGAGAGATTTTTTTCGGGATAAGCGCAATTTTTTTGTTTCGGATTCACGATCGCGAAAGCTGGTGGCAAAGTCGCGGGTGGGGTGTGGTGGTCGGTGATGATTGTTTCGATTCCGAGTTCGTTCGCGAATTCGATTTCGTGCAGCGCGGAGATGCCGTTGTCGACGGTGATGATGAGTTTTACTTCGAGCGCGCGCGCGGATTCGATGAAGTTGCGGTTCAGTCCGTAGCCGTCGCGCAGTCGGTGCGGGAGTCGGACGGAGACGAGTCCGCCGAGCTGGGTGATGACCTTGAAAAGAATGGCGGCGGCGGTGATTCCGTCGGCGTCGTAATCGCCGACGATGAGGATTTTTTCATTTTGCGCGATGGCTGTCCGGATGCGCTGCGCAGCGCGGGGGAGGTCGCGCATTTTTTGGCTGTCGTGGATTTCGCTGGCGTCGATGCCGCGGATTTTTTTCAGTTTGCTCAAAAAATCTGTCCCGGTTGCGGTTTTGGGGAAGATCCATTTTTGGCCGAGAAGCGAGAGATTTTCCATTTCGGCGATTTTAACACTTCAAATTTTCTTCATCTTTTTCCCAGTTTTCAGGATTTTGCCAAATGTAATCGCGAATCCGGTTCAATTCATCTTCATCGCGGATGATGCGATCGAAAAATGATTTTTGCCAGCCAGAATCAATTTGGGAATTTTGTTGGCGGATGATTTTGGTTGTGGCGGATTTGAATGAACCGATGACTGTGGACAGGTTCGTTTTTTTGGGTAGGGAAAGGACGGTTTCTTGTAGGGAACGGGCATGCCCGTTCCCTACAGATTTTCCATTGTCCGGATCGAAATTATTTTCGATCCAAATAATCCCGTGAAAATGATTCGGCATGACGACGAATTCATCCAGCACACAATTGGAATAATGGTTAGGCAAATCTCGCCAACATTTTTCTGTGATTTTCCCGAATTCGTTCAAAATCATTTTGCCGTCACAGATTTTTCCAAAAATCTGTTCGCGATTCGCGGTGCAGATTGTCACAAAATATGCGCCGTCAGTGGAATAATCAAAATCCTTCAGACGCGGTAATTTGCGGTCGCGATCTGGGTGGGGCGACATCGCGAAAATTCTAATCCGAGAATTATCAGGATTATGAAATTTTGATGAACAGGCATGTCCGTTCGTTACCTATTTAAAATCAGTTTATTTTTATTTTGTAGGGAATGGGCATGCCCATTCCCTACGCTGATCTTGCGGAGGATTATCAACCGTGTAGGGAACTTACTCAAAAAAGTCAGACTGGTTGTCGAAAAAATCTGGTCTAAAAAATGTAATAATGTTTTTTGTTGTAAGCAATAAATCTTTAAGATCAGCATCTATAAGTTGAGAATATAAATCTAAATGAGTGTCGACTGCATTCGAGAGCATTGTTTTTATGTGGACTAAATCATTCCTCAGCGTAGTTAAATTTTTGAAACTGCCCCAAAATTTTTGCTGTTTTATGTCTGAATATAATAACTCTTTGGCTAGCCATACAAGCTTGTCCTCTAAAGATAGATATCGCATAACTTTTTGCTTGCTCTCAAAAAATTCAGGCTTGTGACTGTTGCGCCTATTGGTTTGAATCCTGTACTCCTTACGGATAGGGATAATCTGATTTGAGAATGCCTCTAGAGTTGTATAAAGAAAAATTATAATTGAGGTCGTATTTTGAATAAATTTAGAATAGTTTTTGTGATCAACAATCCAATTTTCATTACCTGTGTCAGGAGCAATAAATTTATTTTTTTCGAACAAATTTTTGCGCAATTCCTCTGCTGTTGGAATTAATTTTTCGGATAAATTTAAATACCAAGTGGTCGGGTCTATTGATGGAGCCCAAATATCACCAAATCTTTTAGTATTTATTAGGTTATTGGGGCACAACTGTGATCCAGCCGGAAATAGATGCCCGTTAATAAGCGCTGGCTTTGCCAAACTATTTCTATGCGTTGGCTGAATTTTTGTGGTCTTGTGCTCCATATTTGTTGTTCCATCACAACTTTAAATCGCGTGATAGCGAGTGTTGGAAAATTTTAAACTCCCGATTTTCTCGAGGCAAAACTTTCTTAACTTTTTCTAAAATCAATTATTTCTCCGGCTTCATCAACGGAAACAGCACAACATCTTTCAGATTTTCCGAATTCGTCAGCAACGCAGTCAGTCGATCAATTCCGATTCCCCAACCCGCCGCTGGCGGCATGCCGTGCGCGAGCGCATTCACAAATTCCTCGTCGTTTTCCATCGCCTCCGGATCACCGCCGTCGCGTGCGTTTTGTTGTTTTTTGAATCGTTCCGCCTGATCGTCCGCATCCGTCAATTCGCTGAACGCATTGATCACTTCGAGACCCGCGATCACGAGCTGGAAGCGATCGACTTTTTCCGGATGCGCATCGTTGCGCCGCGAGAGCGGGGAGAGCTCCACCGGGTGGCCGACGACGAAAGTCGGGTTCACGATTTTTTCGCGCAGCACTTTTTTGTAAAGCGCATCGATCAAGTTGCCGCGGCCGAGCTTCGGCAAATTCGCGACCTCGATTTTGAGTTCCTTTATTTTCGCGCGAATGTCCTCGTCGCTCGCATTTTTCAATTCGAGTCCGGTCGCTTCCGCGATCGCGTCGACGATGTCGACTTTCGGGAATGGTGTCTTGAGCGAAATCTTTTGCCCGGCGAATTCGATTTCTTTTTTGCCGAGCAATTTCGCGATCTCGCCAAACATTTTTTCCGCCAAGTTCATCAAATATTCGAAATTCTCATAACCCGCATAAAGTTCCAACATCGTGAAATCCTGCAAATGCGTCGGGTCGATGCCTTCATTGCGGAAGCAGCGCGCGAACTCAAAAACTTTCTCAAATCCGCCGACGAGACAGCGTTTCAAATAAGTTTCCGGCGCGATGCGCAGCACGCAATCGAAGTCGAGTGCTTCGTGGTGCGTGCGAAAAGGTTTCGCGACCGCGCCGCTCGGTTTCGATTGCAGCACGGGAGTTTCGACCTCGACGAAACCTTCGTTCTCAAAAAAATTCCGCAAACTGCGAATCAGCTGCGAGCGAAACAAAAATCTTTCCCGCGTCTCTTTATTCGTCGCGAGATCGAGATGCCGCTCACGATATTTTTTCTCGATGTCCGTCAGCCCGTGAAATTTCTCCGGCAGCGGCGAAAGACTTTTCGTGAGCAAAGTTAATTGCTCGACGAGGAGACTCGGCTCGCCGTGTTTCGTCGTGAAAGTCTCGCCGAGCGCGCCGACGAAATCGCCGAGGTCGAGATTCTTTTTCCACAAATCAAATTGCTCCGTTTTGCCGTCCTGCAAAACAATTTGATATTCGCCCGCGAGACTCGACAATTTCACGAACGCGAGTTTGCCGATTTGGCGCAGCTGCAAAATTCGTCCCGCGACCGCGACTTTTTTCGTCCCGTCTTTCAATTTCCCGGCCGCGCCGAGATCGTGCGTTTTCGCGAATTTGTCGGCAAAAGGATTCACCCCGGCGGCGCGGAGATTCGCGGCGCGCTCGCGGCGCATTTTCTTTTCGGCGATTGGACTAGATTCGCTCATTCCTGGATTTTAGCGGAAGGTTGGCGCGCGCGGAAGATTTGCTTTAAAATCCACCGGCTTTTTACAGGAATAAGGAATAAGGAGTAAGGAGTAAGGAATAAGTTTAAAATTTCTTTCTTGTGCGCCCATAGCTTCCGCCTTCGCCAAGGCTATGGCGGACAGGCAGCTGGACAGCAGCAGTAGTTAACATCTTGCATTTCATCTTGTGCGCCCGTAGCTTCCGCCTTCGCCAAGGCTATGGCGGACAGGCAGCTGGACAGCAGCAGTAGTTAACATCTTGCATTTCATCTTGTGCGCCCGTAGCTCAGCTGGATAGAGCATCAGCTTGCGGAGCTGGGGGTCGTAGGTTCAAATCCTGCCGGGCGCACCAATAAATTCTGCCCCGCCCGAGAAGAATGGGCTCACTAAATTGATCCTCGCTGCAAGCGGGAGAATTTAGCGTGCTGGATGTAAACAGCTAGAACTTCAGAACCCCTTAATTTTTGGGTTGCTTTGCAAACCGTGTGTGAAGATTTGGTAATCCTTTGGGAAGACGATTTGTGCGATGTGATAAATCCCGTAAGTAATAAAAAAGGCCGAAAAAACATCAATCGTGTAGTGCAGATGACCGAGGATGACTGCGACTGCGGCGGTCAGCGAAGAGAGTAAAAATAGGCGCCGCAGATTTTTTTGCTGCCAATACAATAATGCGAGCAGAAATGGCATTCCGACGTGTCCCGAAAAAAATAAATCCGCGCCCGAGCTGAAATAACCCAGACTATCTAAATCGGGTATGATGTGATCCGGGAAAGGACTGAGGTGTGTCATGATTACGAAGAGCGACCGGATACAGATAAATAACGCGACGCTCTTCAACGTAAAGGGAATTGTTTTCGGTTCTAAAATAAGCAGGATAGTTACGAAAATTACGAATAGCAAAGCGCCTTCGCTAAAAATAAAGTCTGTGTTTACCAAGGGTAGATTGTCGAGCAGGATATCCGTCGTGGGATTGCCAGCCTCGATGTTGGTGTATTTCACTGCGCCATAATTCACAAAAAGACTTAGCGCGAAAAAGAAGACTCCTATGATCGCCGTGATGATAAAAAATTTATCTGACCACAGCGTGCGATGTTTTGCGGCGAATGATTTTAGAGTAAAGCGATTCATATTTTACTATTACGCGCTTGATGTCGTGGTTTTTTATTATCTTCAGGCTTTCAGCCGCCATGCGCTTGCGCATTTGCGGATTAGTGAGAATGGCTATGACCAGCTCGGCGAACTTTTGGCTGTCTCCGTCAGGGAAGAGATAGCCATTTTTACCATGTCGGACTAGCTCAGGCAAAGCCATCGCCTCGACTGCCACGACTGGCAGGCCGGAAGCCATGGCCTCCATCGTGACGATACTTTGGAGCTCGGCGATGCCCGCGATGACGAATAGATCAGCGACGCGGTAAATATTTTGTAGGTCTGCGTCAGGGATGAATCCTGTGAAGGTGACTGCCTTTTGCAGTCCGAGTTTTCTTACCAGGTTTTTAAGCTTGTTTTTTTCATTGCCGATCCCGGCCAAGACGAGATGGACTTGCTTGTGTCGCAAAATAACAGGCAGTGCTTGCAGAATTGTTTCCAACCTTTTTTCTTTGTCGAGTCTGCCGACATAGAGCAGCACGGGCCGGTCTTTAGGAATGCCGTAGATTTTTTTCAGATACGCTCCTGGATTCGTCGGTTTGAATCTTGCCAAATCGATGCCGCAAGAAACCGGTAAAACCTCTCCGCTGAATCCGGCTTGCAGCAATAAGTTCGCGGCGGTTTGGGTCGGTGTAGTCACGAAGTCGAGCTGCTCAAAGATATTCAAGCATTGCTTCCAGCCGAATTTTTTCAGTCGTTCTTCCGCGCTTTTTGGTAAATGAAAATAGTGCACCAAATTTTCCGGCATGAAATGATTTGTGCCTATGACCGGAATACCCAGTTTTTTCGCCGCGAGGGCAGCGCCTTTACCAATCATGAAGTGATTTTGGACGTGTACCACGTCAGGCGCGATTTTCTGGACAGACTCGAAAATAAACTTTTTCGAAATCGCTAAGGGCGCAATCCGGAAATTCTGATAGGCCTGGATTCGGATGGAGCGAACGCCGTAGACCGTGACTTTTTTGTCACGGGAGACTTTGTTGGCAAATTTCTGGGCCGGGCAGATGACGGAAACAGCATGTCCTTTTTCTGCCAGAGAGTTTGCCAGCCGGTAAGTAAAATAAGCCGCGCCATTCACGTTCGGATAGTAGGTGTCGCTAGCGATCAAGATTTTCATGACTGGTTTTGGTAAGACGGTCTTATTTTAATCCTCGTATTTTTTGCTGAAATGTTTTACCGCAAAATAAGCCGCAGTGAATATGATCAGCGCTGAGACTGTCCCGAGCGCGGTGTAGTCCAGATAGGAATTAATCTTGCCGTAGGTTTCTCCGAAATAAAAACCGATCAGGATTAAGATGAGCGACTTGGGCAGGGTCGGGAGGAAGTTGTACCAAATGTATTTCCAGAAAGGGACTTTCGCTATGCCGGCTGCAAATAAAACAACTATGCCGACGGCGTGCGATAACTTTCCAATCACCAGAGTCTTGCCGCTGTGCTTTGCGAAATGTCTTTCCAGCTGTTTGACGCGCTCGACCGTGACGCCGAAAAAACGACCCCAGCGCTGGATGAAGCTTCGCCCGCCGTAATAGCCAATCGCGTAGTACATACTATCGCCGACCAGGTCGCCAGCGATTACAACCGCGTAGGCGATCCCTAGATTGAGATGACCGAGAGAAGCCAAAAAACCCGCAATTACGGTAACAATTGGTCCCTCGATGACGACCACGGGAAAAAGAAAAAAATACTTGTAAGTGTTGAGCAGAAAAATAATTTGCTGGAACGACATAATAGAAATATTTTTTATCCCACCCCGGAGTGCCTCGACGACTGACCAAAATAGTCTTGCAAGAATCTGATAAATACTCGAAAAGTCTATCTAGATGTCTCTCGTGGATTTTATCCCAACAAGGCAAATTTAGGGTTGCTATGAGGACAATTTGGCTTTAAATTACTGAAGCAAAAAGTTTATTCATAAACTACTTGATTTTTAAAAATTCACCATTAAACTCCCGACTCGTTATTTTTTAATTTCTCAAACAATGTCCAAAACTCCTCTCTCGATCGGCGAAATGATCGTCGTTACCAGCATTCGCCTCAAGACAATCGCGAACCGCTTCGTTTTTGCGCCGAGCGGCACGACCGGGGCGCAATTTCGTATTCTCAGGATGCTGGCTAATGAAGGTCCGCAGCGGCCAAGCGACATCATGAAGTACGCGGGCGGGACGAAATCTAACGTCAGTCAAAGAATCAACGCGCTGGAAGATGAAGGTTTAGTTTTGCGCTTGCCAACCCAAAAGGGTAGCGATCGCCGCAATGTTCTAGTCGAGATCACGCCGAAAGGGAAAACTTTGGTGGCCAAGCTGCTGGGCAAATTTACCAAATCAAGCAAAGCCTTAGAGGGAAAATTTTCGACTCAAGAAATCCAGGCCCAGACCGATTTTCTACAAAAAATGAATCGGATTATGGATGAGAACGAAAAGACAATCGAGAGTTATTTCGAATGAAATAGCTTTGACTTTTTGTCAATTTTAAGCTAAAATACCGGGATGAATTTCAAAACCGCAGCTCGCAAATACGGCCAAAAAATCGCGGGAGGGATTGCTCTTTGTGCTGTCCTAGT
>JAZDPN010000010.1:0-8829 GCA_043797545.1 Patescibacteria group bacterium | reverse complement strand
CACACGCATTTTTCTTTGTTGGACGGCCTCGGCAAACCGGAGGATTATCTGGCGCGGGCGCGTGAATTGCAGATGCCAGCGCTGGCGATTACCGACCATGGAAATGCCTACGGTTTGGTTGATTTTTACCAAAAGGCCCAGGCCGCCGGGATCAAACCGATTCTCGGAGTCGAGACTTATGTCGCGCGTTTCGGTCGCTTTCAGAAGCGTCCCGGCGTGGACGTCAAACCCTGGCATCTCGTCCTGCTGGCTCGCGATCTCGAGGGTTACCAAAATATTCTCCAGCTCGTCACGCAGGCCAATTTGGAAGGCTTTTATTACAAGCCGCGGGTTGATTTCGAATTGCTCCAAAAATTTGGTGGTGGCTTGATCGGCATGTCGGCCTGTCTCCAGGGCGAGATTCCCCAGATGCTGCTTTCTGAAAATTACGCCGAAGCAGAAGAGGCGGTGCGCCGCTACCAGAAATTTTTTGGCGAAGAAAACTTTTACCTTGAGCTGCAAAATCATCCCTCGATTCCCGAGCAAAAAATCGCGAATGCGCGAGTGATTGAGCTGGCGCGCAAACTGAATGTCCCGCTCGTCGCGACGAATGACTGCCACTATGTCCGTCGTGAGGACGCCGAGGCACAGGATGTTTTGCTCTGCGTGCAGACTGGCAATCTGATTTCCGAAGAAAATCGGATGCGCATGACGGGCGACGATTATTCGCTGCGTTCACCCGACGATATGCAAAAAGCCTTCGCCGAAGTTCCCGAGGCGATCGCAAACACTTTGAAAATAGCCGAAAAATGCAATGTCGAGCTTCCGCTCGGCAAAAGATTGCTCCCGACTTATTCGACGCCGTTTCAAAAAAAACCGGAAGAATATTTGCGCGAACTTTGTTACGAGGGGCTGAATCATCGTTTCGGGATTCCGATTCCCGAGAAATTCCGTCGCGTCGATGGCGAGGAAATTTCGCCGAAAATTAAAACGCCGCCGTCGAAAATTAAAACGCAAAAAATTCTCGACCGGCTGGAATACGAATTGGACGTCATCAACAAAATGGGCTTCGCGAGCTATTTTTTGATCGTGTGGGATTTCGTGAAGTACGCGAAAGAGGCGGGGATTACAGTTGGTCCGGGTCGCGGGAGCGCCGCGGGAAGTCTGATTTCTTTCGCGCTGCGCATCACTGATTTGAATCCGCTGAATTACGGACTGCTTTTCGAGCGCTTTCTCAATCCGGAGCGCGTGTCAATGCCGGATATCGATATCGATTTCGCCGATAATCGCCGCGACGAAGTGCTCGATTATGTTGCGCAAAAATACGGTCGCGATCATGTCGCGCGCGTGATTACTTTCGGCACGCTCGCCGCGAAGGCTGCCGTCAAGGATACCGGCCGCGTTTTCGGTGTTTCCTTCGCCGATATGAACGCGTTCACGAAATTGATTCCGAGTCGGCCGGGAATTACTTTGGATGAGGCGCTCGACGCCGAGCCGGCGCTCCGCGACGCGATTTCCCGTGAGCCGTTCAAAAAAATTTGGGAGATCGCACAAAAACTCGAAGGCGTGATTCGGCAGGCCGGCGTGCACGCCTGTGCCGTCGTGATTGCGGATAAAAGTTTGCCCGAATACACGCCGCTCCAAAATGCTCCGGGCGACGAAAACGCTATTATTACACAGTATTCGATGCATCCGATCGAAGATATCGGTTTGCTCAAAATGGATTTTCTCGGACTGCGCAATCTTACGATTATTCAAAAATGTCTCAACATTATTCGGCGGACGCGCAAAACGGAGATTGATATTTCCGCGCTGCCGATGGATGACAAAAAAACTTTCGAACTCTTCCAAAAAGCGGAGACGACCGGCGTGTTCCAGTTCGAGTCGAGCGGGATGCGTCGTTATCTCAAAGATTTGCAGTCAACGCGTTTCGAAGATCTCATCGCGATGGTCGCGTTATTCCGTCCAGGTCCGATGGAAAATATTCCGACCTACATTCGTGGGAAAAATAATCCGCAGTCGGTGAAATATCCGCATCCGATTTTGCAGGAATTTCTCGAGGAAACGCACGGCATCGCGGTTTACCAAGAGCAGGTCCAGCAAATCGCCCAATCATTTGCCGGTTTTTCGCTCGGCGAAGGTTATCTCATGATCAAAGCCGTCGCGAAAAAAATTCCCGAGTTGCTCGACGCGCAGCGCGAAAAATTCATCTCCGGCGCGGTGAAAAAAGGCCACACGAAAAAAGAAGCCGAACAGCTTTTCTCCGTCATCGAGCCTTTCGCGGGATATGGTTTCAATAAATCGCACGCCGCATGTTACGCGTTGATCGCGTACCAAACTGGTTATCTCAAGGCGCATTTTCCTTCCGAATTTCTCGCGGCCCTTTTGACTGCCGATCACGGCAATCTCGACCGGCTTGCGATCGACATCGAAGAAGCTTCGAAAATGTCGATCAAAGTTCTCCCGCCGTCGGTGAATGAATCACTCGCGAATTTCACGGTCGTCGCGGGCGGAGACATTCGTTTCGGGCTGAATGCGATCAAAGGCGTCGGCGAGGGTCCGATTCGCGCGATTCTCGACGCGCGTAAAAACGGCGGAAAATTCGAGTCGCTCGCGGATTTTGCTTCCCGAGTCGAACCGTCGGTCATCAATAAAAGAACTCTCGAAGCGCTCGCTTTCTCCGGCGCGCTCGACGATCTCGGTGAACGCGCTGCGATTGCGGCTTCAGCGAGTTCGCTTTCCGAATTCGCGAAAGCCGTCAAAAATTCAGCCGAGACTGTCCAGGGTTCGCTTTTTGGTGAGACGGCCGCTGCGCCGAAGTTGGAATTCCAGCTCGAAAAAATCGCGCCCGCATCGCGTTCCCAAAAATTGAAATGGGAAAAAGAACTGCTCGGGATGTATGTCTCGGCCCATCCGCTCGCTGGACTCAAAAAAGCCTTAGGCAAGAAAGTCCATTTGGTCGAAAAATTGGACAAGAAAAACGTGGGCAAGACTTTCACCGTCGGAGGAATAGTGACTCAGTTTCGCAAAATCATGACCAAGAAGTCGAGCCAAATGATGGCTTTCGCGACTATCGAGGATCCGACTGGCGCCATCGAGATCTCGCTTTTTCCGAAAGTTTTCGCGCAGTTTGGCGACCAGATCGAAAAAGACGAATTGGTCACGGCGACCGGTCGTCTTGAATTCCGTAACGATGTTTTCCAAATCTCGGCTCACGAAATCAAAAAACTCGACCTGGAGCATTTGCGCCAAAGCGCCGAAAAAGACGGGTTTATTGATGATTCAAATGGCAAGGCTGCTCCCAAATTGTCCGAACCGCTTGAGGAAATCGTGCTCGCGCTGCCGCTGCAGATTGAGCTGCCAGTCGAGACTGACCCAGCGATTTTGCTCCAGTTGAAACAATTACTGACTGCGGCGAAAAGTGAGGCTGGGGCGTTGGTCGAGATTTTGATTCCGATTGACGCCAAAAAGGTTAAAAGAGTCAAAGTGCCTTTCGCAGTTGCGATCGGGGCTGATCTCGAGGAGACAATTCAAAATCTGGCAGCCGGAATTAAAATTAAAAATGGCTCATGAACTCAAAAAAAGCGCGCGCGCTGGTCGTTTTTTCGGGTGGTCTCGACTCCATTTTAGCTGTCAAGATTCTCCAAAATGCGGGCTGTGAAGTCGCCGCTTTGACTTTCGAATCGCCATTCTTCGGTGCGGAAAAAGCCCAAATTTCCGCGCAGAATTTGGGAATCAAAATTTTCGTGCAAGATTTTTCAGCCAAAATTTGGTCGCTTGTGAAAAATCCGCCGAGCGGTTTCGGCAAAAATCTGAATCCGTGTATCGACTGTCACGCCGCGATGTTTCGTTTGGCGTCAGAGTTTGCTCGGGGGAATAATTTTCAAATTCTTGCGAGTGGCGAGGTGCTCGGCCAGCGACCTTTTTCACAAAATCGGGTTGCTCTGGATCGGGTTGTCAAAATTGCCGGAGTCGAGATTTTGCGGCCGCTCTCCGCTCAAAATTTACCCGAAACTGTTTTCGAGCAATCTGGTCTTGTCGATCGAGCAAAACTGCTTGGTCTCTCGGGCCGCAGTCGCAAACCGCAGTTCGCTCTGGCCGCTCAGTTTGGTTTGCAGGATTTTCCCGCTCCGGCGGGCGGCTGTCTCCTGACCGAGCCGACCTTCGCCGATCAGCTCAAAATTCTACTCGCGCGCGATCCGGATTTTTCCATCCAAGACGTAAAACTACTAAAAAAATTGCGTTTACTATTAGTCGGTCAAAAAAGTTTCGTTTTGCTCGGTCGCGACCAAGCCGAAAATGAAAAGCTGGCTGAGCTGGTCGACGCTCAAACTTATCTGATCAAAATGCAGAATTTGCCTGGTCCGACCGCTTTGCTCAAAGTCAAAAAACCAGATTCATTTCAAAAACTTTTACCTGAAGTCGCGGCCGCGATCCGTGCGCGCGGCCGTGTAGCCAAAAATTCCTCAGTCAAAATCACTTTTGAAATTTCCGGCAGAGTCTCAAAGATTCTTGCAATCTAAGCTTTCAAAAATTTCTTGAAGCGATCGACCTCTTCTCGTGAGCCGATAGCGATGACAGTGCGCTGATCGAGCTCAACCACTTTTTCGTCCAGGATCGAAGTTTCCAAATTCGTACTTGCACCGCCAGCCGCTTCGACGATGAAAGCCAGCGGAGCGCATTCGTAAATCAGTCGCAACTTGGCGGGACAGCTCGAGCTTCCGGGATAGCTGAAAATACCTTTACCCTTCACCAAGATCTGGTGCACGTCTGGCACCATCCCGCCGGAATAACGCAATTGGTAGCCATTCTCTGCCCAAAAATCCAACAGGCAGAGATATTCTTTGTTTTCCGCGCAGGCTCTGAGATTACCCGGCGCAAACATTTTGCCTTCGCCGATTTCCATTTTCGCGATCGAAAGTTTCCAGTCGCCGTTTTTTTGGAGCGTGAATTCAGCTGGTTTTTCGCCGAGCGAAAGTGTGAGTGTCGTGCGTGGCCCGTAAATCGCATAGCCCGCTGCGACGATTGTCCTGCCGGTTTTACCGATGAAGCCTTTGCCTTTCCAGATTCCGAAAATCGTTCCGACGGCGAGATTCGAATCGACTAGGCTGCTACCATCGAGCGGGTCGAAAGCGACCGAAAATACACCGTCCGCGTGCAAAACTTTTTCACTCGACTGTTCCTCGCTCGCGGCAACCGCGACTGACATACATTTTCCCAGCTCGCTGAAAATAATCTGGTCGGCGAGGACATCGAGTTTGAGCTGATTTTCGCCAAAGGTATTCTGGCTGCCGGCTTCGCTTGTCTCGGCGGTTCCGATTTTGGCAGCGATTTTTTTGATCGAATCGGCAAATGCCGAAATCGTTTGGGCGAGTTGCGGTTCGGTCTGAGCGAGGAAATCGGGGAGATTCACGCCGAAAGAATACACGATACGAAAGGAAGAATACAGATTATGGTGACACATTTTCTTTGTCTTTGTGCCAATTAGCCGGATTATTGAGAATATACGCTTGAATTTCGTTATATGCGCGGTCATCACGAATGATATGGTCGTGGTAGCGGGTTGCCAAGAAAAATCCGGATGAATTTTACGAATGCATTTGGTGCAGATCGATTTGAACGAACCGATGATAGTTGGAAGCGATTTTGGTTTTGGTGAGATTTTGGACATTTGCGGGTGAATGCCCGTGTAGAGACGAGGCGTTGCCTCGTCTCTACAACTTGCCGAAAAAATTGGCCCTATTTTTCGTGCAAATTGTGATGGAACAATAAGCATCACGAGAATAATCCCAAGTTTGTAGCCGCGCCGATGCTATGCGGTATTTATCGCGGAATTTTCTATCCACGGGTTTATTTTAACGCAGCATCTTTTTCAAATACTGACCCGTGAAACTGCCTTTCACTTTCGCGACTTCTTCCGGCGTGCCGCTCGCGACGATCTCGCCGCCCGACGAGCCGCCCTCCGGTCCGAGGTCGATTAAAAAGTCGCAGGATTTCAAAACATCGAGATTGTGCTCGATCACGACCATCGTATTGCCTGCATCGACCAATCTCTGCAGGACTTCGATCAGTCTTCTGACGTCATCGAAATGCAAGCCAGTTGTCGGTTCGTCCAAGATGTATAGTGTTTTCCCGGTCGCGCGTTTGGAAAGCTCAGTTGCTAATTTGATTCTTTGTGCCTCGCCGCCGGATAAAGTTGTCGCGGATTGTCCGAGTTTCAAATAGCCGAGCCCGACGTCGACTAGCGTTTCGAGTTTCTTTTTGATCGCGGGCTGCGCGGAGAAAAATTCCGCTCCGTCTTCGATCGTCATTTCGAGTACATCGGCGATGTTTTTCGAGCGATAAGTTATTTCGAGCGCTTCGCGATTATAGCGACGGCCGTGGCATTCTTCGCATTCCACGTAAATATCCGGCAAAAAATGCATCTCGATTTTTTTCAAACCATCTCCGCTGCAGGCTTCGCAACGTCCGCCTTTCACATTGAAAGAAAATCTGCCGGACTTGTAGCCGCGTAATTTTGCTTCTGGCGTACTAGCGAAAAGCTCACGAATATCGGCAAAAACCCCGGTATAAGTCGCGGCGTTTGATCGTGGCGTCCGGCCAATCGGGTTTTGGTCGATTACGATTGCTTTGTCGAGATTTTCGATTCCGAGAAAATCTCTGTGTTTGCCAGGGACATCATGGGAGCGGTTCAGCTCGTGCAGCAGTTTTTTCGCCAAAATAAAATTCACCAAACTCGATTTTCCCGACCCGGAGACTCCTGAGATGCCGATGAAAGTTCCCAGCGGAAAAGTCGCATCCACGTTTTTCAAATTGTGCTCGGTCGCGCCGATAATCTTCAAAAACTGGCCGTTGCCGGGTCGGCGTTTTTTCGGTGTTTCGATTTTCAATTTGCCAGCAAGGTAAGCCCCGGTTTTACAGTTTTTATTTTTCATGATTTCTTTGGGTGTTCCGGCGCAAACGATGCGTCCGCCGTGCCGACCAGCGCCCGGCCCGATATCGACGATGAAGTCGGCTTCGCGCATGATTTCCTCGTCGTGTTCGACGACAATCACCGTATTGCCGAGATCGCGCAATTCGATCAAAGTTTGGATTAATTTCGAATTGTCTCTCTGGTGCAGTCCGATTGACGGCTCGTCCAAAACGTAAAGTACGCCCTGCAATTTTGAGCCGATCTGAGTCGCCAGCCGGATACGCTGCGCCTCGCCGCCGCTAAGCGTATTCGCAGCGCGGTCGAGCGTAAGGTAAGCGATCCCGACATTTTCGAGAAAACTCAGTCGGGCGTCGATTTCTTTCAAGATCAAGTTTGCGATTTTTTTCTCGTTTGGGTTGAGCTGCAATTCATTAAAAAATTTACGCGACTCAGAGATCGAGAGCGCGGTTGTCTCGATGATGTTTTTGTCCTGCAAAGTGATTCCCAGGACGTCGCGCCGCAGACGTTTGCCTCCGCAGGCCTCGCACTCCCTCAGCAGCATAAATTTTTCCAGCTTGTTTCTCACAAAATCTGAATCAGTTTCGCGGTAGCGCCTCTCGACATTGGGCACGACTCCCTCGAATTTGGTCGAATACTCGCCGGCAAAACGATCGCTCGCGAATTCCACTTCGTAGCGCTCATCGCCCGTCCCGCGCAGGACGATTTCTTTCGCTTCGTGCGAAAGTTTGTGCCAAGGTTTCTTCAAGCTGAAACCGTGCCGATCGGCGACTGCCTTCAAAATATTCCCGTAAAAATCAGTCGAGGCGAGTGTGACCCAGGGCAGGATCGCACCTTCCTCAATCGACAAATCCGGATTGGGAATGATTCTTTTTTCATCGACTGTGAGTTTTGCACCGAGGCCGTGACAATCCGGGCAGGCGCCGTGGGGCGAATTGAAACTAAACATTCGGGGCGAAATTTCGGGTAAAGAAATTCCGCAGTCGGCGCAAGCAAAGGCTTCCGAAAAGACGATTTCCGCAGGAGATCGCTCCGAGCTTGTCGAGACGTCACCTTCAACTTCGACTATTTTAATCATCCCGTTTCCGTTTTTCAGCGCGAGCTCGACCGAATCAGCCAAGCGCGAGCGATCAGGATTGGGCTGCTCGATCGGCGTACCGTCGCTCAGTTTTTTGACAATCGGTTTGAGATTTTTGACCACGAGTCGATCGACGACGATCTCGATCGTGTGTTTTTTCTTCGGATCAAGCGCGAGCTCCTCGCTAATCGTGACGACTTTGCCATCGACGCGATAGCGCACAAAGCCGTCCTTTTTGATCTTCTCGATTTCGGCGCGGTGTTCACCTTTGCGGTCGTTCACGACTGGAGCAAGCAGGAGAATTTTCCTACCCTCAGGCAGAGTCGCGATTGCATCCACGATTTGACTGGCCGACTGCCGCGCGATTTTTTTGCCGCACTGCGGGCAATGCGGTTCACCGATTTTCGCGAAGAGCAAGCGTAAATAATCGTAAATCTCGGTGACGGTTCCGACTGTCGAGCGGGGATTGCGACTCGCGGATTTTTGGTCGACGGAAATCGCGGGGGAGAGGCCGTCGATTGAATCGACATCTGGTTTGTTTGTTAGTCCGAGAAATTGTCGGGCATAGGTCGAGAGACTCTCGACATAGCGGCGCTGTCCTTCGGCGTAAATCGTATCGAAAGCGAGGCTAGATTTTCCGCTGCCGGAGAGACCAGTGATCACGGTCAATTTGTCGCGCGGAATATCGACGTCGATGTTTTTGAGATTGTGCGTCCGGGCACCTTTTACTCGGATTTTATTCATAGAACATGGATCATGGAGCATAAAACAAAAGTTTTGTTTCATGCTTTAGGTTGCGTGTTTTGTGATTTCGCGCACGCAAAAAGCGCGATTTTAACCG